>CAYQEJ010000001.1:0-211315 GCA_964416505.1 uncultured Gammaproteobacteria bacterium
TAGAGCATCAGGTTGTGGTCCTGAGGGTCGCGGGTTCGATCCCCGTCATCCACCCCAATTTATAACTTAATAGAAATAGCGGTGTCGCCTTCTACTTTTGTGTTCCACGAACTACTTTTTAATAATTTTAAATACCCACCTCCCAAAGGATCACTTAAAAATAAATTCGTACTTAGAAGGGTTCCGCCCTTTTTTAAAATTCTCTCAAATACTTCTACAAATTTTTTTTGAGGTGTATATCCATCGTAAAAAATTAAATCATAAGGTCCGGTTAGCTTAGGAAAAATATCCTCTGCCAGGGATTCATAAAAAATTATTCTTTCATTTAATCCTAGGTTTTTAAGATTTTCTTTTGCAAGAGAAATATGAAGGGAGTCTTTATCTATGGTTTCAATAATAGCTTCTTCATTTCCTAGAGATAAACACGCAGTTGAGTATCCGACTCCAGTCCCTATCTCTAAAATTTTTTTGGCATTTGTGGACTTTACAAAATCTATCAGAAATTTTCCATTCTGATATGGAACCGTTCCGCAAAGATGAATTTTTCGATGCTCTAGCGATGACTGATATATGCTTTTTAACATCTCATCCATATTTGCAGAAATTATAACAAGTTATTAAAGTAAAGTTTTGATAAAATACGACTATGATTCAGTTTGAGACTAAACTATTTAAAATTAAAGACTGGACGATTTTGAGACTTCCTGAGGACGCCTCGGCACAGCTTCCTTCTCGCGGAATGGTAATGGTAAAAGGAACCATAAATAGTGTTCCCTTTATAACTTTACTTGAGCCTGATGGTAAATACGGACCTGGACTTAAGCCTAGTCATTGGTTTCGCCCAGATGAAGAGTTGCTTAAGAAAGCAAAAGCAAATGCAGGAGATTTGGTAGAAGTTGAATTAGAGCCTACAAAAGACTGGGTAGAGCCAGAAATTCCAAAAGATGTTCAGGAAGCTTTAGCTTCATCTTCAAAAGCAATGGATTTATTTAATGACATCACTCCCCTAGCCCGTTGGGATTGGATCCGTTGGATTCGGGCTGTAAAAACACCAGAAACTCGTCAAAAACATTTGGAAGTTATGCTAGATAAACTAAACAAAGGAATGCGCAGACCCTGCTGCATTAATCGGAATTTGTGTTCAGAGCCTTATGTATCAAAGAATTGGACGCTGCTTCAAAATTAATGCACAAAGCTTCTATTAGAATTGAATTATGACTAGAAAAAAATATCTTTTTTTAATTTTTAGTTTTATCTCGCTTTTTATTATCACAGTCATATTCTTTAATTTTTTGAAAACTCATAAAAAATATATTGAAATAAATGGAGTAAAAAGAGAATATTTAATTCATTCCCCTAAGTCTTCTGGAAAAATGCCATTGGTAATTGCGCTTCATGGTTATAAGGACAACCCAAGGCTCATGGAGTTTTATTCAGGGCTGAGTAGAAAAGCTGATAAAGAAAAATTCATAGTTGTTTATCCTTATGGCACAAAAAGCGATAAGGATAAAAATTTATCTTGGAATGGTGGAAGCTGTTGTGGAAATGGTGTTTTGGAAGGAATTGATGATGTGGGATATATTAATAGCTTAGTCGATACGTTAATTAAAAATAATAATATCGATCCTGGCAGAGTATTTTTAGTTGGTTTTTCAAATGGAGGTCTACTTACATATAAAATTGCTTCAGAAACACCTGACAGGTATAAAGCAGTAGCTATTGTTTCAGGATCAATTGGTGGAAAAGTTTATAAAAAAATTCCTCCATATATTATTCCTAATCCGAAAAAACCAATTTCAGTTTTGGTTATCCACGGCATGAAAGACAGCAGAATTCCCTATGAGGGCGGTTTGAATACCAAGAAGGATGGTTCTTTTAAATCATTTGAGGATTCTAAAGAGCTTTGGAAAAAAATAAATGAATGTTCAAATTCTATAAATTCTGAAAATAATTTAGTAATTCATGAATCTTCTCCAGACTGCAAAGACGGTGTTAAATCAGAATTTTATTCAGTAAAAAGTGGTGGACATGTTTGGCCAGGAAGTGTTTTAGAAATAGTGAAAAAAATAAAGAATCAAAGTTTTCCTGCGACAGATGTTATCTGGAATTTTTTTAGATCATAATTTCTGAATAAATCTATCTTCACCTAGCCTCGCAAGGCCTGGCCTTGCGAGGCTATTGATTCTCCTAGCAAAATTGATTAAAATTTAGCGGTTAATATGGGAAGAAGACATGTCGAAAATGGATTTTCACTACCGCATGGCCCGAATAATGGAGAACAAAGGCCTTTAACTCCCTTGCAAAGACTTTTAGCTTACCAATATGATATTGGACATAGAGAGGCTAGTGTTGGTTTGGGGCAAGGAGGATTCCATGGGACATCTGTGCGGGCAGCAACTGCTTCTGAAGTTTCAACAGTGCTAAATGGAGGAAATCATCAGCCAATTGACTCCTCGCTTCCTAAAGCTTTCCGGCTAAGTCATGGAGATTATGCTAGAGCAGCCAAACAAAGATATGCTGTTCCAGATCAGCCACCGGTTCCTTTTGAAGCAGATTTCGCAGCTCAGAAAGCAGATAGAGAGAGAAGGAAGCTTGCGGAAAGAGATCGCAAGAAGCAAAGAAGAACAGGCTAATTAAAAAAAGATTAGCCTCGCAAGGCCTGGCCTTGCGAGGCTGGAACTTACTACGGATTTCTGTTAAAATCCACGTTTATGTTAGAGATTGGTTATTTTCCAGATGTAAGCTTTACGTCTTTACCTCCTAGGCCGGAGCCTGAGGTAAATAAAGATAGAGCAAATTTACTAAAAGCAGATACCAGTAGAAAATCAGATGTAGAATGTGAAGTTGTTCTCTCCAGATTCAAAGGCGTTTTACATAATATGAGCGCTGAAATGGGAGTAGCACTACCTTTAGATGGACGAAACATTTATTTTTTACCTGAAGAAACATTTATGCAAGTGGTCGATCAAGGTAGCCTTAGAGGAAGATATAGCGAATACATAATTAATAGTATTGTAGGATATACGAGGAGATTTCCCGATGGAACTTTTGATACTTACATTTTAGGTTCTGGTGAAGGCAGGGTCCCAAATGAAGATCAAGCGATAATAACTTTGGGACATGAATATGGTCATACTATTGGTCCTTTTCTCGGTCCCCTTGAGGAGGAAGTGAAAGCTTATGCATTTCAGGCAATGTTCCTAAAACATGCATTTAGAGGAAATCCGCATAATTTAGATCAGGGTTTGTATCCAACCAGAATTCACGATGTTGCCAAGAATAGAATCGCACAGTTAAGATCGAGAGATTTTCCCATGGAAGCAGTGATTGCTCATTTAAATGGCCAAAATTTTGGAAATTACAGACCTGATAGTAACATGAGTCTTCCCCATTAATTTGCTATACTAAATTTATGTTTCTCTTGACTCTTCCCATGAAGATCTTTGGTTTGACGGGAACCATAGTGCTTGCTGTAATTTTGTATTGGCTTTTTATCGGAACTGGCATGAATATAGATAGAGGTAAAAACTGTACGGCTTTTATGGCTCAATCTGCTAAAAATCCGGTTTCAGGAAAAACTAAAATTTTCGGGTCTATGTGTGAGGTGCCTATTGGTTGGCAAAAAGTTACCAAGTAATTATTTTTTTTCTACAGAATCCAAAAGTAATACGCTAGCTTCTGTAAATGATCCCGCAATACCGTCATCAAGTTTTATGTCTGATCCTTCAAGATCAATTCCCATTACTCTTCCAAGCTCAACGTTATCCATGATTCTTACTTTTCCTTTAAGATGTACATTTTCAAGTTCTCCGATTCCTAGCTCTTTGCCTTCGGTATCCTTAGGAAGTTCAAAATTTCTAGGTGCGACCACGATTAATTGTCTACCGCCTCCGAGTAAGCTTGTATTATTTCCAACTGTGAATACTCTTTTTGTAATCCAGTCAGTAACTTTTGAATCAACTTCAACAGTAAGACCGTCATAAACAAGTGGATCACTCATGATATTTGCCACAGGAATGAGCGCTTTATTAGCTACGATTGGGGTTCTGGAATTGCTTTGTTTATTCGTATTTGATACAACAGGCTGAATTCGGCTTAAAATGAAAAGCACGATAAAAACGACTATAAATAGTACGACACCGATGGTTATAAGAATTTCTCTACGTCCCATAGTATTGCATATTATAGGGTATTTTTTAAAAAAAATCAAGTCCCGGTAATAGATGGTATAATGATTTTATGTCAGAATTAACGCCAGACTTAGTTAGCTCACCTGTGCAAGAGCCAAGAGCAACTGTCCAGCCTCAGGTGTTTTATGATTCGGAAAATGGTCAAACAACACAGAGACCAGATCATGTAGGTGATTTTTCAGTTTTAATTAATCATGGAAAATCGCCTGAACCTGAAGGGTATTTATTTGCAACTTTCATGGAAGATTTAAGAACAGTTAGAATCCAAGTCATTAGTGTAGACGAGCAAGAAAACCGCGGAAAAGGTTATGGCACTCAATTAGTTAGATCTGCAGAAGGAATAGCAAGAGAAATTGGCGCAAGTGAAATTGAGGGATTTATTGTACCAAATCCTGGGAATTCAAGGCCATTTTTCGAAAAAATGGGTTACACTATTACACAAGATAAAAGATCTGGGAGTATGAATTATCGAGTTTCAAAGGTTTTAGAAAGGAGGTGAATTATGGGTATAATTTCTTGGATTATAGTTGGTCTTTTAGCAGGATGGATAGCCTCAATTATAATGAAGACAAATGAGGAGCAAGGTTTTATAAAAGACATTGTTTTTGGTGTAATCGGAGCATTTGTTGGAGGGTTTATAATGAATTTTCTGGGATATAGTGGAGTGACTGGACTTAACGTTTATAGCATAGGTGTGGCAACTCTGGGAGCTGTTATAGTTATTTTTATCGGAAGAAGATTTTAATTTTAAATCCTCTTTTTTATAAAAGACGTGATTTTCCTAACTTTTTTGGTTTTTCCTTCTTCGTAGTTTGGAATTTCAAATTCATCTTTTATATCTCCTACTAGGCTCTCAACTAGATCTTCAAGTGTTATAAGACCAACAGTTTTATTTTTATCATTTTTTACAATTGCCATATGAACTCTTTTTTCTCGAAGAAGAATCATGGCATCATCTATTTTTTTGTTTTCAGAAATCTTGGGAATTTCTCTTATGATGTTCATTTTTGATAGCTTTCTATCTCTGTTTCTGGTTAAAAAATTTAAATAAATTTCTCTAAAACTTTCAAATTTACTTTGAGTGAATAAATTTTTATAGACGTCTTTGACATGAATAAATCCGATAATATTGTCTATATCTTCTACGAATACCGGGAATCTACTATGTGGATGTTTTTGGAAAACTTTAATTAGATTCTTTAGTTCTGTTCCCTTTTCGAAAGAGATTATTTTGCTTCTTGGGATCATAATTTTACTTACAGGTGTGTCCCCTAGTTTTAAAACGCTATAAACCATTTCTGCTTCATTTTTTTCGATTGCACCCTCTTGTGCGCTTTCAGCCAGTATCATTTTTATCTCCTCCTCTGAGTGAACTAAGGAGTGTCCCGATGGAGCATTGAAGCCTACGAGTTTGAGAACTAAGATTCCTGCGCCATTAAGAACGAAAATAAATGGTTTAAATATTTTTGCGAAAAGAATAAGAGGCCTTATTATTAACAGAGATGTTTTTTCAGCTTTTTGAAGCGCTATGGATTTAGGAGCAAGTTCTCCTAAAACAATATGAAGAAATGTAATAATCGAAAATGCTACTCCAAATGCTGCAGCATGAGCGGAAATAAAAGCTAAATTTTTACTTAAAAAATTGCTAAAATATTTTTCAAAAAAATGTGCTAAAAAAGGTTCCCCTACCCATCCTAAAGCTAAGCTTGCAAGAGTGATCCCAAGCTGAGTTGCGGAAATATAAGTTTCAATATCATTTAAAGCTTTTTGGACGAGAAATGCTGATTTATTTCCTTTTTTAACTAGTTCATCTATTCTGGTTTTTCTTATGGCAACTAACGCAAATTCAGAAGCAACAAAAAATCCGTTGAGGAATACCAAAAGAGCTATTAAAGCTAATTGAGGAATTATTTCCATTAATCCAAGAGTATAGCATATTTTCGTAATTTAACCTCAAAACCCCCATTTTTCAGGGAGTTTTGAGAACTTGATGGATTTAAATTACCTTGGTCCATGAGGACCTCCATATTTCATAAATTTACCTCCCATGAGATAATTTATGTCTATTCCATTTTCTTTTGCCCAAGCTTCAAGATCAGTTTTTTCTTTTTCCATTTGAGTTTTCATCTCTTCTGGAGTTTTATTTTTAAAACTGTCTTTATTGGCTTCATGCTTTTCTTTTAGCTCTTTCTGCTTATTTATTATTAGTGTTTTTTGAGCTTCTGTGATCTTGCTATCTTTGACTAATTGATTTAGTTTTTCTTCCTGCTTTTTTTGCATTTCAGCCTGCCTAGCTGATCTTTCTTCATCAAATACTTTTTGAACCTCATCCTTATTGAGTCCAAATTTATCTGCTATTTTCTGAACGATTGCATCATGTGGATTTGATGAATCTGCAGCGGAAGCGTTTGTAACTGTCAGGAGCCCTCCGGCGAGAACAGCAAGCGCCATTACTGGAAAAATTAGTTTTTTGTTTTTAATATTATTCACCTCCTTTCCATGTTTTATCATAAAACCATATTAGTAGGTTAATCTGAAAAATGGCTTATCATGCATATCCTATAATATTTTAGCCTCGCAAGGCCTGGCCTTGCGAGGCTAAATGGTTTTTGCTAGAATCTGCACATGGTAGAACATGAAGGACATCATGAGGAGGGACAAGACCCAAGATTTAGAGGTAGGTTTGCTGGAGCTGAAAGATTGACTCCTCCTCAAATCGACGCACCCGTCAGCGGTAGCTCCTTTTATGGAAATCCAGTTTCAGAACTTCCACACCCAGCACTTCCTGATGTTTTTAGATTTAATTTAAGAGATATGAAAACATTAATAGCTTCATGGAATGTTCTTGGCGCTATGTCTATTTTATCGAATGCTCAAGCTAGTGGAGAAGTAAATATTCAAAGAGTAGTTGTAGTTGGAGCACTAGCTGTAGCATCGATTTTCGTAGCCTCTGATAGATAAATTTACTGGATATCTGTTTCAATTGAAACCACACCGTTTATCGTAGCTCTTTGTACTATAGTTGAGTCCCCTTCTATACCTACTCTTTGAAAATATGGAAGATTAGGATCATTTACATAATCAGGAGTTAAGTTAGTTATTTCTTCTGGTATTAGAAAATAATCATTCATTGCATGTAATAAAAAATCAGGCTGAAATGTATAGGAAAAAAGAATAGATTCTTGTTGAGGATTGGTAAGTTTTCCTTCTTCATTGAAGTTTAGAGATAAAGATGTCCGTAGTCTTCCCGGATTTAATTCAGCAGAATCTTCTACTATTAAAAAAACAGACCAGTCATTAGGCGTGCTTGCGGAAATTGGCTTTTGACCATATAAATATCTATGAACCGGAGCTTGATCTAGGGGAGCGCCTGGATCTTTAAAGAGGTCATGGGAGAAATAATCTTGTGGCTTATCAATAAGTCTTTGTCTAAAAGTAGCCCAGAATTCAGGTTCCTGAGATTTGTCAACCAATTGATCTATAGCATCAACAAGAATTTGATATTCAGGCCTTATGCTTTCTCCTTTTGAAGATTGTTCAGGGGAAGGATGAGGTTCATTAGCAGAAACAGCAACTGGAACTCCAAGCATCGTGAATGCTATACCTAGAGCAGCTGATCTTTCTTTCCAGCCCACGGTAAGATTATATTTAATAATTGATATCTGTCAAGCGTGAATAATGGATCTTATAGTTCGCTAGCCTTGCAAGGCCAGGCCTTGCGAGGCTAAGAATATAGGTCTTAGCCTTTTAGAGGAAAACTAACTATGAATTTGGATCCTTCTTCCAGTTTACTTTCTACTGAGATTGAGCCATTGTGGAGGTCGGTAATTTTTTTTGCAATCGAAAGGCCAAGTCCATATCCTTTTTCATTTCTTGATTTGTCACTTCTGTAAAATCTATCAAAAATATGTGGTAAATCCTTTTCTGAAATACCAATCCCTTGATCTATTATTTGAATCTGTGCTCTTCCCTTTTCCGTGTCTGAATTAATTTTTATGGTTTGGCCGTTTTTTGAATACTTTATAGCATTGTCAATTAAGATTACAAATAATTCGGTTAATCTGTCACTTACTCCAATTATTTTTGTATTCTTAATATTTTTTTCCAATTTAATATTTTTTTTCTTTGCAAAAATTTCTGTTTTTTTAATTGCTATTTCTAGTATTTCTTTTATAGATATTTCTTTTAAGTTATTTTTATTAACTAATTTTCCATTCTGGGCTAGCTCTAGAAGATTATTGGATAATGTTTGAAGTCCAATAGTTTCTTCGAGATTACTTTTTAATACGCTTTTTGATTGTTTTAAAGACAGATTTTTATTTCTTAAAGCTACTTCTATTTCTGTTCTTAGAGTTGCAATGGGAGTTCTAAGTTCGTGTGAGGAATCAGAAATAAATCTCTTTTGCTCATCCATCATTTCTTTTATGGGTTTTAATGTTCTCCCAGCCAAGAAATATCCTGAAATTCCTGCAATTGCTAGAATTGATAGATTAATAAAACCAAGCATTATTAGGAATCTTTCTCGGGCCTTTTGGATTGTATCGGAGTCATCTTGTGTAAAAATAATAAAATCTTTTCTATGATTTTCATTAGGTGGAAGCATGAATAACTTTTTTTGATAATCTTTACTTATTCTATCTTCCATTCTTTCAAATCTATCAAATTCCATATTTGCACTTTGATAAATTACCAAGCTAAAAAGCAGGCTGATAGACATTATTATTACTAAGTACCAAGCAGTTAATTTAATTCTAGCTTTCTCAAACATACTATGATTCTATTTTATATCCGAATCCCCTTATTGTTTTAATGATTTCGGATTCATTCAATTTATCTCTCAAATGTTTTATGTATACTTCTACTGAATTAGGTAAAACATTACTTTCATAGTTCCAGACATGTGCGATGATCTGTTCTTTTTTGATTGTTTGATTCGGATGCCTCATGAGATATTCCAAAAGTGAAAATTCTTTATTTGATAGGTCAATTATTTTTCCTTTTTTTCTAACCTCAAAACTTACTGGATTTAGCTCTATATCTCTTATCTTCAGGACTGATCCGTTTGAATTTTTAGGTCTACGGGTTAAGGCGCGAATTCTAGCTAAAAGTTCGGTGAAGGCAAAAGGCTTAATCAGGTAATCATCTGCTCCGCTATCAAGACCTGTTATTTTATCTTCGATTTCACCTTTTGCTGTTAGGAAAAGAACGGGGGTGTGATTTTGTTTTTCTCTTATTTTTTTAAGGGTTTCAATTCCGTCAATTTTAGGAAGCATTCGGTCTAAAATTATAGCGTCGTATTCTTCTCCAAGGGCAAGATCTAAGCCCTCCTCCCCGTCATAAGCCACATCCACTGCGTATTTTTCTTGGGTTAAGCCTTGTTTTAGAGAGTTTGCAATTTTATGTTCATCTTCTATTACAAGTATTCTCATGAGGCTAGATTATATCACTTTTCTGAAATTTCCCTGAAAATTTTATTTGATACAATATAAATATGTCAGATATAGGTCCAGAATCAAGAAGTCGCGATTTATCTACAGTTACTATGCCGGAAGTTCCAGATCCCCAGAGGCTTACTTATGGCCAGTTTAAGAAAATGGATATGTCGGAAGTTCAGCCTGGAGCAATCATAGGAGAGATAAGTCCCTCGAAATTATTTGCTAGTCAAACTTGGGTGGATTCGCAAAAGTTAGTTACTGCTTCAAATGCTGAAATGGGAGAAAGCCTGGATGTCCCAGTTTGGATTGGTGAGATTCCTATTAAAGACAGGCCAGGTCAATTTCAGAGAATAGTCGTATTGGGTGATATGCATCATAGGACATTGAAAGCATGGCAGTTAGGATTAAAGGTAAATGGACATGTTATGGGAGTATTGCCAAAAGGACAAAGAGTAATTCCTTTTTCTACATTTAGAGTTAAGACAGGTGATCCTTTCGCTGGAATGCCCGAATAGTTATTTCCTAACAAATAAAATTGCGTTTGGTATTGCTCGACCTGGACCTACTCTATATCCTCCACTCCAAAGCGCAGTTGAGCCTCCACTATCTAGGTTAAGAGCATTTTGGATTCCCATGATTTGTAATACTCGAGCCATTTGCGCCGCATTTACATTATGAACCACTCCTATGTATGCAGTTGACCCGCTTGATCCTACAAAGCTTCTTGATCCAGCTCCGGCTCTTTTAACCTCATCATCTCCTCCAAAAACTACTTGTCCAGCGGAAACCAAAAGAGGTTGATTTGCTAAAACAGAATCGATCCCAGTGTCTCTTCCCCATTGCGAACTAGCTCCGACAAATCTTGCAGAATTTCCTGAGAAAATTACAGCCGGAACATTTGAATAAATATTATTATCAGAATTAAAATATTTTTTATTTTTATTCATAAGAAGCGTATCAAATGAATTTGTTTTTCCTGCGCAGGATGGGTATGATGCGGGACAGAAATATGATCCGTTTACACCGGCATAAGCTCCGCTTCTCCCTACATAATCTCCTAGATTTAGAACTGGACAATTGTCTTTGCAGTCTTCATCAGACGCAGTATCCACAATTACCCGTGTTGAATTTAGATCCGCTGCCACGATATCAACAACAAACTCTCCAAAATCAGTTTTAACTTTTTGCCTCGAATAGCCCGATCCTGGAGCGGTGTTGTTAACTACTACATTTGTAGTGTTTCCTACGGTATTTGAAGGCGCTGATTTAGCAATGTCAGAATCAATTTTTGAATTTAACTTAGTTAAATCCGCTGAAGCAGATGAATAATTTCGATTAGATAATAGGCTCAAAATGCCTGCTAACGATTTGTCATAATCAGACGTATTCTTTTTTTGATCCCTTAAGTCAACAACTTTTTCATAAGTCTTAATGGCGTCTTTATAAGTTTTTTCAATATTTTTAATATTTACTTCAAGAGTTTGATTTTTCTTGTATTGGTCTTCAGATTTAATTTTATTTAACTCTGAAACAGTTCTAATATTTAAATTTTTTTGGTTTTGTAAATTCTTATATAAGACTGCGACCGAAATCACTGAAAGAGTCAGAAGCGCTATGGGAATTAGTATTAGTTTATTTGCGATTAAAGATTTAGGAAGATTTATATTTAATTTTCCTGTCATTTCTTTTTATGAGAATCTTCAATATCTTTATGGAGCTCTTTTTTCAAATCATCTGCAGTTTTTTTAATTTTATCTTCAATGTGATCCACCCTTTCAGTTAAAAGTTTCCAGATTTTTTCTTGATCATCTTCTGCTAGGAGTACTAAGAATTCCTGTTTGTCTTTTTCAGAAAGTTCCGATAAAACTGAGTCTAGAATGGCATGATGAAGATTCTCTTGAGCAAGCTCAATGAGGTGTTTTCTTTCTTCTTGAGTAAGTTCCATCTCGGCCAGTGCAAGACTTATTGATGAAGTTTCTACTACATGTGAATAAAAATGTGATTTCATATTAGTTTATTGTAACGTTTCTATGGGTCCTAAGGGAATAACATCATTTGGATCATCTAGAAAAAAATAAAGAACAGGTCCCCGCGCTGAACCATCTACTCTTTCAAGGTAGTTCATTACTTCTGGAGAACCACCAAGATGTTTTCCTGTCCATTCAGCTGGTCCTGCATCTCCGATCACTGCTACAACTGCTTTACCGTTTTGCGGATTTACGACTAGCATTTTTCTAAATTTAAAAAAATCTCTATATTCGGCAACTCTAGAATTAAAATCCGGAGCAAGAAATGTTTGAACAGCTATATAATACTTTTCTCTTTCTGTGTCTTCTTCAGTCAAATTTGCCCGAGAAGTTGCAAAATATCCCCACGCGCCCAGACCTGGTGCCATTCCCGAAGAATAATATTTCGAAGCTTCATCTTGATTTCCGTCGAAATGCGAACTCATATTGTCTCCGGGATATCTTGCTAAGTGCTGTTCTGCGCCAATCAGTCCATAACTTCTGTTGAGCCTAAGCCCATTTATTTCGGGTTTTACAGTTACGCCAAAGGTTTTCGAAAGAGTTGCGCTAATAGAAGCCTCTTCGTCTCCGGTTAAAGGTCTTACTAAATCTGGGAGTTCTTTGGAAAGATTCGACATAAGAAATACTCTATTGTTGATTTTTTGAGCTTCCTGGCTTGCGACAACTGCGCCTCCTGCGCTATCTTTTTTAATTGGAGAAGTTAGAAGGATAAGACTTCCTAACGAGCCTACTGCTAATTGCTTGGAATTATCCGCAAGCCATTTAAATGAGTCTTTATGTTTTTTAGCAATTCCTTCTGTGAGATCTCTGTGTCTGCTGGTCCATTTATCTTTAAGAAATTGATAGTTGGGAGATTGCATATAAAAATTGTAGCAAAAAAGTGAACCTGCAAGCAATTTGCTATAATAGGTTTATGAAGGAGAGATTATTTGAAGTAGCGCTTTTCTTAGTGGGATTAATTGGACTTTTGATTTTATTTACTGTGCTATATAAAGGTCCTCGTTTTATTTTGAGTTTTATTCTTCGATACTTTAATATTTCCTAAAACATAACCTCACCCTTTTTAAATACAAGATTAAATCCTATCAAAAAGAGTGAGGTTAATAAGTGCTTATTTAGTAAGACTTAGATTGGCTTACTTTTTGGACATATTCATCCACCAATCATAGAAAAGCCATAATCCGGCTGCTCCTACTAATATATACACGACCCATTCTACTTGTGGCATAGAACCTAGAACCATATTAACTACGTTCCAGTTTGCTCCCATGAATCCACCAAGTCCTACGAGTCCCCAGTTAAGCGCACCTACTACTACAAGGAGGGTTGCTACTAGTTCTACCCATTTCATTGTGTCTTTACTCATTTAATCTCACCTCCTTTACAAATAAAATAGCTTATATATCTAGTTAGGCATATAGCAAATTGCGTGTCAAGTGTCTCTCAAAAATGAATCTATTTGAATAATATTGTTCTACTTTTATTCTATTGATTTGCGTATAATTTTCTCGTATATTATTAATATGCAACTGCCCAAATTCTTCAAAAAAGTTCTCCATATGTATGCTTTTTGGTTTTTGTTATGAGGGAAAAAGTTATACTTCATATAGATTTTGATTCTTTTTTCGCTTCATGCGAACAACAGTTTAACCCTTCTTATAGAAATAGACCAATTGGTGTTACAGCCACAAACGGTAGAACTTGCATAATTGCGGCTTCCAGAGAGGCAAAGAAATTCGGAGTTAAAAATGTGACCAGGGTATGGGAAGCTAAGAAATTATGTCCTCAAATTATTCCGGTTCCTGCACATTTTACGAGATATTGGGAGATAACCCAGAAGTTCTTGAATATCTGTAAAGATTACTCTCCTTATGTAGAGCTTTTTTCTCTTGACGAAGTATTCATGGATATTTCATCAACAGAGCATTTGTTTGGTGGGCGTATGAAGATTATTGAAATCATTAAGAAAAGAATACGGGAGGAAATTGGCGAATACATTACCGTGTCAGTGGGCCTTTCTTATAATAAGCTTCTTGCGAAACTTGGATCAGGAATGAATAAGCCAAATGGATTTACCCATATTAAAAAAGATCAAGTTGAAGAAATTTATTCAAAGATTAAGCTTACTGATTTTTGCGGAATCGGAGAAAGAGTTGAGAAAAGATTAAATAAAATTGGAATTTTTACTCCACTTCAGCTTAGATCTGCATCTCTAGACATTCTAATTGAAGAGTTTAAAGATGTAGAAGGACATTTTTTAAAAAACTTAGGACTTGGTGAAGATGAACGTGATGTAATTCCCTATTATTTGCCTCAGGAGACAAAGTCGGTTGGTAGAAATTATTGTATGCCGAAAAACGAATTTGATCAAAGAATAATTCTTCAAAATGTTTATGAACTTTGTGAGGAAATAGGAATAAAGCTAAGGCGTCTTAATAAGAAAGCCAGAACGATTGGTCTTTATCTAGGTGGAGCGCATACTTTTCATGGTAGAAAAACTTTAAGTTATCATATAGATAAAGGATCAGACATTTTTTCTCTTTGTAAAATTCTTTATGATTCATGGGGTTTAGCTAAGCTGCCCTACGAAGAAGGAATGGTTAGGCAAATTAGTGTTTGGGCTGGAAATTTAGAAGATAGTATAAATTTGACTCTTTCTCTTTTTGATACTCAGATAAAAACTTCTAAAATTCAACCGACAATTGATGCTTTAAATAAAAAGTTTGGACATAACACTATAAGAAATGGTTTTGTGATGGATGGTCCAAATCTTAAAACAGTTCCAAATGGATTTATGGCAGATAGATTTGAACGAGCAAAATTAGTAGGAGTGATTTAGATCAGGCAGACTTTTTTAGCTTCTGAAATTATATCGTCTCTTTTATTAAGAGGGATAGAGATTTGATTTAGGATTTCTGGATTTTCGCAAATACTTTTAACCAAGACAACATTTTTGGCCAACAATTCTTGTTTTTGAGGCATAGAAAGAAATGATAATGCAGTTACAGGATAAAGCTTAAACTTTTCCACGAGTTCTCTCATGCTCTCTCCTTCCGGATGTTCCCAGCTTAAAACTTTTATACTTTGGCAGTCTGAGTACGCGAGTGCGTCAACTGTAACTTTTGTATTAGTAGCGAGCATAACATCTGTAAATCCATGTTTTTCTTTCAGATCATCAAATCGGGCTTTTGTATAAAGAGCAACCTGAACATCTGATCTGGATCCGGGTCTATTGTGGAATTTGCACTCAACCATTATTTTTTGAGTTTTATTTTTTGCAATAATATCTACTTCATGACTTACGCATTTGCCCATTAAGATTTCACCAACTTGTGTTTCATATCCCTGAGCTTTTAAAATTTCTGCAACATATGCTTCGAATGGAAACCCCGTAGGCCCTAAATCCATGAGAGCGCGTTTTAAGGAGTATTTATTTTTATAATAAGGGCTTTTTGTGTGTCCTAGATATTCTTCTAGATGGTAGTAGATTTCATGAGTTGGAATGTTTTCATAAAGATTTGATTTAATGTGCTCTAGAACTTCTTCTTCAAGGTTTGCTGGAATCCCCGCTCGTCTAATTGAATCAATTAACTTTTTTTCGCTAAAATCTTCTGGTTGTCCATTTGCTTTTATAACAGTGGGCATAAATTTATAATATCAGGAAGAAACTTTTTTGAACATAAAGAAATTGCCTTCATTTTTTATTAGTGAAAAGTTAGGATTTTTCTTGATTTCTTCAAGTAGCATTTTTTCATCATCCTTTGTCGTATTTGTTATGAGAAATAAGACAAAGTCTGAATTTTCGATTCCTTGAGGGACTACGAAGATATTTTTTCTGTGAGAGAGATGAGAACCTAAATTATTTGAAGAGCTAACTAATGCTTCTTCAGGAATAGTTTTTAACATTTCATCAATGACGAGTCTTTCAGCCAAAGGTTTTTGGAACATATCTATATTTGGTTTTTTAGCAAATGGAAGTGGACCATAAGTATAAGAAGAAATTAAAGTTGTAATCAAAATCATAGGAATAAGCATATTGAAGGTAATTTCTGGAAAATATTTTTTAATTCCGAAAATTGCAAAAATTGCGGAAATGAAAATAAAAGGCGTAACTGTTGAGGAATATTGATAGTAAATTTGATGAAGAGGCGGGTTCTCACTTAATAAGCTTATTACTAAATCTGGTCCAGTAAATATTAAGTAAATTGGAGCAAGAAAAGAAAGATAAGAAAGAGGCATAAATAATTGTTTGATGTAGCCCACCCTATCAGGTAAAAGAAGTGTTTCAATTGTTCTAACTGGATTTAAGAAAATATTTTTAATAATATTTCCAGGTGAATCTCCGAAATCAGAATAATATTCAAGAGCAAAATGTGCAGATCCTAAAGAGCTTGGTATAGCAATCCAAACAAGGTAGTAAAACAAGAAACACGAGATGCTAAAAAGTAAAACTCCAAGTAGTTTCTTCTTATGAAAGAAGATTAAATAAAGCCCAAATAAAGAATTAATAAACCAAACTTGCTCTTTAGTAAGTCCTGATAAAATGAGAAAAAATATACCAAGTGCGTAATTTTTTTTAATAAAAAAGTAAAAAGCACCTAGAATAAAAGTTGTTGCAAGCGAGACTGCATGAAAGTCATACAGATTTACATAGTTAACTGCAGGATTTAGAAAATAGCACAAAGAAAGCGCAAGTGATAAAGTACGATTTTTTAAAATTTCTTTTGAGATAAGATAAACAAACACTCCTCCCATTGAAAGGGTAATTGTCTGAATGAGTAAAAGCATTTTTGGATTTTCCCAAATCAAGTAAAATGGAGAAAGAAAAGCTAAGATAAAATCTGCATGAAATGCAAGACGTGACACTTCGCGAATTCCGTTGGGGTCAGTCATTTTAAATATATTTCCATGCGCTGTGTTCCAAACAGTCTGGGCCATATTTCCAAGGTCAAATCTTCCGGTGTAATAATTGTCGTATCTTAGAAAGCTAGCAACACTAAAATACACAGCATAAATAGCAGAAGCTAAGATTAGAATTATCTCTTGCCAGTATAAGTTTATTTTTTTAATTTTAAATTTCTCCATATAATAATGATTAATAGAAAAGAAAGTTCAGAAATTATCAAAACAATTCTTGTAAAGATTGACATCGCTGCAGCATCAGATGTGCTAATAGCTTGAGATAAGCCTAGGATTACTATCAGTTCTCTAATTCCAAGCCCGGTTGGTGCTATAAAGGATAGGTAGCCAACTAAAAGCGCAAAAGTGAACAGCGATGGTAAAACAACAATTTCTGGTTTATGAAATCCGAAAATGGAGGCAAAAACTACGTAATTTGCTAGTCCAAATATTGCATAAGTTATCAATGAGGTTAGTATTAGTTGAATTTTTCCATTTTTATTAAATCCTGGAAGAACTAAAGATGATAATATGCCTTTATCTTTTGCATACCTATTTCTATAGAAAAAACCCGTTGCCAAAAAATAAATGGCTACGGCAATCATGCTTAATGGCACAAAAGCTTTAAGCTGACTCCAGTATGTTGTGTTTCCAAGTATTACATAAATTATTAAAGTGGAAACTATGCCGCATCCTATTATGACTAGCTGTATGTCTGCGATTAACGCTGCTCCCAAAGATTTATTATCTACTCCCAACTGCTTGAATAAAGCACCCCTACTTAAAAATGACCAAATATTCCCGGGCGTGTATCTTTTAACTTCAGACAAAGAAAATCTATAGGTATTATCTAAGAAATTTATTTTATTTCCTTTTAGTTCTAAAGACCTTCTCCAGAGAACAGATCTCATCAAAAAATAAACAAAGAATAGAAAAACACCAATGATTACGACGTATGGATTCACATCAGAGATATTAATATTTAACTTAGACTTTTGGTCTGCAATCAGCTTAATTACAAAAAATATTGAAACAATGGAAAGTGGCCAGCCAATTAAAAATTTTCCCCAGGAAATAATTCGCGAATTCATCTAACTAAATTATATCTAAAGTACTTTGCAAAACCAATCTTTTTGAATTTAATTTCCAGTTTCTCCTTCGCTTCGGAATCTAAGATCAGCGCGTCTAATTTGTAAATATGGACTTTCTGAGTTATTTGCGAGAAAAGACATTACAGCTTTTCTAGCTGTTTTTAGGTTATGCCATAGCGCATGATGAGTGGTTATGTCACTTCCAAGTCTATCTAAATCACCAAGAATAAAATCTGTTGTTTGAAGTCTTCTGTTGTAAATAAAGAAGTAAGCATCACTTGGGATTAATATATTGTGATCTGCTGCCAATTTGGCATGTTGAATAATCGAATCTGTTAATGTTGATGGTATGGCCTCGTCTTTTATTTGAGGCAGCCCGAGTTCAAATAAAGTTCTGTTGTTACTCAATGCTATTGCGGAATCTGCATTTCCATCTGTCATAAGTATGCTTGTTCTGTCTCCGCTAATTCTATATGTGGGAAATACCTTAAGACCAGCTTTTTTTGCTCTTCGATAATTATTAAATGCTCTTTCTGCACCTTGTTTTGCTCGAGTAGGGTCTCCTAAAAATTTTTTTACAATAAATCTTCTAGGACGACCAAGAACTAATGTTTCTGTTTGATAAATTCTTCCGTAAGCTCCCCCTCCGGGAATATACTTTTCACTAACGACCTGAATCCACGAAGGCGTATTGTCATATTTAGTATATTTAGCTGATTTTCCAGGTGTTAGTGTCTCAGACATAGAGAATGATTATAAGCTATTTTAAGATCTAAATCAAACTATAGGATATAATTAATCCAATTTGAATATTGTTTTTAGGCATAGATTGGTCCTATAGTTAGTTGTAAGTACGTTTGATTTGTACTACAATACGCATTATGGAAAAATTAGCCAAATATGATCCTACAAAAGATAAACCAAGGATAGCTATTTCTTCTGATGACGGTCCGTACCCCAAAACTATAGAAGGGCTTTTGGGTGTACTGCATGATAAAAAAGTTCCGGCTACTCTCTTCTGGATTGCAGAAAACGCTAAAAGATTTCAAAAACAAGATCCTGTATGGTTTGAAAAAGTACTTTATCAGATAAACGACGAAGGACATGAGATAGGTCTTCATGGACCGAGCGATTATGAGCCGAGCGCCTGGACCAGAGCGGTTACCGCTCATGGACCACGTGAAATTAGACGTGCATATTGGGATCTGGAAGCAATGACTGGAATGGAGGTAAGGTATTTTAGACCACATATTCTTCTCCAGCCGTTGGCGGTAGCCGCAGCAAGAATGCTCGGACTTCGAACTCCAATTCCTGATGCAGCTAACTATGCAGATGGTGCTGCTCCGGTCGATGAACAAGTTAGAAAATTTTCAGGTGGACATGAAGGAAGTATATTGGTATTTCATGACGGAATAAGTAAATATAGGCAGACCACGAATGCAGTTGCCGCTCTTCCTTTGGTAATTGATATTTTAAGAGCTAGAGGACTTGAACCAACAAATATATCAGGTCTTCCCCACGGATCCTACAGATCAATCTAATTTGCTGTATAATTTTATTTTGAAAGGGGGTGAATTATATGGCAAAATTAAATCCTTATTTGCATTTTAAAGATAATACTCGTGAAGCTATGAATTTTTATAAATCTATATTTGGAGGAGAGCTCACGATGAGTACTTTCAGAGAAGGTATGAATGATAATGGTCCTGCGGCTGATAACATCATGCATGCGCAGCTTACTATTGGTCCTGAAATGACACTTATGGGATCTGATACTCCACCTGGTATGGAGATTAATCCGGGTTCAAGCGTAGGAATGTCTTTAAGCGGAGAAGCAAGTGATGAAGAGAAATTAAAAGGTTACTGGGAAGGATTATCAAACGGGGCGAATATAACTGTTCCTTTGGCTAGTTCTCCATGGGGAGATACTTTTGGAATGCTAACAGATAAATTTGGAATGGAATGGATGGTAAATATCGCTGGTAAGAAGGAATAATCCTTCAGTGGAAATTCTTAAAAGCTCATTTTCCGTGAGCTTTTTTGATGGGAAATTAAACTTTTGCTTCTTCTGATCTAGGAAGATCAATATTTTTTAAAATATCCCTAATTCTAAATGGTCTTCCTGCCAATGCTGGTGCAGCTGATCGTACAGGGAGAGCCAAAGCTATTTGAATTAGATTAAGATCCATATAATCTTCAGCAGCATCAATCTGGTAGCCTGGCGCATTTACGGGTGAGTTGTGTTTGTAAGGCTCAAAAGACATGGACATTATTCCATAAGGTAAAAGTCTTTCATATGGAGTAGCAAAGCGTTCAAGAGTATCTACGAGAGCCATTCCTTTTAAAGCAAGAAATCTAATTTCTTCAGGATCTACTTCGTCTTCACCTTCTGCCATTTTTGTTTCAACTACAAGCCCCTTGTCTTTAGTTGATATTCTAATAGAATTTACTTCAGGAGCTCTTTGATCCTCAGGAATAACAATTAAGCCATTATTAGAAATACGTACAGCGCTTTTATCTTTAAAAGCTATTGCTGATAAATTTAATATTGCTTCGTATCTAGCGAAATACATTACTGATTCGAATTCTTGCTGAAGCATTTCTCCGGATGATGAGTTTATTCTTACGACACCGTATCTTCCATCACTTAAATTACCAGTAACGATATAATGAGATGCAACATATCTTCTATTTTCCCTATCGCTTGAATTGTAAAGTCCTACTCGCACATCTGGATGCGCTTCTAGGATTGCTTCTACTGGTGTTAATGAAGGACCTTCTATAACTCTCGACATAGATGGGAATTTTACCAAAATAAGAGGTTATTTTCAACTATAGGACTAAGTGAGCCGCCAGAGACTCGAACTCTGAACCGATTCCTTAAGAGGGAATTGCTCTACCATTGAGCTAGCGGCCCTAAAAAATTGTTCGCATTTTTTCAGGGTAAACCCGAATTAATGCATTTATTTTGTTAATTTAGCAATCAATTTCAATTTATATTCTTTTTTCCATTTTTTGATCGCTGCTTCTCTTTTCCTGGCTTCAGACTGGTTTGTATACAATTCCGAATATACTAAACTTACTGGTCTTTTGCCTCGAAGTGATTTCGCACCTCGATTACTTGTATTATGTTCTAAGACACGTCTATTTATATCTGTTGTTATGCCTGTATATAAACTTTCGTCGCTACATTTTACTATATAAACGTGCCAATTCATAATCAACAAATGTTTGCCCTGATGTTTGCACTGAAAAATTTCGCTAAATTTTTTAGTGCGCGTCTGACAGGAGTCGAACCCGCAACCCCCTGGTCCGAAGCCAGGTGCTCTATCCATTGAGCTACAGACGCAGATCAATTTTATCAAATCGTCTTGTAGTACTCAAATGAGGAGTATTATGATTTCAGGAGTTTCTGAGCTGTTTTTCCAGGCACTAGAACAGCATTTATTCCCTCAACGGCTCCAATCAATCTACCCTCAGAATAAACACTTACTGCCCCTTCTATTCCTCTTTTTCCTTCGCTTTTTGAAAATGAATGGTATTCTATTCCGTCCCCAGCTTTTACTCTTTCGCTCGTGAATTCTACTCTTCCTAATCTTGTAAATAATGGCACTTTACTTCCTTCATCATCTACTTGAGAAATTCCTACTGTTTGAGCCGCCCCTTCTATTAGTTGATCTTCCAAAAGAGTATCATTCTCATCTCCTTCAAGGGGTTTTGTTTTTAGTCCAATTATTCTTGTTAATCTTTCACCTGTATCAATATTTGAAATCGTAACATTATATGCTCCATCAAGTCTTACGCCAACAGAAACAGCTATTGTTTTGCTTCCGTCAGCGGGAATTACACCAAAAAATTCTGCGCTTTCCAAACCAGCAAGTCTTAATCTTCCATCAATTCTTCCAAGTGTTCTTTCCATTTTTTCAATAGTTTCTAAAGCGGCTCTAATTTGCTTATGTCCTGGAAGTATTTTTGGTAATCCGTTCTCATCTGAAAAATGCCCCTCAGCGTGATCCGGTGATACATGTGAGATTCCTACCCAGGTTCTATGATTTGGTTTTAAATCATCAATTAATTCAGGTTCTTCCCCTCTTGTAGCTTGACTAAAAGAAGCAATTGCTCTGCCTATGGTTTCTTGAACACCACCGATTTCTACCAATCTTTGTAATGTATTTACATAAACTTGAGGTGTATCGTAAATTGTTTCAAGAGCAGTTTGTGCATCCGAAACTCCATCAAAAAATTCTGTGTATCCGCTTTTGATATCAGGATTAGATATTAAGCTAACAACTTTATTACCGACTTGCTCTGGTGTAACTTCATTTGGGAGACCTAATTTATTTGTAACTTGAGCATGTTGCGTCTCAGCGCTTGAATCTATACCATGTGCAAACCTAACGTTGTAAGTCCCGGCAACTATAGGTGGGCAAACTTCCAAGAATCTAATTCCTCTATCTTTCATCTCGGGAATTCTTCTTCTAAGAGCTTTTACATCTGGGTGTTTGCTTGCAGCTACTGCATTGTATTGTTGAAGTGAAAATGCTCTTTCAAGTTGAGGCATAAAATGCCCTGGAACACTTTGCATCCTAATCACTGTTCCTCCACTTCTCATGTGGGGTAATGCTTGATCTAAAAGATCTTGAGAAGCTTCCTGATTTAGAGCTGGGGTGGGTCCAGATGTACTAAGAATTAAGAAATCAACTTCTCCACCAAGAGTTGCTAAAGCTCCATTAAAAAAATCACTTCTACCTTCAGGAGTTGAGATGTCTGCAGCAACTGCATGTGCTTCTCCACCGGCCTCCGCAACAGAGTCCAAAACTTTTTGTGCCCTTTTAGGTTTATCTTTATATGAAAATACTACTCTTACTCCTTCTCTTGTAAGAGATTGAACTATAGCACCACCTACGTCTCTGCTTCCTCCTGTAAGAATTGCAGTCTTGCCTGCTAGAGGTCTATCTGCTGATCTTAAAATGTTAGGGTCTGTAGTGCCTATATGTTCTACTGCCATGTCGCGAATTATAGGCTAATTTGCTGGGTTATGTCAATTCAAGAAAATTTATTCTTGCGCTATTATTACTTATTTTTAATCTAATAAATAAATTTTCTTTTGATAATAAATTCATGTTAGAAGCGTTTCCCATGGGTGGCGCTTCATCTTTAGAAGATCAAGCTGCCCCAGAAGAATCAGATCCTGGCACTATTATCACAAGAGAAGAAGCGGAAATTCATGTCAGAAAAATACGAAATGGTTTTTGGGCTGATATGCGACCAGGAGATAGGAGAATTGCAAATGCTCATGCAAGGATGGCGATAGCAGATGTGGCTTTTGAAATTTTAGGAAGGGAAGATTTAGATCCTACCCAGATAGTCCGCTCGACTTATCTTTTGATCGATGCCAGAGATAGGCTTATTCATTCAACATATGGGCATTTTGGAAGAGCTCAAGATTTGTGGGCTGATAAGGTCGCTGAAGTTGTAAGAATAAGATTATTATCTTCACAGAAGCCTAATGAATAAATGCAGTTCTATGATGATCGCAGATTCCAAACTTTTTAATTGCGATTCTGTGTTCGAGTGTTCCATATCCTTTATTTTGCGCGAAATTATAATCTGGAAATTTATCATGAAGTTTTGTCATGAGACTGTCTCTATGAACTTTAGCAATTATAGAAGCTGCAGCGATTGAAATCGATTTGGAATCCCCTTTTATAATAGTTTTTTGGTTTGGTAATCTTAAATCAAACCCATCTACCAAAATAAAATGGTTGGATAATTTTGGAATTAATTTTTTTAAAATTCTACTAAAGACTTCGAAATTTGCTTTCCCAATCCCCTCTCGATTTATAAAATCTAATTCTACTTCAGCAATTTCCCAAATAGAATTTTGTTTGATTAATTCGGAAAGTTTCTCTCTTAGTTTTGGTTTAAGTAGTTTAGAATCATTTATTTCATCTAGGAAGTTATGTCGAAAATTTGGCTTAAAAATTACACCGGCAGCAACAATCGGGCCTGCAAAAGCTCCACGTCCCACTTCATCAAGTCCAATTACATTTTCAATTCCCCGGTTCCAGTGAATTAGCTCTTCAGTAAATGTTGGTTTGTTCTGAATTTTCATCAGTTAAAAGTGGTGTTTCTATTTCTTCAAGTTCTGGAAGATTGGAGACGTTAGTTTTTAGTTCTCCGTAAAAGTTGGTCATATTGATATCAAGTTTTTTAATCAAGTCTTCCTGTTTTTTCCATCTAAGAGTTGTGGCTCTTTGGTCAGCTTGAAGAGAGGCGCGAAGTGCATTTACATTATCAAAATGACTTTGCATTCTATGTTTGAAAGCGTCACTCATCATGTAGTCTCTTATTTTTCCCCATTCTTCTTCTGTGTGATTTGCTCCCGATTTGGCATGTGACACACTGGTAATGAGGAATCTGACGTATCTACAAATACTAAGAGCATGCTCATAAGTGGTTATCCAGACTCCGTCAATTCTGTCAAAGGAGCTTGAATCTTGAGGGAGCACTTGTGAAACTATTATGGCTTCCGTTGCTGAAATTTTTCCTGCATCTTCTTTAAGTTTTGTAAGCCAACCTTTACTCCATGCTTTTGTTCTTTTTGTTTCCCAGATTATAGATCCAACCACTTTTCCGTTAAACTTAACCTTCTGCCAGATATCTCCGCCTTCAACGCCTTTTGGAATAGGAGTAAATTCATCATTTGGAAATGTTTCTTTTAGTTTTTCTTCGAGATTTAATTCAAGTGCTTCTCCTTGAAGCTGTTGTGATCCTTGCTCAAGCTTTTTCTTTAGATCTTCATTTGCGCGCCTTAAGTCTTCTGCAAGGCGTTTGATCTGGTCCATTTGAATATCTTTTTCTTTTAATTTCAGTGCCTGAGATTCTTGCGCTTCTTTTTGAGCCTGTTTCATCGCTTCTTCTTTTATTTTTTCTTCAGCCTTCTCGCGCTCAGCTTGCTCTTTTTCCAGTTTTTCTAAAAGTTCTTCTTGTTTTCTCTTTGCTAATAATAGAGCGTCTGAATTTTCCTTAGCTTCTTTTTGAAACTCTTCTCTAAGTTCTTTTTCCCTTTTAGCAGCTTCTTTGGCTTTTTCTTCTTCAAATTGGGCTTTAAGTTTTTTGCTTTCCTCGTCTCTAACTTGTGCTTGAAGTTCATGTACTATAGCTTCGGAAAGTTCTACTTGTTTACCGCAATGAGGACATTTAACTGAATCCATAATTCTACCTATGATACGCGCCTGAGCTTTTCATTTCAAGTCTAATTTGTTAGGATTTAGTTATGCATGGAATTTTAAGAAATATAACGTTTAATTCTATTTCACTTTTTCTTCTCGCAGAAATAATCTCAGGCGTAAAAATAATGGGAGGATATCAGGCGATCATAGCTGCTGGGATAATTCTTACTATTCTAAATATGGTAGTAAAGCCAATTATAAATATTTTCTCAATTCCTTTTAATATGGTAACTCTGGGTCTTTTCTCTTTTCTTACAAATGCAATAGTTTTGTATCTTCTAACAATTTTTGCGCCAAATATTTCTGTGTCAGCTTTTACATTTAGTGGTTATACTTGGGCTGGGTTTGTAATTCCTGCTATGAAATTTAATACTTTATTTGCTTTTATAGTATCGGCTGCAGTTTTATCTATAATCATTCATTTCTTCAAGTGGCTCACTAAAGAATAAATTTATCTTCTAAATCCAAAAGAATCCATTCCTTCATAATAAATTCCGTATGCAAATTCACTTACATCTTCCTCAACATCTTCGCTTGGCATACTTCCTCTTAATTTGTCGAATCGAATTATTATTCTTTGAAGTTGAAAAGGTGTAAGGACTCCAAATTTTATAGCAAAGTAAAAATCATTTGAAATTATATCTTTAACTACTGAAGTATCTATGGCATCATTTTCTACATTGGCTGAAAACTTTCTATGCGCTTTTTCTGCATCAGCCTTGGCTTTTTCAATTGCTTGCTGGTCATTTACGAGAGCATCTCTAACTTTCCCCAAGTCATATCCAAGTGAAAAGTTCTCTATAGCCATATGTATTCCTTGTGCTGTGACAGAAGCTGGACACCTCATGCTTGCTCTCACAAACATCCCAAGTCCTACATTTGCTAAAGTTCCCCTTGTTTCGGGTGGCTGTGGGATTCCATATAATAGTGGTCTGTCTGGGCTCATGACGGGTTATTCTACAGATTTCCAAATTTATTTGCAAATGAAGAGCATTTGAAGGTATAATAGCCTCATGATCTTATCTATTCTTGAAGCAGTAGTTGCAGTACTTCTTATAGCAGTTATTCTTTTACAGGTTCAGGGTTCAGGGCTCTCAGCAAGTTTTGGTGGAAGTGGAGAATCTTTCCGAAGTAGAAGAAGTGTTGAAAAACTGCTGGTTTATTTAACAATAATTTTAGCAATAATTTTCGCATTCTTATCACTTTTACTTCTACTCTCCTAAGTAGGCTTTATGATTTTTTTAAAAAGAAAAAGATTGATCCTTTGGCTTCTAAAAGCTTATTTGAAAAAGTGGGGAAAAACTATTTTAACTTCATTTGTTCTCGGATTTGGTGTAATTTTAATTTTATTTTTAAATCGTAATTTTTTAATTTCTTTCATTCCTAATCTAAATGAAGAGACTGTTGGAATTGCAGGGATTTATTCAAGAAGAGATCTTCCAAATAATCTACCAGAAGTTATTCAGTCAGAAGCCTCTAGAGGACTTACTAAAGTAAATGAAAAAGGAGAAGTAAAACCTGATCTGGCGAAGTCTTGGGAAGTAAAAGATGATGGGAAAACTTTTGTTTTTTATATAAAAGAAAATGAAACTTTTTCTGATGGGCGTGAAGTGGATTCAAAATCTATAAATTATAACTTCGCAGATGTAACTATTGAGCGTCCTGCAAAGCATGTAATCGTATTCAAATTAAAAGTTAAATATTCTCCTTTCCTAGTTACTCTTTCAAATTATAAAGTTTATAAGAAGAATCTGGTGGGAGTTTCAGACTATAAAATAAATGATATCACTACAAACGGTGACTTTATAAGAAGCATAGAACTTCTAAATGTTAAAAATAAGAAAAAAATAAAATATGTTTTCTACGATACGCAGGAAGCTTTAAAGAATGCATATGTTTTAGGAGAAGTGACCTCGATTATTGATATAAATGATTTGTCTTATCACAGAGGAGTTAACTTAGGTTCATTTAAAAATACAAATGTTTTAAAAAATACTAATTCTAATAAAATTGTGACATTATTTTTTAATACAACTGATTCAGTAGTCTCAGATAAAAAAATTAGAAAAGCTTTAGCATACTCCTTACCAGATAATTTTAAAGACGGTAAGAGAACGCATACGCCATATAAAGAAGAATATTGGTTTAATAATTCAGAAGAAAAATATCAAAGAGATTTGGAATATGTAAAAATTCAATTGGAGCAAACTGATGCTTCAAAAAGCGGAGGCCTTACGCTAAATATAAAAGCTTTACCGCAATATGAATCTTTAGCTAAAGAGATTTCTAAATACTGGAAAGAAATTGGAATCAAAACAAAAATTGAAGTAGTTGCTGGAGTTCCATCTGATTTTCAAATATTCTTAGGAGAACTTCCGGTTCTTAAAGATCCTGATCAATATACGATTTGGCATACTGGTCAGGATAGTAATATCACAAATTATAAAAACTTGAGAATTGATAAACTTCTTGAAGATGGAAGGCAAACATATGCGTTTGAAGAAAGAAAAAAAATCTATGAAGATTTCCAGAAATATCTTATTGATGACATGCCTGCAGCTTTCCTCTTCTACCCTTATACTTATACACTAGTAAGAAAATAATTATTTTAGAGTGTTGTTTAGAAAATATTTTGCTCTTAATTTCTTGTGATATGTAATTGCGAATCTGTGAGCTTCATCTCTAATTCTTCTAACAAGAGTTAAACCTCCTGAAGTTCTCGGAAGCCTAATCACATTAAAATCAGAAGTTATGAGAAGCTCTTCTCTTTTTGCAATTCCTATTAGAGGAATTTCCAGATTCATTTCAAATAAGGCCTTTTTAGCTGAAGAGATTTGTCCTTTTCCTCCATCCACTATTACTAAATCTGGAAAAGGCCATTCAGAGTGGGAAAATCTTCTTTTAATTACTTCTCTCATCATGGCAAAATCGTTTGGTACAACGCGCGGAGGTCGTTTGATCTGAAATCTCCTGTATTCCGAAGAATCTTTCTCACCGTTTATAAAAACTACCATAGATCCTGTAGCAAATTTTCCAGAGATATTTGAAATATCATAACATTCAATTCTTTCTAATTTTTTTAATTTTAATCCGTTTGCATTTAAAGCATCTATGAGTTCATTTGTTTCAGCTGATCTGATGTCTGCTCTTAGGTTTGGATTTTGCTCATATTCAAAAGCGCTTCTTCTAGGAGTTGTGATTAAAACTATTGAATCAATTTTCTTTTGAATTTCGGAGGCTTTTTCAAAATTTTCATTTTTACTTTCATTGTCTCTTTCCTTTTCTAATTCCTTAATTATTTTTTTTGACTCTCCGCTAAAAAATTGAACTATATGTTTTATATTTTTTCTATATTCTTTAAATTCATCTTCTGTTTTAAACATCGGTGGACAAGGACAAAGTCCTATGTGATAGTAAAGGCAATGTCTATTTGGATGATTTAAAACTGACTGGTACGGGAAAATCTTTCTGATTAGTTTTAGAACAATTTTTAAATCATTCGAAGATGGAAAAGGACCGAAAAAAATTGCATTTTTATCTTCTTCACGTCTAGCTAATAAAATCTTAGGAGCTTTATCTTTTATTGTAATTTTTGCTCTGATATAACTCTTTCCGTCCGTGAGTCTTATATTGTATTTGGGATTATATTTTTTAATTAAATTTGCTTCAAGAAGAAGCGATTCAAGCTCAGAAGAAGTGTTTATGGTTTTAATTTTCTTAATTTTTTCAACAAGAGCTTGGGTTTTGGGACCTAAATCTTTATTTAGAAAATAAGAGGAAACTCTTTTTTTAAGGTTTTTGGCTTTTCCCACATAAATGACTTCCCCCTTTTCGTCAAGAAATAGGTATACGCCTTCTTTTGTAGATAAAGATTGATATGATAAGCGTGAACGTTCCAACTGTAATAACTCCTCCTAAAATAAAAGTGAAAAATATATGTCGGTAAAAAGGAAGCACTTCAAGATTTTTTTCAATTGAGCTTCTACCGATCGATATTTTAATAGTATCAGTTTCATTTGTCAAAAGTGGTTTGGAATTAAAACTTACCGGAATTACTTTTTTACCATATGGAGGGATTCTGTCGAAATATAAGTTTTGAGGAACAGGTGACATATTATTTGATGTTATATTTACTGTTTGATTAGGAGCTATAACCCCTGAATTATTTGCAATAACTATTTCTCCTTTTATTGGAAGCCCACCTAGGTATTTTTCAGAGAAATTTGTAGATATAGAAAGAGATGGTAAAACTTTTTCAAAATTTGATTTTGTTTCTACTAATACATCTTGTGTGCTTTTTTGTCCAGCTATCTTGTATCCTCCCGCTGGAATTGGATATTCGCTGTCGCTTCCCTTTATGACAAATGCAAAATGATCAAAGTCGAAAGTATTAAAATAATCAATTCCTTCTGTAGTATTCTCCCATGTTGGATCAATCATTATCCATGCTCCCCTCTTGAAATCATAGTACTCTGGCCAGGAGTGCAATACGTCTTTAAGAAGTGAAAGTGGACGTTTTGCTGAATTGCTGGTGTTTGCATATCCTTCTACAGCTCGGGCTGGAATTCCTGCTGCTCTGGAAAGTGCGACAAATAGATCTGTGAATTCTAAGCAAACCGCTGATTTTTTATTTGCTAAAACTCCGCTTGCGCCGGCTCTTTCTTGAGTTTCTTTAACTCTTTCTGAATCATAAGTAAGATTACTGACAACATATTTGTAAATTGCCTCTGGAGTTTTAAGTTCTTTCGCAAGCTTTTTTACTTCCGGGTCGTTAACTTCCCAGTATTTTTGAGGTTTTAAATAATTATTTTTTTGATTTTCATTTAGTGCCTCTTTCTTGGGAATATAATTTATTTTTCCTTCACCCTTAACGATAACATTGTAATCTTCAGATGGTAAAAGTCTGTATTTTGCAAGCCAATTTCCGTCGCGATCTATATAAACATCCAAAGGTTTTGGATTCATATCAGTAATTTTTATTTCCTGATAATTATTATTTGATGGAATTGCTATTTCTGTAACAACAGGATAAAGGTTACCGTTTCTTAAATGATATGTTAAGTCAAATTTATAAATTTGGTTTTCCCCATATGCAATTGATACTCCGGAATTTCCAAGATCTTTTTTACTGAATTTTATAGAGTTGGTTGATATTTGAGCATCTGTAGTACTAGGTTTAATTATTGTTGGTTTTCCAAATGATGGGGGTACATTTACAGTTGTATTAAATGATTGATATGCATTCTGTTTATCGATACCAGGAATATTTACTTCCCAAATATTTCCAAACTTTTTTGATATTTCCTTTGTTTCAAAACTAACGCTAAAATTTTGAACTTTATTTATTCCCACAGCTTTATTATTGAATTCCATTGAAAGTTCGATTCCTTTATTGTTTTTGGTTTTGTTCACTAAAATTTGCCCGCCCGAATCCTTTGCTGATGCATTCTCAATGTCTTTATAACCTAGCTGAATCCTATAAGAGGAAGCATAAAAATTTGTAGATAAATTCTTAAGACTTATATCAAATGTTACTTTTGTATTTTCGTTTTCTTGGACTTGATAAGTGACATTGTAGCTTGTGGCAAAATTATCTGCTGCGTATGATGCTTTTGGAAAAATTAAAAAAATTAAAAAAAGGAAAAGGGACAGGATTTTTTTCATTTAAAGTATTTTTTTGAGAAACGCTCCAGTGTGAGATCTTGGATTATCGGCAATTTCCCGTGGGGTTCCTGTTGCAACTATATTTCCTCCGCCTTCTCCACCTTCTGGTCCTAAATCTATTATATAATCTGCGTTTTTAATAATATCAAGGTTATGTTCAATAACGATCACGCTATTTCCAATATCTACCAATTTTCTAAGAACGTGAAGTAATTTTTCTAGATCTGCAAAATGTAATCCTGATGTTGGTTCATCCAAAAGATAGAGTGATTTCGCTCCTCTTTTGGAAAGTTCGGATGCTAATTTTACTCGCTGTGCTTCTCCTCCTGAAAGAGTTGGGGCGGGTTGACCGAGTTTTACATATGAAAGCCCTACGTCATTTAAAGTTAAGAGTCTATTTGATAAGGAAGGAATGAAGTTGAAGAATTCTGCAGCTTCTAAAACGCTCATATCTAATACATCGGCAATGTTTTTTCCATTAAACATTACTTCCAATGCTTCTTTGTTATATTGCTTTCCTTCACAAACTTCGCATGTTATATAAACATCTGGTAAGAATTGCATTTCAATTTTGATTTGGCCTTCTCCCTCGCAAGCTTCACATCTTCCACCTTTTACATTGAAGGAAAATCTGCCGGGTGCATATCCTTTAAGTCTAGCGTCCTTTGTTTTTGCAAAAATATCCCTGATGTAATTAAACGATCCGGTATATGTTGCCGGATTACTCCTAGGGGTTCTTCCAATTGGAGATTGATCAATTGAGTAAATGTGTTTTATATGCTCATATCCTTGAATACTTGTGTGTTTTCCTGGTTTTTCTCTGTGGAAAGGATCTTCTAATTGTTTTAAACCATGGTATAAAATATCGTTAATCAAAGTTGATTTTCCGCTTCCTGAAACGCCTGTCACTACGATTAATTTTCCTAGTGGAAATTCTACATCTATATTTTTTAGATTATGCTCACTTGCTCCTCTTATGATTAGTTTTTCATTTATTCCATTTTCCATTTTTTTCTCTACTTTTATTTTTCTTTTTTTGGAAAGATATGCACCTGTTAGGGAAGCTTCATCTTTTTTAATTTCATCTATTGTTCCTTCAAATATAATATTTCCTCCACCCTCTCCTGCCTGAGGACCAAAGTCTACAATGTAATCTGACGCTTCCATCGTCTCTTCATCATGTTCAACAACAAGAACTGTATTTCCTAAATTCTTGAGCTTTATCAAGGTTTCTATAAGTTTTTTATTATCTCTTTGATGAAGTCCTATCGAAGGTTCATCCAAAACATATAGAACTCCAGTAAGTCCCGAGCCAATTTGAGATGCTAGCCTAATGCGTTGTGCTTCTCCTCCGGCTAAGGTATCCGCTCCACGAGAAAGAGTAAGGTAATCAAGTCCAACATTTGTTAAGAAGGTAAGACGCTGTATTATTTCTTTGAGAATTAATCTTCCGATTGTCTCTTCACGAGATGAGATGCTTGCTGGGAGTGTCTCAAAAAATTTTAGAGCTTTATCAATAGAAACATCCGAAATTTCCATGATCGACTTTCCATTTATTGTTACCATGAGTGCCTCTTTCCTAAGGCGTGAGCCTTTACAGGATGGACAGGTTTCATATTTCATGAATTTTTCAATTTGGGATTTGAAAAAAGTTGATTCTGTATTCTGATATCTATTTGTAAGTTCCTGAAGAATTCCCGGAAATTTTTCTGAAATTGTCGTATTTCTTCCCCACCTGTTTTCTCCGTGAACAAAATATTCTCTATCCCCCGTTCCTTCTAGAAGTATTTGTTTTTTCTCAGGAGAAATTTCTGATAGCCTTTGGCTAAGTGGAATCCCATTGTTTTCAGCAAATGTCTTAAAAGTTCTAGTAAACCATGTATCATGAGATAAAAGATTTGAGAATGGAAGAACCCCACCTTCTAGAATTGTAAGATTATTATTGAATACAAGTTCTTTATCTACTGTAAGAATGTTACCCAAGCCATCGCAGGTGGGACATGCTCCATGTGGAGTATTAAAAGAAAAGATGCGTGGTTCTACTTCTGCTATAGAAATATTACATACAGGACAGGCAAATTTAGTGGAATATAAATTATCTTCCATTTTTTTTGGTTTATCTGGAATTTCAAATCCTGGGTCTTTAATAATTGTTAGTATTATTTCCCCGTCACCAAATTTGAGTGCTTGTTCTACGTCACTTGATACTCTTGAGCGATCAGTTTTATCTGAGAGCATGAGCTTATCAATTATTACTTCGATTGAGTGTTTATTAGTTTTTATAAGCACTAGATCATCAGATAAGTCAAATATATGACCATCAACTCTAACCTGCTTGTAGCCTCTTTTTCTTAAATCTTCAAAAAGATCACGATATTCACCCTTTCTGTCTTTAACCATTGGAGAAAGGATCATTGCTTTTGTTTGTTTGGAATTTTGCATTGCTGAAAAATTCATTATCATGTCTGTAATTTGATCAGGCGATACACGAGAAATTTCTCTTCCGCAGTTAGGGCAATGTGGGTGCCCTATACGAGCAAATAGAAGTCTTAAATAATCATAGATTTCAGTGACGGTTCCAACTGTTGATCTGGGATTTCTGGATGTTGATTTTTGATCAATTGAAATTGCAGGAGAGAGCCCTTCTATGAGATCCACATCTGGTTTTTTCATTACGCCTAAGAATTGTCTTGCGTAAGAAGATAGAGATTCTACATATCTTCGTTGACCTTCTGCGTAAATGGTGTCAAAGGCCAATGAAGATTTTCCACTACCTGACAGACCGGTAAAAACGACCAGTTTATTTTTAGGAATTTTAAGATCAATATTTTTGAGGTTATGCTCTCTAGCGCCTTTTACAATAATTTCGTCCATTTTGATGAGCTACTATTATAAAGGAAATTTTTACTTATAACAATCATGGACGCCAGGCTTCATAAGCATAGTAGTCTCCACTTTTTCCAACACATGCATAAGGAGTATCTTTAAGCATGTTTGCATGATGTCCTGGAGAATCAATCCAGCCTTGTACAATTTTTGTAATATCTCCACCCATTGCTATGTTTTCTACAACCTCACGATAAGAAGGATATGGAAGTGATTTTGAATTAACTCTGTTCGAGAATCCATCATGATTAAAGCCATTTACGATTTCACCTGCTCTTGTAATTGCGAAGCCACATGTATATGGATCCGAGGATACACTAGAAAGACCATTTGATGCCCGAAAATTATTAATTTCATTTAAAAGTTCGCTTTCCCCGCCAGAGTATGAGCTGGGAGGGTTGTTATTTGTAGAATTTTCTGATGGAGCTTTGGTCGGTTCGGGTTTTGGTGTTGGTGAAGGAGTAATCGAGATTGGTTTGGTAGGGATAAGTGTTATAGTTCTGTTAGCAACTCTACTAGAAACTACAGAATAATTTGAAGCTTCATTTGTGTTTAGTGTGACCGTTTTTGGACTTTCAATTGTGGTTTTTTGGTAGCTATTTTTTTTCTGAATATCGAATATTAGAAGTACATCTAGAATTAATAAGCAACTTATCAAAAAGGTTCGATTGATAGTCCAAAACACACATTGATAATAACAAATCAATATTAATTTTCAACACCTAAAATGACATTTATAGGATTTGTTTTTAATTGATATATTTTGTGCATATTGACTTGAAATTTTTCACAGCATAATATCTTAAAATAATCAAAAATTCTTGATTGTCGAGTATTAACAACATAATCAAGAAAAGTTCTGACCGCAAACGGAAGAATGAAATTAACTGTCCAAATTAATTTAGACTATTAGAGAAAAGCCTAGTATAGAAATATACGGGCTTTTTTTGTGCTTTTACGGTTGCAATTGCTGATTAATTTGGAAACACCGGTTGGAAAAAGCTGCCCTTTTTCTAACCACATCATGAAAGGAGGTGAATAAAATGATAAGTTATACAAAAAAATTAGGAACAGCATTTGCTACTGCAACATTAATTGCTTCAGTATTTGCTCCTATTGCAAGCGCAGATACAAATGTTACTGTAAGCGATAATGGTCATGCTTCAAATAATACAGTTAATGTTACAAATAACAATACTGTTAACGTAACCCAATCAAACGTAATGACTGTGGGTTTGAACATAAATTCTTCTGCAAATACAGGAGGAAATAGTGCAAATGGTAACACGGGTGGAAATGTAACAATTTCTACCGGGAATGCTACAAGCAATGTAACCGTTGCTGTCGAAGGAGGATCAAACACAGCTGATCTATCAAACTGTGGATGTGGAACTACCAACGATACTGTAGAAATAAAAGATAACGGAGGCAAATCTAAGAATAAAGTTACTATAAATAACAAAAATTCTAAGAAGGTAACTCAAACAAGCGTAGTTACTGTTTCCGCAGGTGTAAATTCTAAAGCAAAGACAGGATACAATAAAGCGAACAAAAACACTCAGGGAAATGTAAATGTCACAACTGGTGACTCTGAGTCTACTGTTGATGTTTTGGTGAGTGCACCATCTAATGATGTTAGTCTCTAAAAAGGGATTGCATTTTCAAAAACCCTGCCCTGTGCAGGGTTTTTGGGTTTTAAGAAGATTTTGCAAAGACGAGTAGGCGTTTGAATGAAGTTCCGATTGGCACGCCCGCAACTGCTCGCAGTTTTGCATTTCGGGCGAGACAGTTATTAACAAAGACTTACTTTTCAGGTGAAGTAAATATTAAAATTATTTTGAATGGGGTTTCTACTCAGTCCTATAGTTTGACATTTTTAGCCTCGATTGATATACTTTCGGACTATTATGACAAGAAAAGAAGTTTTGTCTGGAGAATCCGTTGTTGAAGGACGAGAATCAGTACCAGATGATAGACTAATTGCCTTATGGCAAAAGTTAAATTACGGGTCTCATATAGCTGGTGAAGTTGCAAATAGAAATTTATTTACCCATGCGTTTAGGCATTCAGGATATAGTATAGAGGGAAAAAAAGTATCAATATCTTTTGGATATAAACGACCTGGAGTCATTTATAGATTACTAGACACTTATGGATATAAATATACTCTCAAACCAGGAGTTGTTCTTGATGCAAGACAGACTGCTGCTTTTTACCAAGGAGTTGCTGGAATAAGCATTATAGAGCAAGTAGATGAATTATCGGAGCGAAGACTAGATTTAGCTGTTAGAAGAGATGGGCAGATCATAGAATCTGCTGTCGCTGAATCTACGCATGGGTTAAGTACTCAGGGCGTAGGCTTGGTAACATCTCTATGGCAAGAAAATGATTATTATAGAGACTTGTTAGATGGAGATTGCGAAGGTAGGATAGATGCGCAAACTCATGCTTTTGTAGCAAGACGAGGTATTACGTTAAGTGAAATAGAGCCTGCGGAAAGATATTTAGGTGCGATTGTTGGATATCTCCAAGGTTTACGCCGTGGTCCTCAACCATTTTTTCCAGTATCCCCTTCTGTTAAATAAGTTTACACGGGTTTTGCAAAGATTAGGAGGCGTTTGAATGAAGTTCCGATGGGCCAGCATGTTTGGATAATTAATTGATCTTTCGTTTCTTTTAGATACTTAACTTCTGAAGGAGAAACAATTTTTTTTTCAAAAACTTTATACTTAAATTCTTTTCCGTCCTTTTTAATAATTATTTGATCATTTTTATTTAATTCTCCAAGACGTAGGAAAATTGTATTATATCTTGTGATTTCTAAAGGATTTCCTGATGAGTGTGCAAAAACAAATATACTCCCCTTTTCTCCAGGTTTTGCTGTTCCTTTGGCTTGGGCCACACCTGTTTTTAAAACTTCCTGATAAACCTTTTCGTTAAAAGGGTCTACATCCATTTTCAATGGAGCTTGAGCATTTATTTTGGGAATCGTTATAAATGATCCATTTAGCTCATTTTGAGATTTAATTTTTGGAGGAAAAAGATAAGTAGAAATAACTGGAGTAAAAATAATAAATAGTAAGAAAAGAGATGTGATAATTAAAAAATTTCCTACATGGTAGGAAAGATTTTTTTGTTTTTTTTGAATTTTCTTCTTTTTCACGAGGAGAATTCTACCAGATTACCTGGCAAATAGATAGTTTGGAGATCTTCCAGACCGTAGCCGCAAGTACCCACCCATAAAAAGCATTACTATATTTCCAATTAGTAGGAAAAGAAGAGAAAAGTTACCTGTTATTGGAAGTATTTGTCCTGTGGTAGTTCCTGCTGTAGTTCCCCCTGATCCTCCTCCGTTATTACCATTTCCATTATTGTTGTTGCCGTTGTTTGAAGATGGTGGTGGAGTTGAGTCTGGTGGATTTTTTGTCGGGTCTTCATGGCAGCAGTCAACGTCTACAATTCCTCCGTTTATGTCTTTATTATCGATGGTTGTTGTGAGATAAATATCTCCTGTATTTATGTCTACGTTCCCATTGTTGTTATTTGCGCTGTTTTTTCCAGTATTTAAATCCCAGTTAGAATTATTTACGATATTTGCGCTACTTTCGATATTTATATTTAGTGGATTCGAGTTGCTGTAGTTAACTTGATTATCAGATTTTGCTCCGTTTCCTTTTATAACTATATACGCACTTGCCCCGCTTGGATTTCCTGCGTGAACATTATAGATATTTATTCCTGAATTATTAATTATATCTGTTACGTAAATACTTCCTGTGTTTATGCTTACATTCCCAAGATTATTATTTGCACTATTGTAGCCGGTATTTGCTTTTCCTTTTACGTTGTTAGTTATGTTTGCATTATTTGATACGTTTACATTTGTCGTTGAATTGGAATTAAAGTTAATCGAATTATCAGAATATGTCCCATTACCGGAAATATTGAATGTTTGATCATTCGTACAGCAACCAAGCTCAACTGAGCTTTGATTTATATTTTCATTGTTAATTTGGGAATTTACTGTTGCATTTCCGGTATTTATATTTGTTTCTCCTGAGTTATTGTTCGCGCTGTTTCCACCAGTATTAGCGGTGGTATTTACAGTATTAGTTATATTTGCATTATTTTCTTGATTTACAGTAGTAGTTTGAGTAGACGTGACCGAAACATTGTTATCTGCTCCAGATCCATTATTTTCAATTACAATTGTCTCTGCAAATACTTTATATGGATTTGCAAGCAAAACTACAGATAAAAGACCCAATAAAATTTTTTTGTTTAACATAACTATATTTAGGCAGGAATTTACTAAATCCGAGGCAGAGGATTTAATTAGACAGATTTAACTTTAATATATAATTTTCGACTTATTATAAATATTGCTAAAACAGGTAGTGCTAAGATAGCCCATGCTAAATTGACTGTTGGTTTTCCTGAATCATTTATTCCTTTTGTAAGTGATCCCATTATTTTTGCTGTGTTTGCTCCTGCAACTTTTATATCTACATTTGGAGTAAATCCGTTTGAAGTAAATGTTGCAACTCCACCATTTGATCCACCCACTGCTGCCACAGTTGTTGATTTAGTTGTATTTGTGCTTTCTGTTGATGAGTTATTGTTGCTAGAGTTATTTGATCCGGTTCCGCCCTGAGCGAGCACTTCATTGTTTTCTTTATGTTCTTTTGAGCTTCCTGGAGTAATAAAGTCTCCAATCCAGCTTCCAAAAACATTTACAACAGTTACTACTAATTTTCCATTTCCTACAATATTGTTGTTTACGAAATTCACTAAGTTAGCTACGATATTTGCATCTCCAGTTGTAATATTTGAATTTCCTCCTGTGTTGTAGTTAGTGGTGTTGTTTCCTGTGTTTGCTGACAAATTGAGAGTGTTATTTATGTCTGCAGTATTTGTTTGAGTGGTCGTATTATTAACTGTAGTTGATCCGTTAGCTACGTTGGTAGAATCTGCTCCATTTCCTGAATTTGTTGCAGTTATGCTTCCGGTTACAGGATTTATTAAGAATTGGAATAGTGGAGAACCAGCGAAGTTATTTCCATCTTGAGATCCAAACAATTTTCCAACCCAGTTTCCTGCTTCGTTCACTATTACTAACCACATGGTTCCTCCCATAAGATTCATGTTTGCAATATTTAAGATGTTTGCATCAATGTTTGAAGATCCGGTAGATATATTGTTGTCTCCACCAGTATTGAATTTGGAATCATTGTTTCCTGTATTTGCATCAAGTACTAATGTGTTTGTGATGTTGGCATCATTTGATTGGAATGTGTTGTTGTTAATAGTCGAATCAGAATTTGTTGTATTGCTCGATCCTGCTCCGTTTCCTGTATTTGAAAGCATTGTTGTGTCTCCACAGCTTCCTCCACAGATTGCATCCATCATTTCTTGGGTTAATATAATGTCTCCGACTAAATTTCCAAAAATATTTACTACGCCGTAAATTACGTTGCCCGCGATATTGTTGTTGGCAAATGTAACTGCATTTGCTGAAACATTTGCGTCACCAGTAGTGATGTTTGAGTCTCCACCTGTATTAAAGCTTGCTCCGTTGTTTCCGCTATTTGATGCAAGATTTAAGTTATTCCCTACAGTTGCGCTGTTGGTTTGATTTGTGTTGTTGTTTACTGTTGAGTCATTGGTTGCTTCATTGTAGGAGAATGCTCCATTTGCATCATTTTCTAAAGCTAGGCTTTGTCCACATCCTGCGATGCATCCTGCGTTGAAGTCCAAGATTATGTCTCCTTGATGGTCGTCTACTATATTGAACTCAGCTACAGCTACTCCATCCACGTTTGTATTTACAGATGTAACTACTGTTCCAGTTGTATTTGCGTCGCCTGTTGTTATTGAAGAATTCCCTACGTTAAATGAAGAATCATTATTTCCTGTAACGGTTGAGGAATTCATATTGTTGGATACGTTTGCGCTATTTCCCTGATTTGTATTATTGTTTGTTGTTGATGAAGAATCGCCAATATTTGTTGAACCTGCACCATTTTCTGAATTAGAAATTGAAGTGCTTCCTCCACCACAGCATCCGCTTGATGAAGTATTATTATTTCCGGTCGTTATTATTGATGAAGAATTGCTTCCATCCCCTGTGTTTATAGATGTATCTCCAACATTTCCATTTGAAGAGGTTCCTGTTCCTGATGAAGTAGGAGTTTGAGTTGTATCTGTTGTATTTGATGAAGCTGCTGGTGTAGGAGCTGGTTTTTCTTTTGGTTTATAGTTATCTGGATTCCAGGTTGGAGCTGTTGGTGCAGTAGGTGCAGTTGGCGCTGTAGGAGCCGTAGGAGCACTTGGTGCAGTTGGCGCTGTAGGAGCAACCGGTTCTTGTGGAGCAGTAGGTTCAGGAGTAGGTTGTACGGATGATGTATCGGCTGGAGTGGATTCTTCTGCAAGAACTGCAAAAGATGTACCCATTCTTCCGAAGAGCATAATTCCTATTAATAATATTGCGATTGATTTTTTAATTTTCATTTTTTTTATTTTTAGTTTTAATTTTAATTTTTTCCTTATTTAGTTTATGTTTGGTGGCAGGGGTTCTTGTTGAAGTGCTAACAAGAGCGCCCCTACCGCCTTACATTAGAATGACATTCCGAAGAAAGCCATCATTGCTGCGAAATTGAAAGAAAAATCAACTTCTGGCATTGTTGGCCATTCCCATGTTGGCATGTCACCAACGACGTTAACGTTGCCTGAGTTCGAAACTCCTGAATTTACAGTAGCATCTCCTGTCACGATGGAAGGATCTGTTTCTGGTGTTCCAGTGTTTGAATCAGCACCGTTATAGCCGGTTTTTGCGTTTAAATCACCGAGATCATTGTAAAGACCTGCATTATTTCCTTGTCCAACAGCTTGAACGCTATCGAGATTTAAAGTAATAATGTTGTCTGCATGATTGTGGTGTTTGTAGTGATGTGATGATGCATCAGCTCCGTTTCCAGAGATTTTTGCAGTAACATCCCATACACATCCGCAGTCAACATCTGCAAAGTTGAAGTTAACTGAATTGTCAACGTCAGCATTTACAGTTGCATTTCCAGTGTCGATCATTACATCTCCACCTGTGTTGAAGTTTGCATCGTTTCCACCTGTCTTTGCGTCTGCATCGACGTCGTTAGAAACGCTTGCATTGTTCGACTGGCCTACTGTTGTAGTTTTAGCTAAGTCAGCGGTAATATAATTATCGCTTCCTGCGCCGTTACCAGAAATGATGAAGGATGCTGATGGATTTGATCCACCATGATTCGAGCTAACTCTTGCGGAGTTAACGTTTGCTACAGTTGAAACGCTAACGTTTGATTTAGCATTTCCAGTGACGATTGAAACATCTCCACCTGTATTCTTATAAGCATCGTTACCACCTGTTTTTGCGTTAGCATCAACATTGTTGTTAACATTTGCGTTATTAGATTGATTTACTGCTGTAACTGTTCCCTGATTTAACTGGACACCATTGTCAGAATAAGCTCCGTTTCCAGAGATATTAACTGTGGTATTTCCAGATTGGCAACAATTAACTTCAGCTTGGTTAGAGTTGAGAACGTTAGTCACTGTTGTATTTGTTGTAGCATTACCTGTAGAAATAGTTGTATTTCCACCGGTATTGAAATTTGCATTATTTCCGCCTGTTGAAGCGTTTGAAGTAACGTTATTGTTAACGCTAGCTGTATTGTTCTGATTTACAACTGTTGTAGTGTTTTGTGAAACATTAGCCCAATTATCAGATCCTGCTCCATTGCCGGAAATTTCGATTGTTGTACCTGCGAAAGCTACTGGTGCGAAACCATTAGCTAATATTGCTACGGTTGCAATTGCTGTACCTAATCTTTTTTTGTAATCTGTCATAAATATTTCACCCCCTCTCTTTTATAGGATCCGCTCGCCTAGGCGAACGCACTTCTAGTTCCCGCCTGTTTTCTTTTCGAAAAAAAACGGAGGCCTTCCCACATCAATACTGATGTGAAAAAGCCTCCGTTTGCGGTCAGCTTGCTAGTTGTTAGTACAACGATATAACACTAAATAGCTTGTTGTCAATACTTAAAATTTAGGTTTATACCGGATCCTGAACCTTTTCGAATAATCGTTCCTGAAAATTGTTTTGTAGGTTTTGGAGTAAGATTAGTTTTTTTAATTATTCTTGTGGAGATTTGTGTTACTTCACCATTTTGTACGATAACTTCAACACTTCCGAAGGTGATATTATCAATTGCCTGACTGATTTCTTCAATTATGGTTTTGTCTGCCATGAATTATCTTTTTAAGTCGAGCGCAACGACTTCTTTTTTACCTTGTAGTTCTCCGATTAAAAGAACAATGTTTTTATCAGTATCATTTATAGGAAGTCCGATTCTTGTGTATTTTGTGGATTTTGCTTGGATTTGAACAGGATCATTGTGAATTTCAGGAGCTAGCTGTTCGCTTGATCCGTTGACTTTTACTCTGACATAATCCTTTGCATTTACTTCAATTGTCTTTGTATAAGGGTTTGTGATTTTAAGATTAAAAATTAAGAAAGTTCTTCCTTGAACTGCAGTTGCCAATTTTCCTTGATAAATAAATGAATCCTGAATATTTGCAGATTCAATTAGATAAGAAATATTTGCAACTGTTTTATTTTTGTCATCTTTAAGTGGAAATTCAAATTTCTTGTTTAATTCTTGAGTTGCGATTGGACTTGGTGCTGTGGTTCTAACATCAGAACTTGAGCCTTTGAAAAATATAGCCTTAGCTAAAAGAGTACCTAATACTAAAATTACCAATACGCCAAGAATTATTAAATAGTTTTTCTTTAAAGGAAGATTGATTTTTCGGGTTGTTAAGTTCTGTCTAAAAGTTGCAGTTTTTCCCTGCACTACTTCGAAAGATCTGGTGTAATAATTTGTAAATTGTTGTCTGCTCATTTAATAAAAAAGCCCCTAAAACGGGGCAAGTTTTTTCTTTCGAAGATATTAACAAATGAACGAAATGAATGTCAATAGGAAAATTGTAAGAATTTTCAAAGTTTAATACTCTGCTATAATGAGCTCGAAAAATGATTAAAAAAATAAAAATATTTCCTATTCTATTAAGTCTAATTTTGTTTTCGGCCGTATTTATCGGGTCTCTTTTTCCTCCATCAGACCCGGATTTGGGATGGCATTTAAAATATGGTCAGTACTTTTTCGAAAATAAAAGTGTATTAAAAGATAATACTTTTTCGCGACTTATGCCGGATTATAAATGGAATAATTCTTCTTGGGGAACAGATCTTATTACCTTTAAATCTTATGATCTAGCTGGCTTTTTAGGTATTTCAATAGTTGGCGCTTTTGTTGTTACGCTTAGCTTTTATTTTATTACAAAATCAGCAAAATATGATTTATTTGAAAAATCCATTCTTTTCCCTATTCTTCTATTTTTAACTCTTCCGGTAAATCAAGTGTCTTTTAGAGGGCAAATTTTGAGCTTACTTTTGATGTCTATGATGTATTACTTTCTAACAAAATACGAAGAAAATGATAGAAGAATTTTATTATTAATTCCTTTTTTCACTCTCTGGGCTAATTTACATGGAGAATTTGTAATGGGTCTTGGATTATTTCTTTTATGGATAATTATTTATCTTATCAAAGAGTGGTATTTAAATTACCAGAAAAAATTTAAAGAATTGTTTGTTAATAATAAATATTTATTTTTAACTTTTTTTGGTTCAGTAATTTCTTCAGTAATTAGTCCATTTGGGATTGGAGTTTATGAAGAGTCATTTGGACATTTTAGTGATCCTTTGCAGGCATCAATCGTAGAGTTTCTCCCACCTCAATCTTTTTCTCATGTATGGTGGCATCAGTTAATTATAGGAGTTGTGATTTCAATGGGAATTGTTATGGTAGGGTTATCTAAAAAGAATTTTGATTTGGCACCTTTTTCACTCCCCTCTTTTCTCCTTTTTATTTTCTCTCTCTGGATCAGAAGATACATTTGGCCATTTTACTATAGTGCAATCTTTCTCATAAAACCTGTAATCAGCTTTTTAAAACCTCCCAGCAGAAAACATCAAGAAATTGTTGCTTTAGCTTTAAGTCTGGTATTTTTATTTGCAACAATATATCTAAAAAAAGATACTCTTATTAAAATTAAAAATATGACCTGGGAAGATTATTGTCAGATATCAGTATCCTGTTCTGCTAAATCTGTAGAATTTATCACTAAAAATAAATTGAACAATGAAAAGCTTTTAACGATTTATGATTATGGTGGATGGATCATTTGGAATTATCCAGAAATTAAACCTACAATTGATGGAAGAATGCATTTATGGAGAAATGAAAAAAATTATAGCGCATTTGAATATTACTATCCCATTGAGCAAAACGAAAAAGGAGCAGATATAAATAAAACTTCCTTTGATTCTGTTTTAACCTCCAGACAAAAACCAATTTATTTTAAGCTCAATAATCTAGTAGCACAAGGATTATGGAAAAAGGTTTATGAAGATGCTAACTCTTCTGTCTTTATTAGAAATTAAGTATTGAAATAACAATTTTTAAAATGCCATACTAATTCTTATGGCGCTTAAACCACTTGACGTAAAAGAACTTCCCCCACCCCCATCTTTTAAAAAATTAATAGGACCAAGTTTTATATTTTTAGGTTTGGGACTTGGAAGCGGGGAAATTATTCTCTGGCCATATCTTACAGCCAATTATGGCATGGGAATAATTTGGGCTGCAATCTTAGGAGTTACTTTTCAATTCTTCATGAATATGGAAATTGAAAGATATGCTCTTGTGCATGGGGAAAGTGTTTTTGTAGGGCTAGCTAGAAAAGTAAAACTCATCCCTTATTGGTTTCTTTTATCAACATTTATTCCATGGATTTGGCCTGGAATTGTAGCTTCTTCAGCAAAATTGTTCGGATCTACGATTGGGATCACAGACACAACTTATTTAACGATTGGACTTCTGGTTCTTATTGGACTAATTCTTTCTTTTGGACCAGTTCTTTATAAAACTGTCGAAAACTTCCAGAAAGTTTTGGTACTTATCGGTGTTCCATCAATATTTATATTTACATTCGTAGTTTCAAAGTTTTCGGATTATCATGCTCTCGCACGAGGTGCAGTAGGTTTAGGAGAAAACTATTTTCTTTTTCCAGAAGGGATAATTATGGCATCTTTCCTAGCTGCATTTGCGTATGCTGGAGCCGGAGGTAATCTTAATTTAGCTCAGTCATTCTATGTGAGAGAAAAAGGATATGGAATGGGTAAATATGCTGGAAGAATTACCAGTCTTTTTATGAAAAAAGATGAAAGCATGAGTCTAACAGGCGCAAGATTTGAAGTAAATGAATTAAGTTTAAATAATTTTAAAATTTGGTGGAAACATATAAATATAGAGCATCTAATAATTTTCTGGCTGCTGGGTGGTTTTACAATTGCATTTTTAGGACTTCTTGCTTACGCTTCTTCTTTTGGTAGAGAAAATATCCAAGGAATAGGATTTGTTCTGAATGAAGGAAAAGCTATAGGAGAAGCGTTATTTCCTTTTGCTGGGACTTTTTTTCTGATTATTGCAGGACTTATGCTTTTTGGAACTCAACTTACTGTTTTTGATGCGACATCCAGAATATTGTCCGAAAATATTGTACTCGCGGGTCATCAAAAGTTGTCTGAAAAGCATATTCCGAAAACATATTATTTTGTTTTATGGATTCAGATAATTGCGGGAATTTTCATTTTGCTTCTTGGTTTTACAGAACCATTAGCGCTTCTAACTACGGCTGCGATACTTAATGCTGTAGCCATGTTTGCCCATATAGGATTGACTCTCTGGCTCAACTCTACAAGTCTTCATAAGTTACTTAGGCCAAGTTTGTTAAGAAAAGTTGTAATGCTTGCAGCCTTTACTTTTTATGGTGGATTTAGTGCTTTTGTTGTTTTCGATAGGTTCATAAAATCTTTTTTCCTAACCCAATAAGACTTATAGTAATTTAAGTAAATTTATAGTATAATTCCCCAAATGAAAGAATCACCAAGAAATCAGGGGTTAGAACCTGTTTCGCAAAGATTATCAAGACGTTGGGAAACCGTTCGTAGAAGAGCCGGAGCTTCTGTGCTGTCAACAGCATTAGCGCTTACAGCTGTCGGATGTGCTCCATCTGATCCTGTTCCGACAGCGGAACCAACCCCTCGAGTAATTGATTTTGAAAGAGTTACAATCCCGGATTTAGGAATATCTTTAGAAACTCAAAAAGATTTAAAAATTGAAGATACTCCCCTATCAAAAGAAAATGTAAGAGAAGGCATAGTTTCAGTTTTAACTTTTCCACAAAAATCACCTGAATTACAACTATTGGTAGGTCAGGGAAAAAGAATTGTGAAATTCAAAGCTAGTCTCGTTCCCTTAATAGATATAGATCATAATATTGTTATTACTGAATCAAGTGAAGTAAGTTCTCAATTGGCAGATTATCAAACATCTGTAGATGCGTTTACAGTTATGTCAGATGCTGATAGTAGAACAAGCTTTATTTCTCCAGTAGGTGAAGGGCAAGGAAGATACAAAGTTCCAGTGAACAGGGATCAATATAATCTAAGCGTAGAATTATGTAATAATTTTATAGCTATAGTGCCCGTAGGTGGAGCTAAGGATGCTTTAAATCTTACTTTTGGTGAAGAGCAAAGAGACGGAGCGTTAACATGGGAATTAATTGGAAATGAAGTAGTGTGTAATTCATATGCTTTAGCAGTTGCTTCAAAAAAAGAAGGAGTAACATATGAAGATTATGCAGAGGCAGCCAGAGCAGAAAGTCTTCAAGATTTTGCATCACGCGGATTTTATGTTCCTTTTGTAGTTTTTCCTCAGGAAATCTGGTCTACTTTGTAAAAGCTTCAGGGTGTCTTTCTTTTGCTCTCTGAATGATTCTCTCATACATCTTGTAACTAAGAACTTCTTGTGAAGTTGTTTCTGGTTCCCCCAAAGCTTTACTAGATAAAAAAGGTCCTCTATTTACTTCAAGTAAGACAAAGCTTCCATCCGATCTTTGCATAAAATCTATTCCCATGAAAGGAATGCCGGCTCTTAAAGCTAACCCAATCTTAGATGCTGCTTCAGTTAATTCTATTGGAATTACAGGAAGATCTGGATTTATTCCCAGAGCTTTCAAGATATCTCTTTCTTCCTCTTCACTTTTTGGATCTCCATCAAGAAGCACCCTTCTTTTATCAGATGGGTTATTTGATACTATGCTCTTAGAATTTAAGAAAAACGGGCTTCTAGGGTCAGTTAATAAAATTGTTTTCTCGTCAGGTGAAGTAGGATTTATATCTTGAAGAGGCTTAGTCGGTTCAATAGTAAGTCTTTTTTTATCTAATTTTCTGCGACCAGATCTAACAACTAGTCCATAATGAATTGCTCCATAAGCATCGACCAAGACTCTAAATGATGAATATTGATCTCCAGGGGTTTCTACAAATTCTTCAAAAATCCATGATCTATTCCAATTAGGATTTGCGCCAGTATTTAGATAAAAATGTCCTGAAGAAGTTTCTCTTATAAGCTTTTCAATATAGTCTTGATCATGAAGTCTACCTTCGCTAAATCTTTGAATATATAGCATCCATGCCGAGAAACGAATTCTTTGTTCATGGGTTTCGAGGAAAAATTTATTTTTACCATTATTTTCAAAAGTATCTTTAGCAACAACTGGAATTCCTGAGTTAACCGCATCTCCAAGTTGAAAATTATGAGGTAAAGGTACTCCGGATACTGCTTCGGCAATTTGTCTTCTTTCCAACGCTGTAGGAATCTTGTGGGAAGTAAATGAATCAATTGATAATTCAAGCTGATTTTGTAAATTATGTCTTCCTCCTACTACTAAGCTATATCCATTTCTAAAAAATAAATTCTGAATTCCATCATGATCAAATTCTTCAAACCTATCATGTACTCTTAAAACTGGTACAGGAGATTTATGTAAATCTTCAGGCCTAACTGGAGGCCCCCATCTGTCTTGCATAGCCTCGTATTATAGGGTTAATTAAGATAGCAGTCAATTAAATTATTTGATGCTTTTTATGAAGCCTTCTATCTGATCCAGGAATCCTGATTCTCTTATATCATGAAGGTGCCATTTGTGATTGTATTTATTTGTTGTGAAAATCTGAGCATTTGGAAGCAGTTTTAAAACATTTTCTCCCATTTTAGAAGATGCCATTCTGTCTTTTGAAGAGTAATAAAGCAATACTGGAATATCTATTTTAGAAAAATTAATTTTATTAATGAATTTGAATTCACTTAGTGCCTTTGAAATATTAAGCTTATTAACTACCGGAAATCTCAATACATTTACAGCTTTTCGAAAACCGAAGAAATGTGGCATTCCTGCAATTATTATTCCTTTTGTTTTTTCAGGATATTTTAAATAGTATTTTAGGGATAAAAGTCCTCCATAGCTTGTTCCAAATAAGACAAATTTTCTACCATTGGATGAAGATTCTATTATCTGAGCTATATATTCAACACGATCTTTTTTAAAATCTTTCATTACACCAAATCCAGGAAGATCAAAAGCTATTACACAGTAATTTTTCATAAGATGACGGGGCGGCAAATCTCCTATGTAATCAGAAAAACCATTAAAGTATCCATGAATAAAATAAATTAATGGGTTTTTAGGATCTCCATAAATCCAGATAGGAATTTCTCTTCCCCAGAGATTTAAATATTTTGTTTCTTTCTCGTCAGAAATCATATGTTGATTATAACAATTATATTTGTGCTATATTTAATTTATGGCAAAGAATTGGAAATATATTTTATTTGTAATTTTACTTTTAATTGGAATTTATATGCTTACCGATCATTATCCTCCACTTCCTTTTAATCATGAGCAAATGGGACTGGGTGCAAATCATATGGCTCACCGAGGAGTAGGAATATTATTTATACTTGCCTCAATTTTCGTTTTCTGGAAACGAAAAAAAGCCTAGGAATTTTGGATAATTCGTGATTTTCTGCCTAGTATAGGTAATTCAGGAATTCCAGGAATTCTATCAATTCTTAAAAGTCCGTATTTATTTCCAAAATCTGTTATGGATTCATACTCAGGAATATGGGTAAATGGTACTCCTTGCATAACCAATTCTTCCAACCACCTATCTATAGGTACTCCAAAATTTTTTAAAACAGAAGCTGGTGGAATTTGAACCAGCATAGGTCTGTAGTCTTTAAGTAAGCCGTATGCTTCGTTTAATGCCTGATAGCCAAATACGCCTTCAGTAGGAACATAATAAAGACCTGCTAAAGCTCTAGATATGACAAGATCTGCATCATTTCCTTCAAGTTCGGTTCTTAATCTTTGCCAAGTGCTCATGTCTCTTATATCTCCGGCTACCATTTTTATTCCCAAGGCATCATCTCTATCCTTACGGAATCCAAATCTATTATCATGATTTCCGACGGCTACAAATTTTCCTGGTTTGCGCTGAAGTTCTCTTACGTGAAGGTCTTGGAGCATGCCCGTAGATGCCATAACATCAACTACCACAGGAAAATCAGATCCACGTAAAATATCTAGTATTTCTCCATCGTACTCTTCGAGCGGGTTAAGATCTTCCATATAGTGAGGAAGTCTTGTTTCGTAAGCTCCCCATGCGCCGCCTCCAGGACTAGTAAAATGACGATCTTGATATCTATCAAGCCTTCTACCATCTTTTGTAAAAGTTATTTTTTCTTGCATTGCGGTATTATACTATAAGTCTAAAATTAGTTCAAAGTTGTATTTATTTTTGAATAAGACTAAAATGATTGCGTAATTTAAAAAAATATGGAAAGAGCACCAATCTCCGTCCCGATTGGTGGGCAAACGAAAACCCCGGGCGGAGAATTAATAAGAGTAGACTTCGTAAACAGAAAAGTCGCCAGAAGAGACAGCGCGATTGTAAAGGATGTTCATGATCATGAAGCGCATCATGCTGGAGTAGCCTTAGCTACAGATACGAGAGTGCTTCATTTAACAACCATAAGAGACGGTAATACCTTAGGTTCAGTAACTACAGATCAGGCAAATAAGCATGTAGCTGCTGTGACTTGGGGTAGACCAGGAGCTGGAAGTGATGAATTTAAAACCATGCTTATGGGTGGAGATGAAGCTACTGCTATGGCTGCAAGAAGCATAGCCTCAAGTGTTTCAGATGGGATCAGTGAAATTGCAAAAGCTGCTGCAGTACAAGGTGAGCTCAGTGAGCGAGAAGTTACTGAAGCTTTTGAGGATGGTATAAAAGGTCGAGAGATTGTGGTTTATACTACAAATCAAGATGGATCAGTTACGCAGGAAAGAAAACGAACTAAAGGAAAATTTGTTGAAGTTATTCCCCTTTTTCCCGGTATCGAGGAGGAAATCCCCGAGGCAGCATAATATTACTTTCTTCTTGCACAATTTTTAACAATTCTTAATTGCTAATCGTTAGTATGAATTTATGCCGAAGTATGGAAAAGGTGCAGGAAAGAAAGTAGAGATGGCCATGCACGAGATGCATGAAGGAAAACTAAAAAGCGGAAAATCAGGAAAAAAAGTCACCAATCCAAAGCAAGCCATAGCAATCGGTCTGTCCGAAGCTAGAGAACGAGGCATAAAGGTTCCTAGAAAGAAAAAATAATATGAAAAATTCTAAAAATGAAAACGCACGGGACATACTTATAAAAGGAGCAGTGGGGGCTGCTACCGCTGCAGGGGTAGTAGCTGCTGGAGTGGCCCTTGCTGACAAAGATACTCGAAAAAAAATAATAAAAGGAGTGAAATCAGCAATTGATTCAATAGACGATGTTAAAAATAATATTAAAGATAGCGTGGCAGATAATTCTCCTGTATCTATGGATGAGGCGAAGAAGCTCCCCGAAAAAGCTAAAGACAAGTTAAAAGATGTAAAAGAAGATGCGAAGGTAGAAGTAAAAGAAAAGGTTGAGAAAGAATCCAAGGAAACCTCCAAATCATCTAAAGCCTCAAAATAAATCTCTAACTGCTATACTCTTCTTATGTCACTTTCAGCTAAAGAACCTTTACGGTCTCCTGAAAATCCCTTTAATAAAGCAGTAATTGATTCGTTAAGAAGCGTTGATCAGGTCCTTTCTCCGAGAGATAAATCCCCTCTTTCATTTGATCAAAACGGCGTATCTCTTATGTCAGGAGGAAGTCCTCTAGCGCGAATTACTTCTTCAGATTTAGTAATAGCAGGGGAAAGTTTTCAGAAAAGAATCGCATCTGATCCAGGTGCAATTCCTAAGATGAAAGGAAATTTTGGAGCATTTTTGACGGAGCTTGGAGACGATTTAAAAGCTCTTAATCATCTTGGTATAAGTTACTTTGATCCAAATCTCGAGCAAGAACACAAAAATCTAATGCATGCAGTGGACGATGCAGGCATAGAAGCTCATGTGGATCCAGATGCGCCTGAAGGTCAAGAATGGATATTCTTAGGCCATGTTGATGATTGGCGCTCTCCTCTTTTTGAAATGGTTCTTAATCAAGGAGAAGCCGATCCATCTGATTTTTGGAGACCTCATTTTCAGATAGATTTGGATACTCATCTTCCCTGGGATCAGCTCAAAGCGCTAACAGAAAAGCATTTTGGAGATGATTTTTTCCAGTGGACTTTGGATGTTCCTGAAGTGGGGGTAGTTGTGGGGATGGGAGTAATTGGAAAAGTAGGAGATTCCAAAATTGCTTTAGGCTTGGGGCCAACTAAGAGAAATACCGAATATCACCGCCGCAGCCTCCAAAGTCATTAGCTTACTGAATAGGGCTTAAGATAAATGCATGATGGTGGACTACTGTTCCTTTATATTCTATGGTTTCTAATCCAGTTGTAACATGTGTTTGAGGATATTCTCCTGTGATTCTGTAATCATATTGCCAGTCTCCATCAGGATCCGGCCTGCAATCTGATGTGAGTCTAGTCTTTTCAGCTAATTCAGAAATTTTTTTGATAAGATATTTTCCTACATCGTTGGTTGTAATACCTAAAGCGGAGAGTGTTGGTTCATCTGGAGTTCCACCTGCATATAATCGAGTAAATGAAAGATCTCCTACTTTAACTAGCTCTTGTCCTCCGCCCGAATGAGTCGCAAACCATTCATCGTGATAAATTTCTCCATCAGGTAGTGAGACGTGACTAGAGTTTCCACTAAATCCTCCACGATCCACCCTATCGATTGTTCCGCCGGCATATCCAGCTAAGAGTCCTTGCGTGAGTGCTGATTCAATTTTTTTATTCATAGAAGATTAGGAAGTTTTTGTGAGCCGGCAGGGGATCGAACCCTGGACCAAGAGCTTAAAAGGCTCCTGCTCTACCGCTGAGCTACCGGCCCTGAACAATTTCTTTAGAAATTTTCAGGGCAAACCCTATATTTCTAATGAGCCTATTATATAGGATTAGGCGTGAGGTTGACAAGTTAAACCTTTTCTAACAAAATTTGCAATTTTTTTATCCTGTAGTATAATCCAGCCATGGGAATTGAGGATGAAATCAGGAAAATTAGAGCGCAGGCTGCTCACAGAGAAAGAGTGGCTAGGAATCTTGTAGCTAAGGCACAGAGAGAAAAGGATGCAGTTGTAAACCAGGAGCTTAAGGAAAAACTTGAAAGAGAAGCTAAAGAAAGAGCTAGAGAATTTGCTAATCAGAGATTTTACGATGCTTACATGTCAGGTGTAATGCTCCCTCTAATGTTGAGAGCGCTAGATGAACTAAATGGTTATAGTGACGCTGGAGGAGGATGGAGAATGACGAAAGTCTCGGGTACTGAAAGTTATCCGACAGGAGAATTTGAGGATACAGGATATGATAACACTCCATCGAGGATATATGCATCTGCTAGCTATAAGGGCTTTGCTCTAGAAAGGCCAGAAATAGATTTTCTGGGAATTGCTAAAAGCCAATTTGGAGATTTAATCTTTGCTGGAGAGATAAATGGTTCGTTTACTGTCGTGCAGGTAGGAGGTAAAAGAAAACCAGGTATTTTAGGACATTTTATGCCTATGACTCCAAATGTTAGTAGACTTGTTTCATCATCAAAAATTTTAACTCCTTATGTTTCCCCAGAAAGTATAGCTGGAATATTAAATGATTTAGGAAATTCTGAATCAGCGCTTTTTACTGATTTAAAAAATGTAACTGAAAAAGCTATGGTTGGAGCGGTAGCATCTCTTCCTGAATATAGAATTGCTAAATAAAACTTGCCTTGAAAATCAGTTTTAAGCTATAATATAGGGTACGCCGTGTTCGTCTAGTGGCCTAGGACACCTGGTTTTCAGCCAGGGAATCAGGGGTTCGACTCCCCTACACGGTACTAATTTACCAACCCCCGGAATTCCAAGACTCATATCTTGATGGATCTTCATCGGTATTTATTGGATGGCTTACCACATATGTTGATGGTTTTCTGAAATTTCTTTCTATGGCGGCATCAACTTTTAGTACATTTCTCGCATCAGAAGGTTTTAAAATTCTATCACCTAGCATAACTGATCCATCTTCTAATCCATATGCAATAATTGCATCATACCAATCCTCATAACTTTTCATGTCATTTGATAATACATCTACTTGGATTGGTATATCAGATAGTAACGCACACAAGCGTGATCCTTCTCTTCTTAAAGAAAGACCTAGCTCTTGAGACAATTGTCCTAGTAAATTTGGAACTTCGCTTGTATCAAGTGCTTCATTTCTCAATCTCGCTTTTTCTGCTTCTAGCACAGCTTGCCTTGTAGCTTCTGCTTGCATCGTTTCTTGCTGTAACCTTCTGGCATCATCTTCAATTCTTGCTCTTTCTTTTCTTTCAGTCTCATTTTTTTCTATATCTTTGAGTCTTTGTGCTTCCTCGATAGCTCTTTGTTCTCTCAATCTGGGTAAGAAATTTCCATCACCAATATATCCATCTGGCCCAGATCTAATTATATGCCGTAAGCCTTTTCTTATGTATTCCATGCGCAAATTATACTACAGGACATTTTTATAATCAAATAAAAATGATTCTATAGTAAATAAAACATGTATTTTGATAGAATCAGTTTAATGCTTAGCATTAGGAATTTATTAACGTTTTTTATTTATTCCACCTTTCTAGTTCTTTTCTTTCTGATTTCTCTTAACCGTTATTTTTCATTTCAGATTTTTCAATACGACTTCGGGATATTTTCTTCAACCATTTATCAGCTCAGTCAATTTAAAATGGCTTATATTGAGCATATAAGCCTGGGAAATATAGCTTTTCTTGGAGATCATTTTCAGCCAAGCTTAGCTCTCCTATCTCCGCTATTTTGGATATTCAAAGATATTCGGATTCTGATATTTGAGCAGACTTTTAGTATTGTAGCGACTGGTTTTGTCATTCAAAGGATTGCTTTAAAAAAAGGACTCAAATTCTTGCCTAGTCTTTCAATTGCTATAATTTTTCTTTTGTATGCTGGTATTGAAAATCCGCTTGTCACGGATTGGCATCCTGAACCTACTGCAGGTCTTTTCCTAGTTCTTTTTGTTTATTTCTTTTTGTATAGCAAGAAAAAATTCATTGCTCCAATTCTCGCTTTAGTATTTCTTGGATTTAAAGAAAGTAACGCTATTACTTTATCTTTTTTTCTATTCTCAAGCTTATTTGTCTTACCTAAAAGAAGAAGAGAAATTACTATTTATTTAATTGGAGCTTTTGCATGGTTTTTTGCAACTATCAAACTTCTAATTCCACATTTTTCCGGAAGAGAATATTTTTATTCCCCCGAGCTTCCAAAAAGCATGCTTGATTTAAGACTTTCGCTCGAAAAAACAGCTAAATATGAATTTGTCTGGAAATCTTTATTTTCTTTTGGGTTATTGCCTCTTCTTGCCCGCTTTAGCCTCATTCCAATAGTAGGAGAAATTTTTATAAGAGTATTCCCTCTCCATTCATTCTTCGAAAGTTTTAATTTAAGCATGCACTACAATGTTTATCTTGGAATTTTCCTAGCTCTTGCTAGCATCGACGCACTACTCTTGGGTTTTAAAAAATTTAAATTTGAGAATATAGAAGTATTTGTCTCATTTGCTTTAATTTTATTTACTCTCTTCTTTGCTAAGAAATTTACAAATTCTCCTATAGTTTTAGCTACAAATCCTACATTTTGGAAAGAGTTAAAACCCAGACAGGATCTCTTTAACAGTTTGAAATTTGTTCCAAAAAATGGCTTTTTAGCTTCCCAAAATAATTTACTTCCCTATTTATCCTTGCGTGACGACAAGCTCATATCTATGAGTAAAGGTTATCGAATGAAAAATCCAGAAATAGTAGTTTTTGATCTTTCGGAAGGACAAAATCCAAATAACTTTTATCCAGAAAATTATCAATTTCTAGTTAAAGAGAAAACATTTTACGAAAAAAGTAAAAAATTTAAAAGGATTGATACGGGCAATAAAAACTTTTATGTATTTGTGAGGAACTAAACTTCGACGTCTTTATTTTCTTCTTCGCCTTCTGGCTCTGGAGGTAAAAATTCTTCTCCACCACTGTCATTTGATTCTTCTACTTTTTTATATTCTGGTTTTAACCACTCTACATAAGTGCATCCTGTGGCTTTCCTAGCTTCCCTATCCCAGCCTGCGGTAGAGCATTTTTTCATTCGCTTTCCTGCATTCGTAGTAAATAAAACAAGTGGGCTTCCGCACTCAGGGCAAGCTTCATCAAGTTTTTCAGTAGTGCCATTTATCCACTCTACATAGTCACATCCTTCAGATTTTTTTGTATCCTTATTCCAGACATTTGTAGAACACTTTTTCATTTTTTTACCAAATCTTGTTGTTTGAAGTATTAATGGGGATCCGCATTTAGGACACTTTTCATTTAGAGTCTCAGGAGGAGTTTCTAACCATTTTACATAGTCACATCCTTCATTTTGTTTGGTTTCTGGATTCCAGCTTCCAGTTGAGCACCTCTGTAGCCTCTTACCTGATGCTGTAGTTGTAACTTCTGCTAAAGGGCTTCCGCACTTAGGACAAATTTCTTCTGACATAAGATACTAGAATAGCTCATTTATTTAAAATTGACAATATCTTATAATGCAAAGCATGTTAGAAGCTGATGAAGTAAGAGATCCATTTAAATGTGCAGCTGTTCCGGATATTGCAGTTGATCCTATTGATGGGCCAGGTGCGGAAGTAGGAATTTCTATAGTTTGTCTTCTTATTGAAGAGTGCGGTGCAAATCTCGAATTATCCACTACGGTTGTAGCTGAAGAAATAGAAACTCAGTTATCTTTTATAAGACATCAGTTGGCTCGTGAAGTTCCAAGAGTTTGTCTTGCTAATAAAGCCGCTCAGGAAGCAGGAGTATTGGAGAAATTTACTCCTCCCCCAGGGCTTTCCTAGTATTGGTCTGGTTTGTTCTACTTTGTCTTATTGATCAGTTGATTAAATAGGTTTATCATAGCTTTTACCCTTAATACGTAAGTATTAAATGGCAGGAACCTTTCGCAAGATAGGTACCCCGAAAGAACCCCAGCAATGGGGTTTTTTTGCGGCCGTTAATTCCTATATCCATTCCTTGGATGTCCTCTCCTATCCTATAACATTAGCCTCGCAAGGCCTGGCCTTGAGAGGCTAGGTGAATTCAAACTTATCTTATATACCAAATACTATCCTATAGTTTGACTTTTAGCTTCGTTTTTTGATAAAATAGCTTATGCAAAATAGAGAAAAATCTCCAGCTCGAGTAAATCCAAGAGAAAATATGGTAAGTCTGCCTTTAGTGCCTTCGGAAAGACGAAGTCGGTTATCAAGTAGAAGAAATTTTTTTGCGGCATCAACACTAGGTCTAGCTGCATTAGGGGCTGTTTCTGGACAATTGTACTCAGATAATGCTCTTTTAATTCCTGAAATTGGACTGGAGCTACTTATGGATCAGGATTGTACAGTAATTCCTGAATCTGCGAAAGAAAAAGTTATTTTAAATTTTGAATCTCCAAATAATCCACGTATGGATAGAATCTTAAAGCGTGCTGAGAGAGCAATTGATAGAGGAAATGAAGCAGGAATCCAAAGAGCTATAGGGCAAATTGAAGGATTCAGGATAGATATGGCGGAAAATTATGGACTGACTTTGCATGATCCTTCTCTAGCGCTTGAAGCAATTGATTCCGCAGATTCGTCAAGCGTTGTTTTTTCTGAGCTTCAGGGATATATGGAAGGTTTTGGAATAGCGCTTACAACAGAAAGAGATTTTATAAAAGATATGGCAGTTATAGGAGAAGCTTTAGATTTGGATAGTCTTCCTCCTGAAATATTTAGAATAGCTTCTAAAAATTTAATAACAATTTTTTCAAGATTACCCGAAGAGCTAGTAAGTTTAGCCGACGTTAGAAGAATAGTTTTATGGAGTAGTATTTTTAACAATGAAAAAGTTGGAGGAACAAATAAATTTAATAACACCATGCATCTTCCTGTCAGCATATTGATAGATCCTGAGGAGGGATCAAATACAGTCAATCATGAATTGGGGCACTCAATAGATAATGCTATTTGCGGAAGAATAGGAGCAACTAGAGATGCTGAGTATAGTGACTTAAATTCAGCGGAAACAACTTATGGAGCGCATAATTCATCGACAGATTTTATGTACTCATATGGAGGAGTTAGCGTTGAAGAGGATAAAGCAACTGTGTATGAATTTATGCTGGATTTGATTAGGAATCCACATGATTTAAGTCCAGTAGTACAAGAAAAACAGAAACTTCTTCTCGCAAGACTTGAAGCAAATATTCCAGTTATTTCTGACTATTTAAGAGCTGTAAGCAATTTTAGCTCAGAAGGAAATTCTTAGGCCTATAACGCTAGCCTTGCAAGGCCTGGCCTTGCGAGGCTAGATGAAGTCAATCTTTTTAAAAGCTAAAAATTGTTTGAATTTGGGTATTTATATATAATAGATGTCCATGAAAAAAGTAATTTTTATACTTCTTTTTATTATTTTTAATTTTCTATTCATAAATAGAACAAAAGCTTCTTATGATCCCCTGTCTGTTCCGAATAATAAAGTTGGGGTTCATATACTTTTTCCTGCAGAAATTGAAGATGCAAGCAGATTGGTAAATTCAAATGATGGAGATTGGGGATATGTTACTATTCCGATCCAAGCTGGAGATAGAGACATTAAGAAATGGCAGGAATTTATGGATAAATGTAAAAAACTCCATATAAATCCACTCATCAGGCTTGCAACTCAAGGAGATTATTTTAATAAGGCTTCCTGGCAGAAACCAACAGAAGAAGATATTGTTGATTTTTCGAATTTTCTAAATTCCCTAGAATGGCCTACAAAAAACAGGTACGTTATTGTATATAACGAGGTAAATCGATCAGATGAATGGGCTGGTGAAGCAAACCCTTCTGAATATGCTGAAATTCTTTCTTATGCAGTTACTGTTTTTAAATCAAAAAACCAGGATTTTTTTATAATTTCCGGAGGCATGGATAATGCTTCAATCACTTCAAATGGCACCTACAATCAGTTTGATTTCTTTAGACTGATGAATCAAGCAGTACCAGGAATTTTTAATCAAATTGATGGGTATTCTTCTCATTCATATCCAAATCCAGCTTTCTCTTCCCCACCCGATGCAAATACGCCAAGAAGTATTTCAAGTTTTAAATATGAATTAGATGAAATATCCAGATTCTCAAATAAAAATCTTCCAGTTTTTATTACCGAAACAGGATGGAGTCAGGAAGAAATATCTAAAGTAGTCGTAGGAAATTATTTCAAAGAAGCATTTGAAAATGTTTGGAACGACTCACGAATCGTAGCTGTTACTCCATTTATTCTTACAGCTGGTCCTGGTTCATTTGAAAAGTTTTCTTTGACTAATGGAGGTAGTGAAAAAAATGAGGTTTATAAAGCCATCGAATCTATATCGAAAACAAATGGTTCCCCTAAGATAAATCCAATAAAAAAAGTATTGGGTGAAAAAGAAGAAGAAAAATTGCCAATTAAAGACTTTTCAAATAAAAAAAACAGAACCGATAAGGGCACGAAAGCACTTATAAAATTATTATTCCTTGGTTTTTAGTGTGTTATAATCTTCGAATCTGATGGAAGCAGAAAACATAGATAATTTAAAATTTGAAAGCATAACATTTGGTACATTATCAGCCTCTGAAGTTCTTACACAAATTAAAGATTTTTTAGAAGAAAAGCCAAATATGGAATACAGCCTCGTCATTGGAACAGATTCTCATGAAGTTGAAGGATCAGATCTTAAAAACAGAAAAATTAAATTGATCACAGCTGTTTTGGTTCACAGAAAGGGATTTGGTGGAAGATATTTCTGGGTAAGAAGGCATGCTTCACAAATCCATTCCTTAAGAGAGAAAATTTATGCTGAAACATTGGTTTCATTAGATTTTGCGGCTTCTTTTGTGCCACTTCTTAAAAAAATCCTTGACGGAAACTCACTCAACTATAATTTAGAAATTCACATTGATGTCGGAGAGCATGGCGAAACTCGCGACATGATAAAAGAAGTAGTAGGAATGGTCACGGGAAGTGGATATGTGGCAAAGACAAAACCATATGCATATGGAGCCAGTTATGTAGCTGATAAACACACATGAGAAGAAAAAAATCAGTAAAACTTGAATGGGAAGAAGCATCAGATGTAAGATCTGAACTAGAAAATATTGTCAAAACATTAGATTTTGACCACATACTTCTTGATCGTGTTTTTTGCTACAGAACAGAAGGAAGTAGCGCAAGAGCTTATGCTAGAACATGGATGATGCCCAAAATATTCCAGCATGCATTAGGAATCCAACCTGCATATGTTATAGAAGTTCTTTCGAAATATTATGACAAGCTAAATGACGATGAAAAATCTAAAGTTTTAATTCATGAACTCTTGCATATACCAAAAAATTTTTCAGGTGCTCTACTCTCTCATCGAGGAGTTGGAAGGCATATTGGACACGATTCAAACGATTTATTTAAAAAGTACAAAAAATTAAAAAAATCATGGTAACTCTTATTCACGGAAATGATACTTTAACTTCACGAAAGTTTTTTCAAGATCAAAAAGACAAAGACAGCCTTTCCTTTGATGCGGAAAACATAAATCTTGTTGAATTTGCTCAATCTCTTTCAGGATCATCTTTATTTGGTGAATCAAAAAAGGTTTTTATTGAAAATTGGTTTTCAAGGAAAGCAAAAAATTTAAAAGAAATTTCTGAAATTATAAATAACTCAGATAACGAGATTTTTTTATGGGCAGAAAAAGAGGTTGGAGTTAAAACTTTAGATTTAAAAAAAATTGAAAATAAAAATTTTAAAATCCCTCAAAATATTTGGAATTTTTTAGATTCAATTAGGCCAAATAATAAAAATAATGTACTTAATTTTCATAAAACTCTACCTGAATCGGATCCAGAAATTATCTTCGCAATGATTGTTCGTCAATTTAGATTGATGCTTGGAATAATAGAAGCATCTCAAGAGGCTATTGATGAAATTAAAAGAATTGCTCCATGGCAAAAAACAAAATTAACTAAACAAGCAAATTTATTTGGAATAGAAAATTTAAAGAAAATCTATAAAAAACTTTATAAAATCGATAAGAACATAAAAACTGGAAAAGGAAATTTAAATCTCATCCAAAATATTGACATTCTTCTCCTTGAAATATAAGATTACTGAGTATGAATATCGATCCTGCAATTTTTAAATCTTACGATATTAGAGGAAGATACCCTGAAAAAATAAATGAAGATATAGCCTCAGAAATTGCAAAAGCTATACATGCTTTTTTTGCAAAAAAACTTGGAAAAGAAGATTTCACAATTGCACTTTCAAGAGACATGAGACTCTCCTCCCCTGCTCTATTTGAATCCATAAAAGATGTTTTGGTTAATCGAGGTGCAAATGTAATTGATTTAGGTATGTGCTCTACTCCTACCTTCTACTTTGCTGTTTCTTATTATAAATATGACGCCGGAATTCAAATTACTGCCTCACATAATCCTAAAGATGATAATGGAATAAAATTTGTGATGAATACTCCACAAGGACTTCTAAAAATAGGCAAACCCACAGGAATGGAAGAAGTTAGAGATATGACAATTTCTGGAGTAGCAGATAATAACGCTCCAAAAGGAACTGTTTCCCAAAAAACAGGAATACTTGAAGATGAGGTAAAAAATGCACTTAACTTATTCGGCAACCCAGAAATCAAGAAATTTAAGATTGCCGCTGATACTGCGAATGCTATGGGTGCATTATACATAGAAGCTTTAGCAAAAGTACTTCCTATTGAGCTTGTAAAAATGAACTTTGAGCTAGATGGAAGCTTCCCTGTCCATCAGGCTGATCCGATGCAGCCGGAAAATTTAGTAGACATTCAGAAAAAAGTTGTAGAAGTTGGTGCTGATTTAGGTCTTGCACCAGATGGAGATGGAGACAGGCTTTTTATAATTAACGAAAAAGGAGAAGTTGTTCCACCACCACAGATAGTTGGAATGCTATCTAAAGAATTATTAAAAGATTCCCCTGGATCAAAAATAGTAGTTGATCAAAAATATTTTCTCACAGCTAAAAAAATAGTTGAAGAATGTGGTGGTGAATTGGTCCTTTCAAAAACAGGACATGCATACATTACAGAAACTATGACCAAAACGGGAGCAATTTTTGGTGGCGAAGCTTCAGCTCACTATTACTACAAAGCTACAGGAAATGCTGAATCACAAGTTATGACAATAGTTGGTGTGCTTAAAGTGCTTACTGAGGAAGATAAACCTATTTCAGAAGTGGCTGAAGAATTCAGAAGGAGCTATGAATCCGGAGAATTTAATTATGAAGTATCTAATACACCTGAAATCATGACTCATTTGAGAGAAGTTTACTCAGAAGGGCAACTTTCTGAATTGGATGGAATCGCTATTAATTTTCCAGATTGGAGATTTAGCGCAAGATCATCAAATACAGAACCTCTCTTAAGGATAAATGTGGAAGGAACTACTCGAGAAAAAGTAGATGAAGAGACTAGAAAAATTAAAGAAGAAATTGAATCTGTTGCTCATATAGAAAATTCCTCTCATTAAAATGGCAAGCTTGTTTGATATTGCATTCAAGGCCTCGCAAAATGGAGCATTAGAAGCATTAAAATATTTTGATACTTCACTTGAGATTAGTTATAAAAGCGACAATACTCCTGTAACAATTGCAGATAAAAACACCGAGAAAATTATTAGAGACACAATTCTCTCATTTGATAAAAATGCTAAATTCGTAGGAGAAGAAGGCGGAGGGGATTTAAAAGAAAAAAACTTTTGGATAATAGATCCGATTGATGGAACAAGGAGTTTCTCAAGAGGAATTCCTTTATGGAGAATTTTAATTGGATATATAGAAGATGGCAAACCAAAATTTGGACTTAGTTATGATCCAGTTTCGAAAAATTTACTTTGGGGAGAAAAGGGAAAAGGAGCATTTTTCAATGAAAAAAAATGCAAAGTATCGAATGTTTCTGATCTTTCAAAAGCATATCTTTATTACGGAAATCCAAAATATTTTCCAAAATTTGAAAATTTGATAGAACTTATCAAATCTGTCCAAACAGCAAGAAGCACAGACATAGGAAACCAATTACTAGCAACGGGTAAAATTGACGTGTTAATAGATCCTTATGGAAGATCTTGGGACATTGCTCCATATAAAGTAATCATTGAAGAATCAGGAGGAATGATTACAAATAGAAATGGTGGGGAATGGAAATTTGATGATGTAGGGTGTGTTGCGAGCAATGGACTTTTTCATAAAGATGTGATAAAAATATTGAATAAATGAATCCGAAAGATCCCTCAAATTTCAGGCAATTTATACTAGACACTCCTAATCAATTTAAAGTAGGATTTGAATTAGCAAAAAACGCAAAAGTAGAAGGAGAATTCGATTCCCTAACAGTTTCTGGAATGGGAGGCTCTGCTCTTCCCGTAAATCTTCTTCAATCTTATATAAATTCAATATCAGAAAATCCAATAAATATTTTTATAAATAGAACTTACAATTTGCCTCCTCAGGCAAAGCAACCTGGATCATTAAATTTTGTTTCATCTTATTCTGGAACTACAGAAGAAACAATTTCATCACTTGAAGAAATTCACTCTTTGGGAAAACCCTTTGTAGGATTTTCCAGTGCAGGAAATATTGAAGAATTGTGCGGTAAATATGGTATGCCACATGTAAAACTACCTATCCCCTATCCAAATTATCAACCAAGAATGGGAACAGGATACTTTTTCGCTTCCATGCTTAAAACTCTAATTAATCATAATATGGTGGAAGATAAAACAGAAGATTTGTTAAAAGATGCACAAAGTTTTAATGAATTAATGCAAGGCTATGAAACAAAAGGTAAGGAGCTTGCTTCAAAGATCAAAGGAAAAACACCTATTATTTACAGTTCTTCAAATCTCTCACCAGTAGCAATGGTTTGGAAAATTAAAATAAATGAAAATTCAAAAACTCCAGCATATTGGAATTATTTTCCTGAACTAAATCATAATGAAATGGTAGGCTATACTAATCCCCAGGCAAAATTTATTATAGTTATGCTTAGGGATCCAAAGGATCATCCAAGAAATCTAAAAAGATATGAGGTAACAGCAAAACTTTTGGAAAGCAAAGGAATAGAATCAGAGATTATTGATATTGATGGAGAAAGCACCTTCTCTAAAATGTTTTCAAGCATAACTCTTGCTGATTGGACATCATATTATTTAGCTTTAGAATACGACCAAGACCCTACTCCAGTTCATATGGTTGAGGAACTCAAGAAAATACTTGTTTCTTAACTCTTTTTTATCTCTTACGTCAAGCATATTCTAGCTTTATATTTCTCCTTTAGAATAAATAAAAAGGAGGTGATTAAATTGGCTAGGGTTATTGAAGATACAGGAGACACTCACATAATTCACGAACACACTGATGGAAGCGGATCCAACAGTCTTATGCTTATATTAGGACTTGTATTGTTGGCGATATTTGTCTTCATATTTTTCTATTATGGACTACCAGCGCTTAAAAGCACTATGAGTCCTCAGATAAATGTTCCAGGACAAGTTGACGTGAACGTAAACAGGAAGTAAAGACTTGTAAAAAAACTTCCTAGGACCGATAATACAAATAATGCCTGCGCGAAGTGTAGTTTGGTTTAAAGAAGTCGATAAGGAAGATATTCCTCTTGTTGGCGGAAAAGGAGCAAATCTTGGAGAAATGACCAGGGCGGGGTTTCCTGTACCTAATGGTTTTATAGTTACTGCTCATGCTTTCTTCGAATTCATAAAAGAAAATAATCTCGAGAAAAAAATAAAAAATATCCTCAATACGGTCAATTTTGATAATTCACACTCTTTGAAACAAGTTTCAGAACACATAAAGCGTGAAATTATGTCTTCTAAGATGTCTGATGAGCTGATTAAAGAAATCTATCTATCCTATAAAGCGCTAGGCACAGTATCGGAGGACGCTTTAGTGGCTGTACGTTCTTCAGCAACGGCTGAAGATTTACCCAATGCCTCTTTCGCCGGACAACAAGAAACTTTTCTAAATGTTAGAGGCGAATCCAACCTTATTCTAAAAATTAAGGAGTGCTGGGCTTCTCTTTACGAAGAAAGAGCTATTTTTTACAGGCATGAAAACAAATTTGATGCTGTTAAAGTTGGTATCGCAGTTCCAGTTCAAAAAATGGTTGAATCTGAAAAATCAGGAGTGATGTTTACAATCGACCCTGTTTCAAATGATAAAAATAAAATCGTAATTGAAGCAGTTTTCGGACTTGGGGAAATGATTGTTCAGGGAATGGTTAAGCCGGATCATTATGAAGTTTCTAAATCTGACGATAAAATAATTTTGAAAGAAATTTCTTCACAAGCAAAAATGCTTAAAAAACATGGAGATGGAAATAAAGAAGTCAGAGTCCCCTTTTTAAAAAGAAAAAAACAAAAGATTACAGATAAGCAAATATTGGAGCTTTATAAGCTAGGAAGAAAACTTGAAAAACATTATTATTTTCCTCAAGATGTTGAGTGGGCAGTCTCAGGAGATGATGTCTATTTAGTTCAAACCCGTCCAATTACGACAATTAAAGAAGTTAAAACTTCTGACTCCAAACAAAACGTTAGAGTAGACTTCGGAGAGCTATTGGTAAAAGGCGATGGAGCGAGTCCGGGTATAATAACAGGCCCAGTAAAAATCATAAAAAGTGCGTCTCAAATCGGAGATGTAAAACCTGGAGATATTTTAGTTGCACCTCAAACTAACCCTGATTATGTTCCAGCTATGAAGAAAGCAAATGCAATAGTAACTGATTTAGGCGGAAGAACTTCGCATGCAGCTATTGTATCTAGAGAGATAGGAATTCCAGCTGTGGTGGGAACTGAAAAAGCTACAAAAGTTCTAAAAAATGGTCTAGTAGTTACAGTAAATGGTGCCACAGGAGAAATATTTAAAGGAGGAGACGTTTCTTTAAACGTTAAAGATGAAGCTTTCTCCGAAGATGAATCTATAAAAACAGCTACCAAAGTATATATGAATCTAGCGGAGCCGGATTTAGCAGCAAAACAGTCTCAAAGAAAAGCGGATGGAGTAGGACTACTTAGAGCTGAATTCATGATGGCTGGCATTGGAACTCATCCAAAAAAAATGATTAGAGATGGAAAGAAAAATGTATTCATAAAACAGTTAGCAGATAATCTTGAGGAATTCTGTAAATCATTTAACCCACGTCCAGTTGTATACAGAGCTTCAGATTTCAAAACAAATGAATACCGAAATTTAGTAGGAGGAAAAGAGTTTGAGCCTGTTGAGCCAAATCCAATGCTAGGTTACAGAGGTGCATTTAGATATATTCATGATTCTCAAGTTTTCAGGCTTGAATTAGAAGCTATAAAACATGTGAGAGATATTAGAGGTTACAAAAATTTATGGCTAATGATTCCTTTTGTAAGAACTGTAAAGGAACTTCAAGATGTGAAAAAACTGATAGCCGAATCTGGTTTATCCCGCTCCCCTAGTTTCAAGCTTTGGATGATGGTCGAAATTCCAAGCAACGTAATTCTACTCGATAAATTCATTGAAACAGGAATTGATGGAGTTTCTATTGGGACAAATGATTTAACCATGCTTATTCTAGGTACAGATCGAGACAATAATGAAGTTGCACATGAATATGATGAAAGAAATGATGCCGTAACTTGGGCTTTAGAGCATGTCATAAAGACTGCTGCAAAGTACAAGATAACTTCTTCTATTTGCGGCCAGGCAGCATCATATCCTGAAGTTCTAGATATTGTAATAAAAAATGGAGGAACGAGCGTATCTGTAACACCAGATCTCGTAGGACCCACAAGGAAGTTAATTGCTGAAAGAGAAGAGAAATTATTCGGGAGAAAGTAACTATGCCCGTAATAAAACAAATTTTAGCTAGAGAAATTCTGAATTCCAAAGGAAACCCTACTGTAGAAGCTACGGTTTTTCTTGATAACGGAATGAAAGCAACAGCCTCTACTCCATCTGGCACTTCTGTCAGCTCTTACGAAGCAATTGAAGTTAGAGATAATGATTCCAATAGATATGATGGACTCGGTGTTTTAAAAGCAGTTGATAACATCAATTCTAAAATTTCTCGAAAACTAGAAGGAGTAAATCCTCAACTTATTTCTCAAGTGGATAAAATTCTTCTTGATTTAGATGGAACTTCTGATAAATCTAATTTAGGAGCAAACGCAATACTTCCTGTTTCTATTGCATGTGCAAAAGCTGGCGCACTGATCTCAAATCTTCCTCTTTATGCATTTATAAGACATTTCACAGGTATTCAAAACACTCCTTTCAAAATGCCTACTCCGGCTTTTAATATCCTCAACGGAGGAAAGCACGCTGGAAATAATTTGGATTTTCAAGAATTTCTTTTAATTCCCGCTTCTTCCATGCCTTATGAAGATACTCTTAATATGGCTCATTCAATTTATGATTCGTTGAGAAAAACCTTGAAAGATAAAGGAGCTACAACGCTGGTCGGAGATGAAGGTGGATTTGGCCCAAGTCTTTCAACAAATAGAGATGGTCTCATATTATTGTCCGAAGCTATTACTGCGAGTAGCTACAAGATAAACTATGATGTTTTCTTGGGTCTAGATGTTTCTGCAAATAATTTTTATCATGAAAAATTTTACTCGATTCGAGATAAAGGCACCAACCTTACAAGCGATGAATTGGTAGGTGTATTTGAAGGATTAATTGCAGAGTATAACCTTTATTACGTGGAGGATCCTTTTTCTGAGGATGACTGGGAAGGATGGCAAAAACTAAATAGTATAACATCTTCAAATACAATAATCGTAGGCGACGATCTCATAGCTACTAACTTTGAGAAGCTTCAGAATGCTATTTCAAAAAAAGCCATAGGAGGAGTAATTATAAAACCAAATCAAATCGGCACTGTGCTTGAAACTTTAGCAGTAGTTGAAGCAGCAAGACATGCAGGTCTTAAAATAATTGTCTCTCATAGATCAGGAGAAACAAATGATGATTTCATTGCAGACTTTGCAGTTGGCGTAGGAGCAGATTATGCAAAATTTGGAGCTCCCGTCAGAGGTGAAAGAGTATCTAAGTATAATCGTCTTTTAGAAATAAGTAGCGAAATTAAAACTCTTTAGTATTCCAAAGGATTACGAATTCTCCTTTAGGATTTCTTTCCGAATAATATTTAACAAATTCTTCCGTTGTCATTGATAATGCTTCTTCATGAATTTTTGTGATTTCTCTTAAAATAGTTAAATTAATATTTCCAAATACTTTTTTTACACTCTCTATTGTTTTTAAAATCCTGTGTGGAGCTTCATAAATTATCACAGTAGCTTCCATATCGCTATTAGCTGACTTAGTTTTTTCTAATAACTTATTTCTATTACCTTCTTTTTTGGGTAAAAATCCTAAAAAAATGAATTTATCCGTTGGTAATCCTGAGGACGCAAGTGCGGAAATCAAAGCTGTGGGTCCAGGAATAGAAATAACTTTTATATTGTTCTTTTTGCATTCCCTAACCAGTCTAAATCCAGGATCAGAAATAGTTGGGGTTCCAGAATCAGACACAAGAGCAACATCTTCCCCATTTAGTAATAAATTAATAATATTTGGTATTCGCGCATCTTCCGTGTCGTTATAATATGAAATTAGCATGTGTTTTTTATTTATGCCAAGTGTTTTCAAAAGAGTTCCAGTTTTTCTGGTATCTTCACATGCAATGTAGTTAACACTTTGTAGAGTTTCTATAGCTCTTAGCGTAATATCTTTCATATTTCCGATAGGAGTTGAAACTAAATAAAGATTTCCTGGTTCCATAATCCGTATTTTAATATAAAGAATTGATAATTGCTAACTAATACCTTACAATCAATTGATGGAGATACTCGCGCAAACAGCCGGCTACTTTATACACATAGGTGATTATCTAGGAAAAATTATAGAAGCATTTGGTCCTCTTACGTATGTTATCTTGTTCGGAGTCATTTTTGCTGAGACAGGATTAGTAATTACACCTTTTCTCCCAGGAGACTCACTTATCTTCGTAGTCGGTGCTTTCGCAGGAAGCGGATATCTGAATGTATTTATCGTATATATAGTCTTATTGGCTGCGGCAATTTTAGGTGACAGTGTAAATTACTGGATTGGAAATAAAATAGGACCACGTGTTTTTTATAAAGAAAACTCGAGAGTATTTAATAAAAAATATCTTGAAAAAACAAGAGAATTTTATGCCAAATATGGTTCCAAAACCATAATCTTAGCTAGATTTGTGCCAATAGTGCGAACTTTTGCTCCTTTTGTGGCTGGAATTGGAAAAATGGATTACAAGACATTTCTTACCTATAACATAGTTGGAGCATTTATTTGGGTCACTGGGCTTACAGCCTTAGGTTATTTCTTAGGTAATAGTCCAATCGTTAAGAATAATTTTGAAACTGCAATATTCGGAATAGTAGGCATATCTCTTCTACCAATGGTTTTTGAATTCGTAAAACACAAGCTTGAAAAAAGAAGAGAAAGAACCTCAACGGACTACAAAGAAATAAAAGACACCTTCAAAAAAGAAAAACTCACCTAAAAGGTTTTAAATCTCCTAACGACCCCAACAGCTATTCCTTGAATTTTTAATTGATTTGGATAAATTGGCTCCATTGCTGCATTTGCAGGTTTAAGAACTACTTTATCTCCCTCTTTATAGAATCTTTTTAGAGTAGCGAGATTATCATCCACCAGCGCCACTACAATATCTCCGTTATGAGCAATTTCTGATTTTTCTATTACTACGTAATCTCCGTCTAGTATTCCATCCTCTATCATGGACTCCCCTTTTACCTGAAGAACATATGCTGTTTTTTTGCCTGAAATCATAGAAGCTGAAATTTGAAACGTAGCATTAGGATCCGTATGAGGCTCGAGTGGTTTTCCTGCTGCAATGTAACCCATAAGCGGAAGCTCAATTGAGGGGAGTTGACCTAAAAGTCCTGATGCGGCCTTTTCATCAATTATTTTTAGAACCCTGGTATTTCCATCGACTTTTTGGACATAGCCTTTTTCAACTAAACCTCTAATTAAAGTGTGAACCGTAGAATTGCTTCGATGGCCTGTGGCTTTTGCGATTTCAGAAAGTGTGGGAGAGTAGCCGTATTGTTTTTGAAATTGGGCTAAAAATTCTAAAACTTCTCTTTCTTTTCGATATAAAACTCCTGGCATAGTTATGGACAGTTCTTGAATCTTTCAAGATAACCGTATGAGAAAATTATGCGAAAAATACCAGAATTATGCAAGATGACAAAATGGGTCAAAACACGTCATCTTTTTCTTGCGATTTCTACTAAGGCTTTTGTAATCCTCCATTGTACTTTTGATTGAGGCATACCTACTCTTTTCGCTGTTTCTTTTGTAGTTAATGGCGTACCTATGGATTCACCAGCCAGACCATATCTTCCTATCATTATCGCCTGACTCATAACTCCCAATTTGTGAAATGCCCCATCGGGATCATTGTAGGAACTAACTACCAAATCGTATCCTCTTAATGTAGCTTCCCCAAATCTTCTGCCTTTTGCAATTGAAAATTGTGGCTCCTCTGTTGCAATCCTCGGCGCAGCTGGAGATTCTATTCTTCTCTGAGAAGGAATAGGATATAAATCATCTATTAATTGGTCTATTTCATGTGATTTTGACATGCTTTTTAATAAGAATGATAAATGTTACAATAAAAGATCATGAATTTTCAACTTAAATCAAATTATAAACCTTCGGGAGATCAACCAAAAGCCATAGAAGGTCTTTTAAAAAGTATTGAAAAGAACAATAGACACCAGGTTTTACTAGGTGTAACTGGTAGTGGAAAAACTTTCACAATGGCAAATGTGATTGAAAAATTAAATAGACCAACTCTTATAATTTCTCATAACAAAACACTTGCAGCTCAACTTTATCAGGAATTCAGAGACTTTTTTCCAGACAATGCTGTCTCATATTTTGTTTCCTACTACGATTACTATCAACCTGAAGCATATATTCCTACAACTGATACATATATAGAGAAAGAGTCAGAAACAAATGAAGAAATTGATAAATTAAGGCTTTTTGCAACTACAAATCTTTTAACAAGGAAAGATACTATTATCGTTGCGTCTGTATCGTGTATTTACAACATTGGCTCCCCTTCTGAATATCGTCGTCATATTGCGGATTTAAAAGTTGGTCAAGAAATTAATCAAAAAGATATGATGCTTCGATTTGCAGATCTTCAATATTCACGAAATGATTATGCTTTTGAAAGAGGAAGTTTTAGGTTACGAGGAGATACGTTGGATTTATTCCCTGCATATATAGATACTGGTTTCAGGTTTGAAATAAATAATGAAAAAATCAGATCAATTGAAGAATTTGATCCTCTTACCGGCAAAACTTTAAGAAAAGTTGACAGAACTATAATTTACCCTGCCAAGCACTATATGACTGATCCAGCGAGCTATAAAGACGTATTTTCTCAAATAAAACACGATCTTGATCTCAGAGAAAAAGAATTGAAAGATGCCGGAAAATTAATAGAAGCTCAAAGAATAAGACAAAAAGTTACTTATGATCTTGAGATGATCCAAGAACTGGGATTTGTGAATGGAATTGAAAACTATTCGAGATATTTTGACGGAAGAAAACCTGGAGAAGCTCCTCACTCCCTTTTAGACTATATGCAGGAAGCGTCAAGTGAATGGCTTTGCTTTATTGACGAATCGCATATGACGCTTCCGCAAATTAGAGGAATGTACAATGGAGACCAGGCAAGAAAGAAAACCTTAATAGATTACGGATTTCGTCTTCCATCAGCATTAGACAACCGTCCACTTAGATTTGATGAATTCATGCAAAGAACTCATCAGATGGTTTATGTGTCTGCAACTCCTGATGAATATGAGATTTCTCTTGCCAAAGAAGAAGATGATTCAATCGTAGAACAATTAGTCCGCCCAACTGGACTTGTGGATCCTGAAATCAGTATACGTCCTACTACTGGACAAATTGATGATCTGATAAAAGAAATAGAAAAAAGAATTGCTAAAAAACAAAGAGTTTTAGTAACAACTCTTACAAAAAGAATGTCAGAAGATTTATCTGCATTTTTAGCAGAAAAAGGCATAGCTGTATCTTATCTTCATTCAGATATTGAAACACTTGAAAGACAGGATGAGCTAGATAGATTGAGGAGCGGAAAATATGATGTTTTGGTAGGAATTAATCTATTAAGAGAGGGTTTAGATCTTCCAGAAGTTTCCTTAGTTGCAATTCTTGATGCCGACAAAGAAGGATTTTTAAGAAGCCGCACTTCATTAATTCAGATTATGGGAAGGGCTGCCCGACATGTTGAATCTGAAGTTATCATGTATGCAGATAATGTTACAAAGTCCATGAAGGCCGCAATGGAAGAGGTAGGAAGAAGAAGAGAAGTTCAGCTTAAGTATAATAAGGATCATAAGATTACTCCAAAAGGAATCGAAAAGTCTATAAGAGCAAGACTTGTAGAGCAAGAAGAAGAGGATCAAAAATCGGCAGAATTTCTTATGAAATTAAAAGAAAAAGAAGTTCTTATGCCGGATGAAAAGGATAAATTAATTAGGCAATTGAGACGCGAGATGCAGCAAGCTGCAAAAGAACTGGATTTCGAAACAGCAGCCATCCTAAGAGATCAATTGAAACTACTTCAGAAATAAAAGAATTGTAAGATATATAATGGGTTTATGGAAAATAAGAAGTATCTTGTGATACTCTCAGCTTTTAAAGTTCCTCTTATAGTTTTAATCGGTCTATTAACATATCTATTTCTTTATTTCACAAAGACTACTGAATTTCTACCTCCGTTAGCTTTGATTTTAATTTTTTTAGGAAGCTGGGAACTGATTAAAGAAACTTTTGAAGACCTTAAAGCTAAAAGCTTTGCTCTTGATTATATAGCTATTCTGGCTGTAGTTGTATCCATAATTACACAGGAATATCTGGTAGGAATTGTTATAGCTCTTATGCTATCAACCGGGAGAACTCTTGAGGACTATGGAGCTTCCTCTGCCAAAAGAACACTTACGGAATTAGCCTCCAGAATTCCTCACGACATTCTCAAGGAATCAGGAAAAGAATCAGTACAGACTCCAGTAGAAAACATTAAAAAGGGTGACGTGATAATAGTAAGAAAAGGTGAAGTCATTCCCTTGGATGGTCTATTGCTTTCTGAGAATGGTGTATTAGATGAATCTTCCCTAACAGGAGAGTCTCTTCCCATAGATAAAATTAAAGGAGATGTTATACGATCAGGAACAGTAAATTTATCTATTCCCTTAAGAATTCAGGTTGAAAATGATCAGGAAAATTCAAGCTATACAAAGATTGTAAATCTCGTAGCTTCAGCTCAGAAAGAAAAAGCGCCTTTAGTTCGATTGGCTGATAAATATAGCCTGTGGTTTACTGTTATCACATTTATAATTGCAGGATTTTCTTATTTCAGATTTGGCACTCTCGAATCGATACTAGCAGTTCTGGTTGTGGCTACTCCATGCCCTTTGATTTTAGCTACCCCGATTGCTTTAATTGGTGGCATGAATAAATCTGCAAAAAAAAGGGCAATCGTTAAAAAGCTATCAAGTATAGAAGTATTATCCAGAGTAAACACTTTAGTCTTTGATAAAACTGGGACTTTGACTTTGGGAAAACCAATAGTTTCCAAATTTGAAATACTAGACACAAAACAATCAAGAAAAGACATTTTAAGCATTTCAGCTGCAATTGAAAGAAATTCACTTCACCCCTTAGCAAAAGCGATCGTAGATTATGCGGATGGAAATAAAGATAAAAATATTTACGCTTCAGAAATTCATGAGGTTTTAGGAAAAGGAATCGAAGGAAAAGTTAACGGGAGGAAATATTCATTGACTAAGATTTCGGATGATAATAGCTCAGATATGATAATTGGTCTCTTTGAATCCAGTAAATTACTAGCTAAATTTACGCTTTCTGACGAAATAAAATCTGACACAAAAACTGTAATTGAAAAACTTAAAAGAAAAGGTTTGGGAATAATGATTTTTACAGGAGATAAATATTCGGTTACAAAAAAACTTGTAGAAGATATGAAGATAAATATTGATTTTAAAGCAGAACTTAAACCTGAAGATAAGCAAAAAGGAATTGAAGACTTAAAGAAAAATAAAAAAGTAGTTGCCATGGTTGGAGATGGCATAAATGATGCTCCAGCATTAGCTCTCGCAGATGTAGGCATGGTTTTTTCAAATGAGGAACAAACTGCAGCCTCAGAAGCAGCGGATGTAGTATTTTTAAATGGCAATTTTTCTAGTGTATTAAATTCTATTTCTGATGCACACAATACAGTAAGAATCGCAAAACAATCCATTCTCTGGGGTATTGGCTTAAGCATAAGCGCTATGATTCTTGCTTCTTTTGGACTTATACCACCCATTTTAGGAGCAATCCTTCAAGAAGCAATCGATGTTGCAGTGATAATTAACGCGCTAAGAGCAAGCAGATAATTATTTACCTACAATTCTACTTAATGCTTTGTCTTTATCTATTGGTGAAATTTTCGATCTTTTTACAACGTGTTCTAGAACTGCGATAGTCTGGTCGTAAGTAGCTTTATCTACGGGATAAGGAGTTGCATCTTTTCCCCCATGCGCAAAGGAATATCTGGCTGGATCCTGGTAAGAAGGCTCTGCGCCATAAATAATTTCAGATACCAAACTTAATGCTCTAATTGTTTTTCCTCCTACTCCTTTAATAGACAAAAGACTTTCAAAATCTTCTGGGGTTTCGTAGGTTACTCTTTGAAGAATTTTCTCAAGATATTTACTTTTAGTAAAATCTTCGAGTTCTACTTGATGATGTTTAAATTCTTTCCTATCAAACTGAGCAAATACCATTTCTTCCTGCGTAGCCTCCAAGGCCTGGCCTTGCGAAGCTACAGAACTATGGGATTTAGCTTTTTCAAATTGCCGAAATGCAACCATTCTCGAAACAGATCCTGAATGCTTTCTCAAAAGCTCAATATCCTTCATAAGTGTTTTGTAGCCAGATCCAATTAGCTCTACGGAAAGATCCTTATTTTTCTTAGATTTATCTGCAACTAGATTTAAAACGCTTGGCTTAAATGATTGCGATGCTATTCCCTTGTGAGGTTCTACTGTAAAATTTAAGTCCTCTGATCCATCCGAATACCAGTGATATCTTCTTGCAGTCGAGTTAGCTGTATTCATCCCCTGCTGAACTACAGTCCAGGCACCATTTTTGCTAAAGAAAAAAGCATGGTGATAAAGAGTGTAGTCATCTTGTATGAGAGAGGAATCAACTTTAGCCGACATTTTAGATGAATAGATTAATTTGTTTGTTTTTTTAGTAGGCATAAGAAGCCTTGCTCCCCAGCTTTCTATTTCTTCTGGAGTTTTTCTACTCGTCGATCCTTTTCCTCCTGCTATAAAAATTCCAAGTTCTTTTTCCCTGCCTCTTATAGCCTCTTTTAATGCAGCTGTAAGAATTGTAGTTAGACCCGAGGCATTCCAGTCAAAAGCCAGAACAGTACCTAAGCTTTGAAACCATACAGGATCTGCGATGCGTTTTATATATTCATCAGGTCCATATTCTTCAATCAACACATCCGTCATACTTCTTCCCAGCTTTACCATTCTTTCAAAAAGCCATGGCGGACATTTCCCGGTATCAAGTGTAAATGTAGCAACTCCTCTTTTCATAAACTTATATTCTCAATATGTTCTATATTAACCAAATTATTATTTTTATCAAGCAAAACAGAAATCGCATCTATTCTCATTTCATCAGGAAGTTTGGGATTTAATAATTTATAAAACTCTGCGGTTTTTATCAGACTTTTAAGCTTGTAATAAGTAATAGCTTCAAGGGGAGTTCCGAATTTATCGCTTGTTCTGGTTTTTACTTCAACAAAAACTAATATTTTATTTTTTTCACAAATAATATCTATTTCTCCGTAGCCTTTTCGAAAATTTCTTTCAAGTATTTTATATCCCTTTTTATTTAGATATTCGCAAGACAAATCCTCACCAATTACAGCTATCGGATTAACTATCTTCACGATTTAATTATACGAGGTTTAAAAAAGGATTATAAAGCTTTTGGAGTTTTTAGATGATTTAGTTTTGCTCTTCTTGGAGCTTCTTTTGGTTTTTCTTTGAATTCAACCTTGTCTACGTTTGGATTTCCAACATGCCAGATTCTTTCAACTGCGACATCTCCAACTTTTTTCTGAACCGTAAAGCTTTTATTTTCTCCACGACCTCTGATCTGGAGCACTTGTCCTTCAAAAATCTGAGTTCTTGTCTTTTCTCCTTCACGGATTTTCTGATGAACTCTAACTATATCGCCAACTTGAAAATCAATAGTTTTTAACATGAGGCTTATATTATAGCTTTATTTTGCTATTTTTTCAATCGCGAGACTGAATCAACAAATCCTAGAAATAAAGGGTGAGGCCTGAGTGGTCTACTTTTATATTCTGGATGCCCTTGAGTTCCTAGGTAAAATGGATGCTCACTCTCTGGAAGTTCAATAATTTCTACTAATCCCTCTTCTACGCTTCTAGCTGAAATAATAAACCCTTTCTTTTCGAATTTTTCCAAGTACTGATTATTGAATTCAAATCTATGCCTGTGACGTTCCGATGTTAGCCCTTTTGATTTATCAATAAAATCATTATATTTTTCATAAAGCTTATACGCTCTAGTATTCTTTTTTACTACGGCATCCCATTTTCCAAGCCTCATTGTGCCTCCGTAAGCGCGTCTTTGCATTACTTCTTTTTGCTTTGGCATAAGATGAATTACCAAATTTTTACCTTTTTCATCATTTTCTTCTGTATTGGCATCTTTAATTCCTAAAATATCTCTGGCATAAGAAATTACTGAAAGCTGCATTCCATAACAAAGACCTAAGTACGGGATTTTTTTATCCCTGGCGTACCCAGCAGCTTTAATCATTCCTTCAGCTCCCCTAATTCCCCATCCAATTGGAACAATTATCCCGTCTGGATTTCCTATAACTTTTTCTAAGTCTGCATTTCCTTCTACTTTCTGAGCATCTATCCAATTCATTTTTATAGCTACTCCCAATTCATAAGATGCGTGATCAATTGCATCAAAAAGCGCTGCATAACTGTCTCTGAGCTGATAATCTCCGGTTCCGAAGTATTTTCCAATAATCGATATTTCAATTGATTCCTTTAGTGATTTAACTTTGTTGACTCTTTCTACAAACTTCTTCCATTCAGTAATATTTGATTTTTTAACTGGAAGGTTTAATTTTTTAAGTATTTTCTCTCCAAGTTTTTGTTCTTCGAGAACCATTGGAACCTGGTAGACAGAAGGTAAATCAGGGCTTGAGATTACATATTCTGCGCCGACGTTACAAAAAAGAGCAAGTCTTTCTATTCTTCTTTTATCAAGCATTTTATCTGACCTACAAATTATAAAATCAGGCTGAATTCCCAGTGAATTCAATGTTCTAACAGATAACTGTGTTGGTTTTGTTTTGGGTTCTCCCAAGTGAGCTGGGGTAGGTACAAAGCTTACATGAACATGAAGTACATCTCCTGGATTTTTTAATGTCATTATGCGTGAAGCTTCATAATAGAAAACGTTTTGATACTCTCCCGCCGTACCTCCAAGCTCTATTACAACTATGTCCGCATTTTTCTTTTTTCCTAATTCTTCAATTCTTCTAATAATCTCATCTGTGATGTGTGGAATTGCCTCAACGTCTTCACCTTTATATTCAAATCTTCTCTCTCTTTCAATAACTGTAGAGTAGATTTTTCCCATGGTAACGAAATTGTCTTGTCCCATATCTTCATTGAGGAATTTTTCATAAGTTCCGATATCCATATCTGCCTCTGTGCCGTCTTCACAAAGAAAGGTATCGCCATGTTCAATTGGATTTATGGTACCAGCATCAAGGTTAAGATAGTTTTCAAATTTAATTGGTGCTACTTTATAACCTGCTGATTTGAGAAGAAGAGAGATCGAGGCTGATGTAATCCCCTTTCCGATGCCAGAGATGACCCCTCCGGAGACAAAGATGTATTTTACTCTTTTGTGTTTGATATTACTATCGGGCACAATTAATGATAACAAATATTAATTAGCTCGTCAACTAAAGATTTTCGATGTATTTTGTCAGGTTTTTGTAAAGTTAAAATCATGCGTGAATCGTAGCTAAGATGTAATATACGCTTGTATGAGTGAACTAGCAACATCAATAGGATCAGTAGGAGTAAGCGTCGCAACCGCTGCTCCAGCAGTAGGATCATCATTTGGTGCCGAAATGGGTGCAATTGGAGGATCTTCTTTTTCAGGACTTGGAAGAATGGACGCTGGACTCGGATCTTTTTCAGTAAATGAAGGTCCACGTGGTCCAGTCTCATTCACAAATTCTATTGATTTGTTTTCAGAAACGAGAGCTTTTACCCCATCTTTAGTAAGTATTCCTGAAGGAAAAGTATCTGGAAATATTTTCGGAGAAGACATGATAACAATTGCCAAATCAGACACACTAGAACCTAAATCGGCTACGTTTGGAGATTTTGAACCAGCTTCTACTATTTTACCTATAGAGGAAGGTCCTGTTAAAGATTTCAGATTTGGAGATACGCAGCCAATTGCCAGACCAGAAGCTTTGAATGATACTGCCTCAATAATCGAAAAAGCAGAAATAGAAGACCCATTAGTGGCCGAGCAGCTTGCAAGTGACTTAGCGATAGTTGATCATATAATAGAATTAACTGAGTCCGTGAGATCAGATGCAACTGCAGTAAGAATATCAAATATAGCTATCCAAACTGCTCTTGATCGAGCAAATCTTTTCGAAGAAGTATCAGAAGAGCCAGAGCCAGAAGCAGAGCCTGAAGCTCAAGCTGAAATAACGCCTCCACAGGCTATCACACCAGTTGAAGTTAAAAAAGAGCACAGAGAACCTGATAAAGAGCCTGTTCAACCTGAAAGTCGTGTCGAATTTTACGTGGATGAAGAAGCAAATAATGCAAGAAGAACTGACACGGAAAAAGCAATAGAAGATGCATTTAAGGATAGCGCAGATCCCGAAACGGGCGAAGTAGACGGATCAAAAGTAATTGCTAAACTTTCTCCTGAACCTCCAGATGAGGAGATTAGTGAATTAGTTTTATATACCGGAGGAAAAGTTGATGGATCCGAAACAGAAAGAAGAAAAGATTTAGCAAGCATGACTTTTGAATCTGAGGAAGCAGGTCGCGAAGCAAACGAAAGAGCAATTGCAAAAAATAATGCTGTTACTTTCAAACAGGCTTCAAAAAGAGCCACTGACGCTGAAGTTGCGAAAGTTAAAAGTAAAACAGAGTTTAAAGTTTTAGAAACTCAAATATTTCCCCTAGCAGCTTGAGCGGGATACGAGAATCGAACTCGCGTCTCTTCCTTGGGAAGGAAATATTCTACCACTGAACCAATCCCGCGAACTAAGTGAATTTTATCATAGTTATTGGTAAGATATTGCTAAGTTGAATAAGGTATTAAGATTTATTTCGTTGGCCTTTTTTATTTGCTCTTTTCTGGTAATGGCAAAAGTCATTCTTAATCCCACATATCCAGATTTTACAAATTATTATTACGGTCCTAAATTAGCTTTTGAAGGAATTAGCCCATACTTACCAAACGAAAATCTTTTTACTCCCACCACCTATCCTCCCACATTATTCCCAATTTTTAAATTTTTATCTTATTTAGATTTCATACTTGCAGGAAAGATTTGGACAATTGGATCTATATTTTCTCTTCTACTATCTTTAATTATTTTATTTAAAATTTATAAACAAAATCTTTTTTCAAATACAGTATTATTTATTTCGGGATTAACATTCCTTTCTTTTCCAATAAAGTTTAGCCTTGGAATGGGTCAAATAAATCTCTATATTCTTCTTTTAATAGTTTTATTCATTTATTTTCTAAATAAAGGTATGTCCAGAGCAGGAGCATTTCTTTCTTTTGCCATAATCTTAAAGCTATTCCCTGTTTTTTTAATTCCCTATTTAGTTATTTTAAAAAAGTGGAAAATTTTACTGATAATCTTTTCTATATTTTTTACAATTTCAGTTATTACTTATTTGGTTTTGGGACGTGAAATTAATATTTATTATATTCAGAAAATAGCTCCAACTCTTATGGACTCCTGGAAGGGAAATTATTATAGTCAGTCATTATCAGGATTATTAACCCGCGAAATATCAGACCTGCGAGAAAGACAAATCCTAAAAAATATTATTTCCGCAGGAATGCTAGGGCTAACTTTTATTTTATTGGTTCTTAATAGGGACGTGAAGCGTGATGAGCTGATTTTAAAAATTTCTACTTTGATTAATTTAAATGTATTAATTAATGGCTTTTCATGGCAACATCATTTTGTGTGGATGATTATTCCTTTAATTTCAACCTTCTTTTATATAAAAAATAAAAAACTTGGAATTTTTTACTTCGTTATCCTTTTAGCATCATATATTTTAATTTCGTTTAACTTTAAAGATACAAATGGAATAAATTCTGTTTTACTCTCACATGTATTTTATGGAGGAGTAATTTTGTGGATTCTACAGTTACGCCTAATTTCGAAGGGGATTAAAAAAATTTTATAATTTTGGAATAATAACTTTTGTTCCTGGAGCTACATTATTTGCCTGTTCCTCAGTTAGGTTATTTGCTTTAGCTATATCTACCCATCTGTATCCGTCACCATAAAACTTAACTGCAACATCCCAAAGACCTTCACCTTCCCCAAGCGTATATGTTTGGTTTGCTGGAGACACTATCTCTTCTGGAATACTCTTTTCATTAACTACCGGAGAATCGCTATCAATTGTTTGAACTCCTGATTCTTTAATAAATAGGAAAAATACCATGGAAATTCCTAGAACCACTACTGCACCGAGAACTAAAGAAATATATGATTCCCCTAGCTTTAGTTGTGAAGAAATATCATGAGCAAATTTGTTTGCACTGATTTTTAAATCATTTTTAGAAGCTACTGCTGCCTTTTTTGTAACTTTCTTAGTTGTCTTTTTTGTTTTCTTTGCCATGTTTAGATTAACAAACCAAGTATATCACATGAGTCAATACCCATTTGCGCACATTTTCCTATTCTGGTAAAATTACGTTCAGCTAGTCTGGGGTGGTAGCTCAGTTTGGTTAGAGCGCTTCCCTGTCACGGAAGAGGTCGCGGGTTCGAGTCCCGTCCACCCCGCCAGATTAGATTAATCTTCTTAAACGTGACCAATAAAGAAATTGCCGAACTTTTCAGAAATGTTGCCGCTTCTTATTCAATAAAGAATGATGCTAAATTTAGATTTCAACTCCTTGCATATCAAAACGCAGCTGATGCAATCGAAGGATTATCTACTCAAGTAAGTGATTTTTACAAAGAAGGAAAACTTGATCAAATTCCGGGAATTGGCACTACTCTAAAACAAAGACTCGAGGAACTTTTAAAAACTGGAAAAGTAGTGCATTTCGAAGAAGTGATGAAAGGAATTCCAGAACCAGTTTTCTTACTTATGAAAGTGCCATCAATTGGCCCTAAGAAAGCATACAAGCTAGCGACGGAGTTCAAGCTTAACAAAAATGAAACTGCGATCGAGAGCTTAAAAAAAGTTGGGGAAAAAGGAGAAATCGCAAAACTTGAAGGATTTGGAGAAAAATCGGAAAAGGATATTCTTAGAGCTCTTGAAGAATATAAAAAAGGTTATGGCAAAACCACAAAAATGCTTCTTCCTTATGCAGGAGAAATTGCTGAAGACATGATCAATTATCTTTTTCAAGATAAAAATGTAAAAGAAGCAATGCCACTTGGATCTTTAAGAAGAAGAAAACCACTTGTAGGAGACATAGATATCGCAGTTGTCTCTAAGGATCCCGCAAATACTATTGATCATTTCACCAAATATCCTCGGGCTGGAAGAATAATTGAGAAAGGACCAAGCGGATCCTCACTTCTAACATCTGGAGGAGCACAAATAGATCTTTTAGTACTTGAGCCAGATCAATGGGGCTCTTTACTTCAGCATTTCACCGGCAGCAAAGACCACAATGTACACCTAAGAGAACTCGCTTTAAAAAAAGGGCTTTCTTTAAATGAAAAAGGAATTAAAAATGTAAAAACAGAAAAACTTGAGAAATTCTCAAATGAAGAAGATTTTTATAAAAAAATAGGCATGGACTGGATACCTCCGGAAATGAGAGAAGACTCTGGGGAAATAGAACTTGCGCTCCTGCATAAATTACCAAAAATAATTGAAGTTAAAGATATAAAAGGAGATTTTCATCTTCACTCAAGCTTTCCCGTAGAACAATCGCATGACCAGGGCCAAAGTTCAATTGAAGAAATGGTTTTATTTGCCAAGAAAATAGGCTATGAATATCTGGGATTTTCAGAACACAATCCTAGTCAATCCAAACACACAAAATCTCAAATCGTAAGTTTAATAAAAAAAAGAAATGAAGAAATAGACAGAGTTTCTAAGAAAAATAATTTTCCAATTTTTAAACTTATGGAAACAGATATCCTTCCGGATGGATCCTTGGCTCTTCCAGATGAAGCGCTCGATCAGCTTGATGGATCAATCGTTTCAATCCATAGTGTATTTAAAATGGATAAGGATGAAATGACAAAAAGAGTCATTAAGGGTCTTTCGCATCCGAAAGCTAAAATTCTCGCTCATCCCACTGGAAGACTTCTTAACGAAAGGTCTGGATATGAACTTGATTTCGAAACACTTTTTAAATTTTGCAAAGAAAACAATAAAGCTCTTGAAATTAACGCATATCCAAACAGGCTTGATCTAGAGGGGCCACTTATTAAGATGGCAATCGAATTTGAAATAAAACTGACAATTGATACCGACTCACATCAGGTATCACAAATGAGTCTTATGCCTTATGGAGTATCTCAAGCAAGAAGAGGATGGGCAACAAAAAAAGATATACTAAATTGCGCAAATTATGAAGATGTTGTAGAATGGTTTAAGAGCTAAAATGAATATAACAATTATTATCGCAGTCGCAGTAGGAGCATTAATTTTATTTGGTCTCTACCTTTACAATTCACTTATTTCTGCAAAACTAAGAGTCGGAGAAGCTTTTTCTCAAATTGATGTTCAATTAAAAAGAAGAACTGATCTCATCCCAAATTTAGTTGAAACAGTAAAAGGATATGCAAAACAGGAAAAAGAAGTATTCACAAAAGTAACGGAACTTAGATCAAGCCTAATGCAAGCTAAATCTCCAGAAAAGAAAGCTGAAGTAAATAATCAGTTAACAGATGCTTTAAAATCAATTTTTGCTGTAGCTGAAGCATATCCACAACTTAGATCAAGCGAAAATTTTAAGGCTCTTCAGGATGAGTTATCAGATACAGAAAATAAAATTGCTTACTCCAGACAGTTCTACAATTCAAACGTATTAGATTACAATACAAAGCTTCAGGTTTTCCCAAATGTTTTATTTGCAAGAATTCTGAATTTTAAACCAGCAGAATTCTTTGGTGCTACTGAAGAGGAAAGAAAGACAGTTAAAGTTAGCTTCTAATTCTATGAACATCTACGGTGCAATTTCCCAGAACAAGTGGAAAACTTGGATAATAATGACTCTTTTCATAGTCTTCATATCCACGCTTGTTTACGTAATGAGTAAAGCCTTTGGACTAAGCGCTCTTTCTATGACTGGAGTTGCTCTAATTATCGCAGGAGTAATGAGCATAGGAAGTTTTTACTACTCAGACAAATTGGTAATAACTACTTCGGGAGCAAGACAGATTAAAAAAGACGAATTTCCTGAATATTTTCGAACTGTAGAAAATCTTGCTATTGCTGCAGGACTTCCTACGCCTAAAATCTACATTATCGATGATGCTTCTCCGAATGCATTTGCAACTGGAAGAGATCCAAAACATGCTGTAGTAGCAGCAACCACAGGATTACTTAATATAATGAACAAGGCAGAATTAGAAGGAGTTATCGCGCATGAGTTATCACACGTAAAAAACTACGATATTAGATTGGCTGGAGTAGTTGCTGTACTTGTAGGTTTTGTAGCAATATTATCTGATTTATTCATTCGCGCAAGTTTTTTTAGAGATTCAGATGATAACAAAGGTAACGCTATATTTTTAATCGTAGCGCTTGTCTTAGCAATCCTCTCTCCTATCGCTGCATCACTAATCCAGCTTGCAGTAAGTAGAAAAAGAGAGTATTTAGCAGATGCATCTGGCGCGCTTTTAACCAGATATCCGGAAGGTCTTGCTTCTGCTTTAGAAAAGCTTAAGAATGACCACACTCCACCTAGATCTGCAAGCAATGCAACAGCACATTTATTTATCGAGAATCCTTTTGACAATAAAAAGGTAAAGAATCTTTTTACAGGACTTTTCAATACTCATCCCCCACTTGACGAAAGAATTAAGATACTTCGCTCCATGTAGTTCATGATAAAATTAAATCAGTGAATTTAATTCTTGTCATTTTAGGAAAACTTTTCATAACTACCTCACAAATTTTTAATCTTGGGAATGGCTCCACATGGCCGGGTCATATAGCTTTAAGCACAAATCCAAAATTCATAAAAGAATCTTTAAAAAAAACAAAAACAAAAATTATTTTGGTCGCTGGTACTAATGGAAAAACCACTACAGGTGCTCTAATTTCACACATATTTCTTGGAAATAACAAATCAGTGATTCACAATTCCTCAGGAGCAAATCTTTTAAATGGATTAGCTTCAGCGATTATTTCATCCTATAACATTAGCTTCGCAAGGCCAGGCCTTGCGAGGCTAGATGCAGATTATTTAGTATTTGAAGTTGATGAAAATGCACTTCCAAAAGTTTTAGAAAATTTAACTCCAAATTACGTTATTTGCTTAAACCTTTTTAGAGACCAATTGGATAGATATGGAGAAATTGATTCGATATCAAGGAGATGGAAAGAAGCATTTAGAAAAATAGATGATAGGACAACGCTTATCTTAAACGCAGATGATCCACAAATCTCCTATCTTGGAAAAGATACAAATGCAAAAATAAAATATTTTGGACTTGACGAAAAAGGAATTGATGTAACAAAACATGGTGCTGACTCTATTTACTGTCCCAAATGCTCTACCAAGTTAAACTACGAAAAAGTGTTTTATTCTCACTTGGGAATTTGGAATTGTCCAAATTGCAAAATTAAAAGACCATCTCCTGAAAATATAGAAATTTCCTCAAATCCCCTTCCAGGAATTCATAACAAATACAATCTTCAAGCGGCTATTACTGTCGCTCTTTCTGAAAACACAAGTCAAATCTTAATTAATGACGCATTAAATAAATTTACTCCAGCATTTGGAAGAGGCGAAAAGATTGTTTATAAAGGGAAAACGATTCAATTATTCTTATCAAAAAACCCAACAAGCTTTAATCAGAGTCTTGATACTATTAAGGATTTGGGTGGAAAAAACATTATGTTTATCTTAAACGACGCGATTCCCGATGGAAAAGATATAAGCTGGATTTGGGATATTAATCTGGAAGAAATCCTTACAAAGGACATGAACATAGGTGTAACTGGTAACAGAATGCTGGATATGAGTCTAAGAATTAAATATAGTGAATTTTTTGCACATCATAATACGAATACACAAATCCTATTAGACAATATGGTAAATTCTTTAGATTCAGACGAAACTCTTTATATTCTCCCAAACTACTCAGCAATGCTCGATATTAGAAAAATTCTAACAGGCAAAAAAATCTTATGAAACAGAAATTGACAATTGGTTGGTTATATCCCGAGCTGATGAATATTTATGGTGACCGGGGAAATATCATAGCTTTAGTTAAACGCTCTACTTGGAGACAAATAAAAACTGAGGTAGAAAATTTAAATCCTGGTTTTTCAGATGATGCTTTAAGAAAATGCGACATTCTGATTATGGGAGGAGCTCAAGATAAGCAGCAGTCTATTGTTAACGAAGATCTTAAAAAGCATCATAAAACTCTCTCAGAAATGATAGATGAAGGAACTCCTGGACTTTTTGTATGCGGTGGATTCCAGTTTTTAGGAAACTATTATAAAGAAGCTGATGGTACGATTATCGATGGGCTTGGAATATTCGACCTTAACACCCAAAACCCTGGCCAAGAAAGCGGAAGACTAATTGGAAATATAATAATTGAGCCTCTTGTTACTGGCCTTTCTAAACCTATTGTTGGGTTTGAAAATCATGGAGGAAGAACTGTACTTGGAGCAAACATCAAACCATTTGGGAAAGTTTTAAAAGGTCATGGAAATAATGATGATGGTTTCGAAGGAGCTATTTATAAAAATAGCTTTGGAACATACATGCATGGTCCAATTTTACCAAAGAATCCTGAGCTTACTGATTTATTAATCAAACTTTCTCTTAAAGCAGAAGAGCTCCTACCACTTGATGATAAAATTGAGAATCAAGCAAATGAATTTATTCAAAAACTTTTGATTAAATAGAGATTGAATAGCCTCGAGACATAGAATATAATTACCTCATGAAGTTTGATATAAAACACGTAGCCAAATTGGCAAATCTCTCTCTTTCAGACGAAGAAGAAAAAAAATTCTCCGCTCAACTTGAAGAAACAGTAAGCTACATTGAGGGATTGAATGAAGTAGATACAAATGGTGTCTCCCCTACATCACAGGTTACAGGACTTGAAAATATAACCCGTGAAGACGAAGTTACTCAATCACTTTCTCAAGAAGAAGCACTTTCAAATGCCAAGTCTACCCATAATGGGTTTTTCAGAGTTAAAGGAATATTAAATAATGAATAACCTTACCACATTTTACCTTGTAAGGCATGGTGAAACCGAAGACAACGTTAATCACATAATTCAAGGTCAAACAGACTCCCCTCTTACGGAAAATGGGATTGAGGAAATAAAAAAAGTTGCGAAAAAACTTAAAGGAGTAAAATTTGATCTAGCTTTTTCTTCAGATCTTTTGAGAGCTAAAAGGACTGCAGAAATAATTGCTTTAGAGCACAAACTGGAAGTTACAACATCAGAAATAATAAGGGAAAGAAACTTTGGAGAGTTTGAAAAGAGACCCAATACTGAATATGCAGAAAAAGTAAATTCCTTACTAGATAAACTCTCAGATGAAGAGAGACGATCATTTGATAAATTTGGCATGGAAAGCGAAAATAGTTTAGTAGAAAGATTAACTACTTTTATTAGAGAAGTTGCCGTCGCAAATCCTGGAAAAAAAGTATTAGTCGTAGCACACGGCGCCATAATAAGATATTTCTTAATCAGATTAGGAGTCGGCGATTATAAAACATTTAGAGGATCGAGCATCAAAAACGTGGGATTTGTAAAAATTGAATCTGACGGAACTGATTTTTTTGTAAAAGAATTAAGCGGAATACAATTCGTGAATTAATATGCTAAATAAACTTACCATAAAGAAAGCACAAGAAGGACTTAAAAATAAAGATTTTTCCTCAGTTGAGCTCGTAAAAGCTTGTTTCGATCAAATTAAAAAGACGAACAATAAATTAAATGTTTTTATTACTCTTACTGAAGAAGAAGCACTGAAATCTGCAAAAGAAGCCGATAGTGAGATAGCCTCGCAAGGCCAGGCCTTGGAGGCTAGGCCTTTATTGGGAATCCCTATTGCGCTAAAAGATATGTTTAATGCAAAAGGAATAAAAACTACTGCCGGATCAAATGTTCTAAGTGATTATTTTTCCTCATATGATTCCACAGTAGTAAAAAAGCTGAAAGACGCAGGTGCTGTTATAATCGGAAAAACCAATCAGGATGCCTGGGCTCATGGATCAAGCGGAGAAAATTCAGACTTCAAACCTACTAAGAATCCATGGAATTTAGACTATGTACCAGGTGGCTCAAGTAGCGGATCAGCTGCTGCTGTTGCATCAAATATGTCTCTCGCTTCTACTGGAACAGATACAGGAGGCTCAATTAGGCTCCCTGCAAGCTTTACAAATACCGTAGGTTTAAAACCGACGTATGGAAGAGTCTCTAGGTATGGAATAGTAGCAATGGCATCATCTCATGATTCAATTGGACATTTTACAAAAACTGTCGAAGACTCAGCGATATTTCTTGAAGCTACTGCTGGCCATGATCCACATGACGCCACAACTTCATCAAAACAAGTTCCGAATTACACAAAATCTTTAAGCAAGGAAGTTAAAGGAATGAAAATAGGATTTCATTCAGATTTTTTTGACAAAGATATAGACAAAGAGATTGGCGAAAATTATAAGGAAACTGTGGAAAAACTTAAAGAATTAGGCGCTGAAATGGTGGATTTGCCTTCCATTTATTCAAATAATTTTGTATCAGCATATTACATAATTCAACCTGCAGAAGTATCCTCAAACCTTGCAAGATATGACGGAATTAGGTTTGGATTATCTAGACAGAATTTTGGAGAAGAAGCAAAAAGAAGAATAATGCTTGGGACTTACGTTCTTTCATCAGGATATTATGATCAATATTATAATAAGGCTTCAAAAATCCGATCCAAACTTATAAACGATTTAGGTAAAGAATATTTTGAAAAGGTTTCAGCTGTTGTTGTCCCGACTTCTCCCACTCCTCCATGGAAGCTCGGAGAAAAAACAGATGATCCTTTAAAGATGTATCTTTCAGATGTTTTCACTGTCATAGCAAATCTGGCAGGAATTCCTGGCCTCTCAGTCCCGACTGGATTTATGAAAAATAACTTACCAATTGGCATGCAAATCCTTGGTCCACAGTTCTCTGAAGAAACACTTTTCCAAATTGGATACAACCTTGAACAGGCAACACAAAATGAAGAATGGAGAAAAAAGGAGCCAGAGCTATGAAATATACACCAGTTATCGGGCTTGAAGTACATGTTGAACTAAAAACAAAATCCAAAATGTTTTGCGGTTGTTCCGCTGATTACTTTGGACAAAAACCAAACACCCACACATGTCCTGTATGTCTTGGTCTTCCAGGTGCGCTTCCTGTACCAAATAAAAAAGCCATAGAATGGTGCATTATGATTGGACTTGCGTTAGGTTGCGAGATCAACAAATTTTCTAAATTCGACAGAAAAAATTATTTTTACCCAGACTTATCAAAAGGTTACCAAATTTCCCAATATGATCTGCCTTTTGCCATTAACGGCGAAATGAAGCTATCCAGTGGAAAAATAGTAAAAATCAGACGTGTTCACATGGAAGAAGATACAGGAAAACTTTCGCACGAAACAATAGATGGCGAAAAAGTTTCCCTGATTGACTTTAACAGATCTGGAGTTCCTTTAGTTGAGATAGTTACTGAACCTGACTTCGATAATCCTGAAGACGTAAAAGAATACCTTCAGCGTCTTCAGCAAATAGTTAGATATTTAGAAGTTTCAGATGCAGACATGGAAAAAGGAAATATGAGGCTCGAGCCAAATATTTCCCTAAGGAAAGATGGACAAACTGATTTACCACCATATAAAGTTGAGGTTAAAAATATTAATTCTTTCAATTTTGTAGTTAAAGCTATCGAATCGGAAGTCAAAAGACAATCTGAAATTCTAGATAAAGGAGAAATACCAGCACAAGAAACCAGAGGATATGTTGAAGCAACTTCTTCTACAGTCTCACAAAGATCTAAAGAGGACGCACAGGATTATAGATATTTCCCTGATCCTGATATTCCTCCAATTAGACTTAGCGATGAAAACATTGAAACATTAAAATGCGAAATGCCTGAACTACCGGATGAAAAAATAAAAAGATTTATGGAAGTTTATGCATTAAGTGAATATGATGCTCAAATCTTAACCAAAGACAAACTAACAGCTGAATTCTTCGACAAATCAGCAAATTTGGCACAAGAACAAAACATGAAGAGAAAAGAATTAGCAAATTATATTATTAATAAAAAGCCAGATTTAAATAAAATTTCACCCGAAGAGCTTCTAAAGATAGTTAGCGCAGCAAATAAGATTTCTGATATTGATGAAGATAAATTGAATGAAATAATTGATAAAGTTTTAGGTGAAAATGCTAAAGCTGTTGAGGACTTCAAATCAGGAAAAGAAACAGTTATAATGTTTTTAGTAGGCGCTGTAATGCGTCAGTTCCCTGAAAAAATAGACGCAGGGAAAGTCAAGGCGAGTTTACTCGCGAAATTAAAATAATATGCCAGACGGATCACCTGCTCCAACAGAAACAAAACCACCACAGAGTGAAACACAACCTATAGATCCAGCCCCAAAAGCTGAAGTTCCCAGAGTTGTGACCCCATTGAGCCAGATGCCAGAAGGAACCACCATTCCAAAAAAAACAAAAGTTCAGAAAGCAAAGCTTCAAGAGTCAAGAGCAAAACTTGAGGAAGCACAAAGATTATCTATGTATGATCAAGTAACTGGTCTTCACAACAATCGTTGGTTTGAAGAAAGGGTAGGAAATGCTATAAAAGCCTCTGAGAGAAGCGGAAAAGGTTTTTATGTTATGTTTATGGATCTAGATAAATTTAAAGATTACAATTCAAGATATGCCCATGCTGGCGGAGACAAAATCTTAAGACTTTTAAGAAGCATAAGAACAAGACCAGGAGAAGATATCGCTAGATATGGAGGAGATGAATTCGCTCAGGTTTTAAACGACGATATTTCACTAGAAGAAGCTGTAAAGGTGTCGTTAAGAAATTCAAATACTGTGGAAAGTGAAAGTAGAAATGTTATCCCCCAGATGGCAATTGTAAACGCTGATACAGCCCCTATAGATCACGTAACCATGTCTTTAGGATTATTGGAATGTAATAGTCAAATGACATATGAACAAATCAAAGAAAGAGCCAGCGCTACAATGCTTGCAGGAAAAAACAGTGGTAGAGATTTAATTACAGTTTCAACATTGGATGGGAAAACAAAGATGTTCACAAGGGATGGAAAGGAATATATTCCGCCTGAACAACGAGGAAAACTTTATAGATTAATCGCCCCAGTTCAAAGATTATTAGGAAGAAAGGCAGCATAATGGCAGATTTCGTACACCTTCACAATCATTCTGAATATTCTCTTTTAGATGGCCTCTCAAAAAACGTAGAAATGGTAGCTCAAGCAAAGAGCTTAGGAATGAAAGCTCTAGCGATAACTGATCACGGGAATTTATATGGAGCTATAAAGTTTTATAAGGCATGCAAGGAAGCAGGAATAAAACCAATAATAGGCTGCGAAATATATATGGCCAAGCGCACAAGACACGACAAAGAAGCTGGTAAGGATTCTGATTCAAATCATTTAATTTTGCTTGCTAAAAATGACACTGGCTACAAGAATCTTATGAAAATCATATCAGTTGCTCATTTAGAAGGATATTATTACAAACCTCGCGCAGATATTGATCTACTTAGAGAAAATAGCGAGGGTTTGATTTGTCTAAGCGCATGCGTAAATGGATATATTTCTGAGCCCCTACTCAACAATCAGAATGAAACAGCGGAAAAAAGAGCCATGGAGCTTTCAGAAATATTCGGAAAAGATGGCTTCTATCTTGAGATTCAGAAACATTTAAATGTAAAAGATCAAGACGAATTAAATCCAAAACTCATCGAACTTTCACAAAAATTAGGTATCCCCCTTGTTGCTACAAATGACAATCACTATGTAAAAAACGGCGATGCAGAAGCTCAAGAAGTTTTACTATGTATACAAACACAATCTACTCTAACTACTCCAAATAGAAAACTTTCAATGATTGACTCTCCTGATTTTTACATGAAGTCACCAGAAGAAATGACAGGTCTTTTTATACAAACTCCTGAAGCAGTGGAAAACAGTGTAAAAATTGCAGAAATGTGCGATTTAGAAATTCAGCTTGGAAAATGGATCATGCCTATTTTTGATGTGCCCGATAAATCCTCTTCTGGAGATTATCTTACAAAATTGGTTTATGAAGGTTTGGAAAGAAGATATGGAAAAATAACTGATGAAATCAAACAAAGAGCAGATTATGAACTTTCTATTATTCTAAAAAAGAAATATGAAACATACTTTCTCATCGTTGCCGATTTTGTAAATTGGGCAAAATCTCATGGTATTAGCGTTGGTCCTGGAAGAGGGTCAGCTGCTGGCTCCGTGGTTTCATTTGCTCTAAGCATAACCGATATTGACCCTTTCTTCTTTAATCTTCCTTTCGAAAGATTTTTAAACCCTGATAGACCATCTGCTCCTGATATAGATCTTGATTTTGCAGATACTAGACGAGACGAAGTAATTGAATATGTGACTCAAAAATATGGAAAAGATAAAGTTGCACAAATCATCACTTTTGGAACAATGGAAGCAAGAGGTTCAGTTAGAGATACAGGAAGAGTTATGGGTCTTCCATATTCCGCTCCTGATAGAATCTCAAAAATGATTCCACCTGGCTGGCAGGGACACGCTATGACCTTGGATAACGCACTTGAGCAAAGCCCTGAGCTAAAAATGGCATATACTACAGAAGCCGAGACCAAAAGACTCTTGGATTTAGCCAAAAGAGTTGAAGGCGTAGCCAGACATGCTTCAGTTCATGCTGCAGGAGTAGTTATAGCTGACAAACCGATCACGCAATATACTCCCCTTCAAAAAGAAAGTAATGGAGACAAAATTATTACTCAGTATGATATGTATACTGTTGGTGAAGACGGAGTTGGACTTTTAAAAATGGACTTCTTGGGTCTTAGAAATCTGACAATTATCGAAGAGACTCTAAATTTTATAAAAACCAATAGAAATGTAGAGATAGATCTTTCAACTCTTCCAGTAGATGATAAAAAAACTTATGATCTTTTATCCGATGCAGAAACCACAGGAATATTTCAACTTGAATCCGCAGGCATGAGAAGGTATATAAAAGATCTAAAACCTACTTCAATTTTTGATCTTATGGCAATGGTTGCTTTATATCGACCAGGTCCAATGGCCAATATTCCCGAATTCATTGAAAGGAAAAGAGACTCATCAAAAATCTCCCTTCCCGACCCAAGACTAAAAGATGCATTAGCACAATCCTATGGAATGCTTGTGTATCAAGATGATGTTTTGCTCACAACAATTGCTATAGCTGGATATACCTGGCTAGATGCTGATAAATTCCGCAAGGCGATGGGTAAAAAAATTCCGGCAGAAATGAAAAAACAAAAAGAACAATTTATCAAAGGCTCGATCGCCAACGGCTTACCCAAGAAAAAAGCAGAAGATATTTATAATCTGATTGCTCCATTTGCAGGATATGGATTTAATAAAGCTCATGCAGCGTGCTACGCGACAATTGCATATAGAACTGGGTATCTAAAGGCTAACTACCCAGTTGAGTTCATGACTGCTCTTCTAACAGCAGAGTCTCGCGGTACAACTGGCCCAGTTAAAAATGAGAAAATTGCACAAGCTATTGCAGAATGTAAAAGATTAAAACTTGTTGTTCTTCCACCAGACATAAATAAATCTGGAAAAGATTTTACGATTGAGGAAGGAGAAAAAATCAGATTCGGTCTTTCAGCTATAAAAAATGTCGGTGAAGCAGCCATCAAGAATATAATCGAAAACAGAAATAAAGGCGAATTCAAAAGCTTTGAAGATTTTTGCAGACGCGTAGATCTTTCAACTATAAATAAAAAAACTATCGAAAGTCTTATAAAGGCAGGAGGAATGGATATTTTTGGGAATAGAGCACATCTTCTTTCAATTTATGCAAACATAGTTGAAAATATTCATAAATCAAAAAAAAGCACACTTGAAGGACAAACAAGCTTATTTGGAGAAGCAGAACCCGAAAAAGAAATTCAAAAAATGACTTCTACTGTAGAAGATTTTTCTTCTCATGAAAAATTGGCGTTTGAAAAAGAATTTCTGGGCTTTTATTTAACATCTCATCCGCAAATGAACAATTTACTGGCACTCCGATCTATAGTTAGCCACGATATTGCAGTTCTAGAAGAAGAAAAAGAAGGTAAATTTGTAACTGTGGGAGGAATCATTGAAACTATGAGAAAAATATTCACTAAAAAAACCGGTGCTGAGATGGCTTTTATAACTATAGCGGATGAAAAAGGTGTGACAATCGAAATTGTAGTCTTCCCAAAAATTTATGAACGCTCTAAATCACTTCTGGCAACAGACGGACTTGTTATAGTTGAGGGGAAAATTGATACCAAAAATGATCGCCCAGTAATCCTAGCTGAAAAAATCTCAACCCTAAAGTATTCACCATCTTGACGCGAGGCTAGGAAGCAATGTAAAATGTAAGAGATTTAAATGGCTAGTTTCGCACCGGAAGTGTTTTTCCATGTAGGAAAACTTCCAGTTACCAATACAGTATTAAATACCATCTTAGTCGATGGTTTTTTGTTTGGTCTCGCATTTCTTACGAGAAGTAAAATCGCACTTATTCCCGGAAAATTCCAAAGCGTAATGGAAATGGCAGTAGGAGGAATGTACAATTTTGTTGAAGGAATTGCTGGAGATAAATCGAAAAAAATCTTCCCTTATTTCATGACCTTTTTCCTTTTTATTCTTGTCTCTAATTGGTCAGGCCTTATTCCTGGAATTGCTACATTCGGAATTGGACATATTGAAGAAGGAAAAAGACACATAATTCCTTTTATCAGACCATTAACTTCAGATTTAAATTCTACATTCGCATTAGCACTTATATCATTAGCAGCAACTCACCTTATGGCATTAAAAGCACTGGGACCTGTTGAATATCTGTCAAAGTTTTTTGCGTTTATTCCATTTATCATCTCTTTAGTAAAAGGAAAGGCAAAATTCAATCTTAACTTCAAGGATCCAATTGGACTTGTTGTTTCCGTAGTCACTCCTTCTGTTATGGTTTTCGTAGGAGGATTGGAATTAATCTCAGAACTCGTAAAAGCTATCTCTCTTTCATTTAGGTTATTCGGAAATATTTATGCTGGCGAAGTCGTTCTTGAAACAGTCCAGGGAATTTTTGCATTCGTGTTCCCTCTTCCATTTATGATGCTCGAAGTTATTGTAGGCATAGTTCAGGCTTTAGTCTTCTCTATGCTTACGATGGCATTTATGGTAATATTATCAACGTCTCATCATGAAGAAGAGACGCATAAGGAGGTGAGTCATTAGTGGAATTTAGTATTTCAGGAGGTTTAATTGTAGCGTTAGGAGGAATTTTTCCTGCTTTCGCAATCGGTCTTATCGGTTCAAAGGCTATGGAAGCTATCGGAAGAAATCCAGAAGCATCTGGAAAAATTCTTCCAGCAATGCTTTTAGGTATGGCTTTTGCTGAAGCTATCGCAATTTACTCTCTTATCTTGGCATTCACAGGATAAGTTTAAAGCATTATGGAATTATTAAAAGATTTTGGGTTTGATCCCATTCTTTTAACAGCGCAGATTATTAATTTTTTAATAGTCTTAGTTGTTCTAAAGAAATTCATGTATAAGCCAGTTCTTGATATGCTTAAAAAGCGCGAGAACGAAATCAAAAAGGGTTTAAAGGATTCAGAAGAATCTCAAAAACTTCTAGTTGATGCTGAGGAAAAAGAGAAGAAAATTCTTCAGAAGGCTAGAAATGAAGCTGATCAAATGATAGCAGCTGCGAAAAAAGAAGCTGATGACTTAAAAAATGACACTCTAGAAAAGACAAGATTAGAGGCAGAGAAAATTCTAGAACAAGCAAGATCTACTATTGCCCAGGAAACAAAAATAGCTGAAGATAATCTTACAAAGAAAATAGGTCAAATTGCTGTAGCTCTTCTTGAAAAATCATTAGTTGGGTTATTTGGGGAAAAAGAACAAAAAGAAATAATGAAAAAGGCAACAGCTCAAATTCAAAGAAAAAGCTAATATGAAAAAAGTTTTAATTAAAAAATTAGCAGATGAAAGTTTTAATAAAAATAACTTGGATGAAAAAAAAGTAGCAAGAATAGCGAAGGCATTGAAAAGAGAGGACCTAAAAGTGTATATTAAAGACCTAAAAAACATAGAAGCGAAAAATACTGTAAAAGTAACTATTCCTGCATCACGCGGAATATCAGAAATGAAAGCTTACTTTTCAAAGATTTATCCAAATAAAAAGATAGTTGTCCAGGTAGATGATTCGCTTTTGACAGGAATAAAGGTAGTGGACTATGACAATGTTTATGAATTATCATTAAAAGGACTTTTGGAAAGCGCAATAAAAGGATATACAAATGATTGACGAAAAAAATATTATTGATTCATTAGAAAAAAACTTAATGACTTGGGGAAAAGATCCCAAGACTCATAACGTAGGGATTGTAGAAAAAAATACTGATGGAGTTATTGTCGCATCTGGACTATCTCAAGCAACTATGGGAGAGATGGTTAAGTTTGAAAACGGAGTCTCTGGAGTAGTTCTAAATCTGGATGAAGATTATGTCTCTATAATTCTCTTAGGAGATGGAAGCGAGATCAAAGAAGGAGACAGAGTCAGAAGAACCGAAGAAATGCTTTCCATTAATGCATCTGAAGACTTACTAGGCCGCGTTATCAATCCAATAGGAGATCCACTCGATGGAAAGCCAGCCATCAAAAAAGGGAAACTTATGCCTCTAGAGCATATCGCTCCAGGAGTAGTTGAAAGAGAAAAAGTTAATACTCCACTCAAGACTGGAATTAAAGCAATTGATGCTATGTTCCCAATTGGAAGAGGACAACGTCAACTTATTATTGGAGACAGAGGTCTTGGAAAAACTGCAATTGCAATTGACACAATAATCAATCAAAAAGAATTTAGAAAAAAAGATTCAAAGCTTAAGCCAGTGATTTGTATTTACGTAGCAATAGGGCAAAAACGTTCAACAATTGCTCAAATCATAGGAAAACTTCAAGAAACTGAAGCAATTGAATATTCAATTGTGGTTGCTGCATCTTCATCTGATCCAGCAGCACAACAATATCTTGCTCCTTATGCAGGCGCTGCAATCTCAGAATATTTCTTAGAAAAAGGACAAGATGTTTTGATTGTTTATGATGATCTTACTAAGCATGCGTGGGCATATAGACAAATATCATTGGTTCTTAAGCGCCCAGCTGGTCGCGAAGCTTATCCAGGAGACGTTTTCTATCTTCACTCTCGCCTACTTGAAAGAGCAGTGAGACTAAACGCTGAAAATGGCGGAGGAAGCGTAACAGCTCTTCCAGTAATCGAAACACAAGCAAATGATATCTCAGCATATATTCCAACAAATGTTATCTCAATTACTGATGGACAAATATTTTTACAATCTGATTTATTCAATTCTGGATTCAGACCAGCTATTAATACAGGAACGTCAGTTTCCCGTGTGGGAGGAGATGCACAAACAGGAGCAATGAAATCAGTCGCAGGAAAAATGAAACTTGAGCTTGCACAATTCGCAGAACTCGCAGCATTCTCTCAATTCGGTTCTGAACTTGATGCTGCGACTGCTCAGGCTTTAGAAAGAGGTAAAAGAACCCAGGAAATGCTTAAACAAGGACAATACCAACCATTGAATGAAACATTTGAAATTTTAAGCATATGGTCTGTTACAAATGGATATCTAGACAATGTTCCATTAACAGATGTGGGTAGATTTGAAAGAGAACTTCATGCTTTTGTTAAAAGAAGCAATCCAAAACTTCTTACACTTCTAGCAAGTGGAGAAAAAGTAAAAGAAGAAGCAACAAAAGAACTCGAAAAAACATTAAAAGATTTCAAGAAAGTTTTCAAATAAATGGCAAATTTAATTACACTAAAAAGAAGAATAAAGACTGCACAGAATGTAAGCAAAACTACAAAAGCTATGCAGATGATTTCAGCAAGCAAACTTAAAAGAGCACAAGAAGCTGCATTAACAGCGCGTCCATACGTAGCAAAGCTTACTGAAATCTCAACTGCTATTTCAAAAAGAGTGGATGAGAAAAATTTAAATGATTATATGAAAAGACTAACTGATACTGAAGATAAATTGATGATTGTTGTATCACCAGACAAAGGACTCTGTGGTGGTTTAAATACCAACCTTGCGCGTGAACTTCTTAATTTCGCAAAAGATAATAAGAAAGTTTCCTATATTACAATCGGAAAGAAAGCTAACAATATGACTAATCAAATTAGCGATAAAGTTATTGCATCTTTTGAAATTGGCACAACTCTCCCCTCTTATGATTTAGTCTATCCAGTTATGAAAATTGTTGATGATTATTTCTTAAGTAAAAAAGTCTCTGATGTATTTGTTTTATACTCCGAATTTAATAGCGTATTCTCTCAAAAACCTATGATCAAAAGACTTTTACCTGCAGAATTTGAATCTACCGATGAATCACAGACTGATACTATATTTGAACCTTCTGCGGAAGAGCTTCTCCCCGCTCTTATCAGAAATTATCTGGAATTAAGTGTTTATCAGAGCTTATTAGAAAACTATCTTTCTGAACAATCAGCACGAATGCTTGCAATGCAAAATGCTACAAATAATGCAAAAGATATTATCCAAGAGCTAAAACTTTTGTATAATAAGAGCCGTCAAGAAAAGATTACAAATGAACTTTTAGATATTACGGGAGGAATGTTTGCAAATGCCTAAACTAGAAGAAGGAATTATCATAAGAATTGCAGGACCAGTTGTCGATGTTAGATTCGAAAGTAGTGTTCCTCTTGTAAATGAAGCACTAGAAATAGACTTACCTAACAAAAAGAAGCTTGTTCTCGAAGTGGCTTTTGAAACAGGAGACCATGAAGTTAAAACATTAGCTCTTGGATCAACTGATGGATTATCTCGCGGAATGAAGGTCAGAAGAACAAACTCTCCTATTAAAGTTCCAGTTGGAAATTCAACATTGGGAAGAATTTTTAACGTACTCGGAGAAACGATCGATAACGGCGGTAAAGTCGCTGAAAAAGGAACCCAGTATCACCCAATTCATCGTCAAGCACCAGCGCTAGTTGAGCAAGAAACAAAACCTACTATGCTTGAGACAGGTATTAAGGTTATTGATCTTATTGCTCCATTCACAAAAGGAGGAAAAGTTGCAGCCTTCGGAGGAGCTGGAGTCGGAAAAACAGTTATCGTTCAGGAACTTATCAGAAACATTGCAATGGAACATCAGGGACATTCTGTTTTCGCAGGAGTAGGAGAAAGAACTAGAGAAGGAAATGCTCTATGGACTGAAATGAAAGAAGCAGGAGTTATGGATAAGACTGTTATGGTTTATGGACAAATGAACGAACCTCCCGCAAATAGAGCTAGAGTTGCGCTTACAGCTCTTACCATGGCTGAATATTTCCGCGATGAGAAAAAAGAAGATGTGCTTCTTTTTATTGATAACGTATTTCGTTTTGCTCAGGCAGGATCAGAAGTTTCTGCTCTTCTTGGACGTATGCCTTCAGCAGTAGGATATCAGCCAACTTTAGCTTCAGAAATGGGAGCTCTTCAGGAAAGAATTACATCTACCAAAAAAGGGTCAATCACTTCCGTACAAGCGGTTTACGTTCCTGCGGATGACTATACAGACCCGGCTCCAGTTGCTATCTTTGCCCATCTTGACGCTACAATCTCGCTAGAACGCGCAATTGCAGATAAAGGAATTTATCCAGCTGTTGACCCATTATCATCTTCTTCAAGAATTCTTGATCCAGAAGTTGTTGGAACTGAACATTATGAAGTAGCTAGAAATGTCCAAAAAGTGCTTCAGAGATATAAGGATCTTCAGGATATTATCGCTATTCTTGGAATGGACGAATTATCGGATGAAGATAAGCTTACAGTTGCACGTGCTAGAAAAATTGAAAGATTCTTATCTCAGCCATTCTTCGTTGCAGAAGTTTTCACTGGTGCACCAGGAAAATACGTATCAGTTAAAGACACTGTAAAAGGATTTAAAGAAATCTTAGACGGAAAACATGATAAGTTACCAGAAAATGCATTCTACATGGTAGGAACAATCGAAGAAGCTGTAGAAAAAGCTAAGAAAGGTTAAACTTATGAAACTCACAGTTGATGTCCTTACTCCCCAAGCACAGATTTATACTGGCGAAGCAGATGAAATATTAGTTCCTACCGTAAATGGACAATTAGGAATTCTCCCAAATCACGTTTCCCTTTTTACAAAAATCGAACCTGGGGAGCTTGAAATCAAAAACTCGGGAAAATCTCACTACGTTGCTATCATGGGAGGATATCTTGAAGTGAATAAAAATAAAGTAAATGTACTTGGAGACTATGCGGTTAGAGCTGAAGATATAGAAATTGCAAAGGTAGAACAAGCCAAAGCTAAAGCTGAAAAGATGAAACAGGAAAAAATATCTATTGAAGATCTTACCAGTATCGAAGCTGATCTTCGCAGATCAATTTTACAATTGAAAGTTGCTAATCGCCGCAGATCTTCCAGAAGTTAATCCTATAACTTTAGCCTCCCAAGGCCAGGCCTTTTCTGACTCTTTCAATAAATTAGTATTGAAGACCGCCAGCAGGAGTTGATTGTGGGTCTAAATTACTATTCCCTATCCCTCTAATTCTAATTATTCTTTTCATCATCTGATCTACTATCACACTGTCGCGAGTCCATGCTTGAAGAGTACTAGATATTCTTAATGCAAATAAATCTCTTACCAGTGGATTCTGAAAACTTGTTCCGTGTCTTTCTAAAACAAAATCCATAATAGATGTATCCATAAAACCTGCGAGTGTTTTAACGGCTTTAAATCTCCCATCAGGAAGAGTAGTAGTGCATTCTTTTTCATAGCTAACTAACATACTATAAAAAAGACGATCGTATTCTATATTTATACCTGGAGCTGATTTATTAATAAGATTATCCATCCATTCTAAAATCGGCGCGTTGAAATATTCGTGATCAATTAACATTTTAAGCTCTCCAATAAGACCCGCTGAATGCTTCGGGTCTATCTTTTCAGGATCGATTCCTCCAAGATAATTTGTTATTAATGTATGTATATATTTTTGATTTAACAGATCTGCCTGTACACGATCTATTCCTAATACTTCATAAAACCCTCTTAATTTCAAAACCGAAGAACCCTTAATTAACTGATCTATATCATGGTAATAATCCATTGGAGCAACCTCATCCTCCATTCCTAAAGCTTCACCAGATACACTATCTAAATCATAGATGCTTCCTACCGTAGAAATGTTACCTTGATGCGGAAATCCATGAGTTATCCCATTCATATGCATCCTCGCAAAATATCTACCCACCTTAGTGGGTACATATGTTCCTAAAAAACGAAATATATCATCCATCTTTTCAATATCAAAATAATCGGCTTCATATTCCGGATTCTCTTCACTTTTTAGTCTTTCATAAAAGTTTGCGTAACCAAACGCCCTGCCAATTACTTGAAGAAGTGCCTCTCTTGTTGGCTGCTCTCCTAAATCCCACATTCTCTCAGGAACCTGCATAGCTCTAACACTAAACCTATACTCTGAAGCCTTTGCAAATCCCCTTATCCTCGCAAGCTCTTCCCTACCTGCTGAATCTAATAAAAAAGGCATGTATCTTGCTAGAAAAATTCTTTTTAAATCTTTTGCGTTCCGAGTCATTGTATACTTAACTACACTATCTTTAAAATTTGGGATACTTCTTAATTTTCCCAAGTGTGGAAGTTCTAGGGGTTCGATAATTCTAGTCGTTGCTTCAGCTTCAATTCCCAGCTCTCTGAGAACTTCAGAAGCTCTTACAGTTCTTTCAAGTAAGACTGCATCCTGAAGTCCATGAGTGTCAAAATTTAAAGGCATCGCACGATTCTCATAAATATAAGGATCACCGAGAGTATTCCCTTTCACACTGAATGCTGTAAAAAGTGTGCCATATTGATCACCCCATGCTCCTATTTCCTCCATTCCTCTTACAACTAACTCGTAGGACCTACCATGCCTATTAGAAAGCTTATAAAGCTCCACTGGGCTTTCTTCTTTGATACTCCCGGAAATTCCTACGACATGAAGCTGATGATCATCAAAAACAAAATCAGGAACTTCTCCTGAAGCAATTGGCACATTGACGGTTTTTGCTTTTACCGCCAAAACACTCACTCTTTCACCGTATCTGGGTCTTTCCATAAATATAATCAAAGAATTATACTATAAGATATAATCTGAAGCAATTATTTCTCAGCCTATAACATTAGCTTCGCAAGGCCTGGCCTTGCGAAGCTAGGACTATAAGACAATTTATTTCTAAACAGAGATATATAAGAAATGTAAGAAAACGCAATTTATATGCTTGAATTGCTTGAAATGTAAAAATTACGTAAGTATACTATAGGAACTCCGTTAAATTCTCTACTACAAAGCGGATCAAGGATACAAGATGACATTACCAGACTTAAGAGACATAGCCTACAAATCACTTTTGGAACTTGCAACTGACGAAGGAATTTACGCTTCCTCCAAAGAAGGAGCATTTGGATGCATTTTTGGAAGAGATTCAGCTATAACTTGCCTTAAAATTTTAAGAGTACTCGAAACGTATAAAGGAAAAGATCAGATTGATACTTTAAGATTAAAAGCAATTGTAAGAAACTCCTTAATAAAAATAACAGCACTTCAAGGAAAAGAAGAAAACAGGGAAAGCGGAGAACAACCTGGTAAATTCATACACGAATTTAGAAAAGATAAGTACGAAAGATTAGTAAACAGACCAAAACCTTGGTACGTATATCCAGATAAGATTCTTAGAAATTACGATTCAATTGATTCTACGCCTTTGGGATTAATCGCAATTTATAACTACTGGAAAATTACAGGTGACAAAGAATTTCTTTTGACTACCCTTCCAGCAGTCGAAAAAGGTCTTATCTGGATAAAAAATTATGGAGACATGGATGGAGACCATCTTTTAGAATATGAACTGTCTGAAAAAAGAATTCATGGAGGATTAAGAGTTCAATCCTGGACAGATTCAGCAGAATCCCTACTATCTCCCGAAGGAATGTTTCCCCTTTACCCCATAGCACCTGTAGAAGTACAAGGATATGCCTGGCTTGCTCTAAAACTGTGGGGAGAATTCTTCACAGAAAATCCACTCGTAGGAGATCAAACCAAATTTGCCAAAGAACTCTTAGACTTTTCAAAAAAAATAAAAAAGGCTTTTAATGAAAAATTTATTTTTCATGATGGAAATGATTTTATACCTGCACAAGCATTGGATGGGAATAAAAACCAAATAAAGACCTTAACCGGAAATCCCTTACTTCTACTTTGGGCTACATTTCAAAATAATGGCACCAAAGAAACAATTTTAAATGATAAGTTAATACCCTATCTTGTAAAAAGGTCTTTTGAAGACGATATGTTTGATTCTGAGGGAGGAATCAGAACTATGAGCACCAGATCCATTACTTTCAATCCAAAAGTTGATTCTTATCACAATGGCAGCTTCTGGCCCAAACTGAACGGAATGGCACATGAAGGACTAGAGAAATGGGGATTTATCAAGGAAGCAGATATGCTTAGAAATGCATCAATAAAACCCATTATTTATTTTGGGTCTCCAGTAGAACTCTATATTAAAGACCAAACAGGGAAATTTATACTTTATAAGAATGCTAGAGGTCAGGAAAGCTGTAGAGTTCAGGCATGGTCAGCAGCAGCGCTTCTAGACTTTTTAAAACACGAATAACCTCTTATTGTTTTCTTGCTTTTTTCTCATTTTTTTATCATTTGCCAACCTTATATTTAATCGATAAGCAATATGAGAAAACTAAAAATAGCCCAAATAGCACCAATAATCGAAAGAGTGCCTCCTAAAAAATACGGCGGGACTGAAAGAGTGGTAAGTACCTTAACTGAAGAACTAGTTAAACGAGGACATGATGTTACTCTATTTGCTTCTGGAGACTCACTTACAAAAGCAAAACTCGAATCTGTTTTCCCCATTTCTATAAGAGAGGCAAATTTAAAACGTCAAGAAGCTCTTGAATGGAGCATGCTTCATATAGGAAGAGCTTATGATATGCAGGACAAATTCGACATAATTCACGACCACAATAGCGCCCTGGGTATGCCACTTGCCAATATCTCCACTACCCCAACAGTAGTTACTCTTCATGGAGCCGTCAGAGAATCAACGATTAGAATGTTAAAACAGTACAGAAATCCTAACTTTGTATCCATATCGAAGGACCAGGTAAAATTTGCTGATATAGCAAAGCATACAGTAATTCCAAACGGATTAGAATTAAATGACTACGAATATTCAGGAACTAATAAAGGCTATCTTCTCTATGTTGGAAGAATATCTGAAATAAAAGGCACACACATTGCAATAAATGTAGCCCAAAGATTAGATCTGCCTTTAATTATCGCTGCAAAACTTGATGAAGCAGATAAACCTTATTTTAATAAATATATTAAATCAAAATTAAATAACTCAAAAATAAAATGGATTGGAGAAGTCGATAATCTTACCCGTAACAAACTCATGAGTGAAGCGATTTGTTTAGTGAATCCCATCACATGGAGAGAACCTTTTGGGCTTACTATGATTGAAGCAATGGCTTGCGGCTGTCCTGTAGTAGCTTTTAACAAAGGAGCAGTTCCTGAAGTAATGCTAGAGGGTAAAACAGGGTTTATAGTTGAAACTATTGAAGAAATGGTAGATGCGATAAAAAAAATTGAATCCATAAAAAGAATTGAGTGTAGAAATTTCGCTCTTAAAACATTTAACGAAAAGGTTATGGTAGATAGATACGAAGAATTATATAAAAATATTGCTACAGAAAATACATTTCAAGATTACAGCAGTCTACTTGTTTCACCTTCATTCCAAGAAATATTTCGCCCCAGAATCTGGGAATTTCAAGATTTTGAATTTAATTTCGAAACAGAGTCAAACTTAATCGCCTCAAAAGAAAAAAATTAGCCTCGCAAGGCCAGGCCTTATGAGCGTAAATAACTATGAAGTCGGGTCTATTAAACTCTCCTCTAATTTGCCTGCTTTCTTTCTATCTTGTAAAATATATCCAATAAATTTGCCGAAGTAACTCAGGGGTAGAGTAGCTCTTTCGTAAAGAGCAAGTCGTGAGTCCGAATCTCACCTTCGGCTCCAAACATATGAAATTGAAACACCAAAAAAATAAAAGTGATAATATAGAAAATACTAGCACTCCAGGGGTCACTAAAACGCCTCAGGAAGAAATAAATGTAACAGAAGCTATGCCAAGACGTTCCCGTTTATCAAAATCGAGTTTTCGCAAATCCAGGAACACTATGATTCTTAGCATATTGGGAATTATTGCAATTCTTTTCCTGTTGCTGCGATACGGTATTCCCTTAATAAGTGACGCCAGTTTTATAGTGGGACGAGTAACTAGCTCTCCTGACAAAAAAACTATTACAGAAAACGATAAGTTCCTAGCTAATCCCGACATAGACTTGCCAGAAAAAGCTACAAAAGAAGACCATATAACTATCTCTGGTACTTCTTTAGGAGGAGACAAAGTTAAAATTTATGTTAACGGAAGCTTTGACAGCGAGGCAGATATCAATGAAGACAGATCATTTGAAGTAAGAATCAAGTTATCCGAAGGTGAAAATATCATTAAAGCAAAAGCAATTAAAGATAACGGAGAAAGTGAATTTTCAGATTCAGTTATTGTGTCATATATAAAAAAAGGGCCTGAACTTTCCATAGATTCACCAACGGATGGATCAGAAATCAAAAATACTAATCCTATTGAAATAAAAGGAAAATCTGATCCAGATACCACAATTACAGTAAATGATTTTCAAGCGGTATCGTCTAGCGACGGAGCATACACTTATCTCTTAACACTAAGGGATGGAGGAAACGATATAAAAGTAATTGCTGTTGATTTAGCGGGAAATAAAACTGAGAAATCTATTCACGTGAACTATTCTCACTAATTCCTACAAGAACCCATAACCAAATCATAATAAAGCTGTAAAAAAGACTATTCAACAGCAAGCTGTTAAACATAATCCCCCCCAGCGAAACAACAAGGATTAACGAATAATAATTTTTTTCAACTACTTTTAAATTCATCTTTATGATTCTGTAAAGTAAGAATAAATATACCATTAACCCAGGAATCCCTGTCGTTGCAAGAAGAAATGCATAGCTATTATCAGAACCTGCCCCAGCACGGTTTGGATAAGGAGCCCAATCTTTTTGTATATATTTTTCTCTTGCATAACGGTAATTATTAAATCCAACCCCGAGGATAGGATTTTTACTAAAAATTACTACCGCTTCTTTTGCGCTCAAAATTCTCTGCTCTAGAGAAGGTGTTCTTAGAAGATTCATATTTTCGATATAAAATCTCGGAGATAAAATTATAAAAACAAAGATTAATAGAAAAGATAAAATTAAGATAAGCTTATATTTTTTTTCTAATATTGCATATAAAACAGTTGCAGATCCTAACATTAAAAGCGCACTTCTAGAGAAAGTAAGAATGATACTTAAAAAGGTTAAGAAAATAATAGTGTTTAATAAATACTTAAATCTTTTAGAAAATTTATTTTTCTCTTTATATATAAAAACAAATATTAAAAAAGTAACTAAGAATGTTCCTGCGAAATTTGGATCAAAAAAAGATGAGAAAAGTCTATACATATGCTCATCCCATCCTTGATAATATAAATTCTTAAGACTTGGATAAAAAATATACTGTAAATATCCGATGACCAAAAATATTGTCCCAGTTAGTGTTAGGAGAATATTAATTTTATATTTTTTTAAATTAATATCTCTAAAAACAAAATAGAGCATTGCATACAAAATCCACCTAACTAAATAAAGAGCTCCTATCAAAATATTAGAAGTGTTAAAGATTTTAATACTTAAAATTAACGAAACTATAGAAAGTATTAAAAAAATTACAATGGGCAATTTAAGTTTATATGAAGATTTTTTAACAAAAAGAAACCACGAAATAACAATTCCCAAAATTACTAAATCTACAAAGGCAACATTTATATGATTTGGTAAATCGAATTTAAGAAACTCTCCTAATGAAAGCGAAATAAAGAAAATCGGAATTAAAATTTTTAGTAATACCATACTTGATCAAGAGTATAAACAGAAACATTTGTTAACGTATTTTTGTAAATAAGTTTCCAATTTTTAAATCTTTCCGGCACTCCTCCACCCTGAACAGCTACAAAATTGAATTTATCACCTTTCTTAACATAACTATTATCTATAAACGGAAAGTTTACATAATATATATTATGAAATCCATATAAAAGAACCTTATCGTCTTCTTTTATATTTTCTTTAAACCAATTATCTGTGTCATAGAAATCTCCAAAATTAAAGTTTAAATTTTTTGTCAAAAATTCATTCTTTGATTGTAGTCCTATAATTTTTGGTATATATCGAGCATTCGCGGCTCCTCTATAAAATAATGTTATAAAAGCAATTAATAAAACAGTAGATATCAAAAAATTTTTAATTTTTTTTGGTTGATTAAAGATTAATATGGAAACAGCAACTGATAATACTGGTAAGTATGGCAAAATAAATCTCCCTCCCCCTGTTCTTGGAGTAAAATACCAAACCAATAGAGAAACAAAAACATAAATTGGAATTAATTTCTTTTCTTTGTCAAATTTTTTCATATTTATTACCAGTAAAGGCAATACAATTATAAAAATTGGAGAAATTGGATCTGCAGAGAATAAAAATAAATTAATAAAATCAACGATAAATACTTTTAGGTTAAGTATTTGAATTGGGTTTCCTAAATCATATCCTCCAAAAACTGGATAGAAAGGATTTCCAGAATTTATATATGAAAAGAATAACCAGGGAAATACAGTTATAAGTGAAGAAGATAAAAAAATAAATGAACTTTTTATTTTTTCCTTTGATTTGTTTTCTATAATTAAAAATAAAAATAAAAATATAGGTATTGATCCAAAGGCAATTAACTTCGTAGAAATTGCTAATCCAAGCAACACTCCTGATTCAACTATAAACTTTTTTTCTCTGTTTTTTAGATATTCTATAATTCCCCAGAATGCCATTACTTCATAAAATGTTCTAATTAAATCCACATATGCAACCGTTGATTCCCATGCAACTACTAATGAACTATAAAAAATTATTGAAGCGATTATGGAACCTTTTTCATTTAAAAAATTTCTTGAAATTTTATAAACAGCCAAACTAGTCATTATTCCAAGGATAAGCTGGATAAGCTTAGGTATAATTTCACTTCCAAACATAAGACCAGGAATAAAAAGCATCTCCCCTAATTTTGGCATTAAGGAGTAATAAAATAGTCCTCCTTGAATGTAGAAAATTTTTTGTTCCTGAATAAATATTTTTGGAATTGTTAGGTGATACCAAAGAGCATCAAAAGAAAGTTCAGGGCCTAATGCACCCACTAAATTAACTAAGGCCAGTGATAGAAAAAGCAACAAATACTTCTTTTCTTTAAATTTCTTAATATTAATTTTTGGAACATCATCTTTTTTATACTGAAAATATGTAAAACCACCTATCAAAAAAAGGGTTGTCGAAATAAATACCCAATTCTTCTCTAAATTTCCAGATATCCCCAAAATAAAAATCAAATAGGAATAAATTCCTATCAAAAAAGCTAAAGCAAACATATCCCCTTTCTACATAACAGATGACTTAGGTAAATAATAATCACAGATACACTCCAGAGCATGAAAATCCAGTAGGAAATATTCTTATTCATTTTTTTGCGACAGCAATTAAAGAAATGCCAATTGGCATAGGAAATTTTTTTTCTATTTTTTTTACAACTGGAACTACTAAATCAAAGGCTGCAACCTGCTTTTGAGTTAGCTGTATTTCTTGTCCTTTTAGATAATTCCTCACTACCCAAGTTACTAAGCCTAATGCATTAAACAAAGAAATGTTTTCTAAGTGTAATCCTGTTTTTTCAATTTTTTTCGTAAGTTCTTCTTTTCCATATCTTCTAAAATGACCTAATTCTTTGTCCAAAGTATTAAAAGCCCATTTGTTTGCCGGCACGAGAAGAACCAATTTCCCATCGTTCTTAAGAATTTTTTTTATGTTTCTTAAAGCTTTTTCATCTTCCTCAATATGCTCTAATACATTTACACATATTACGCTATTAAATTTATTCAGTAATTTTTTTGGAGGATCTTTAGATATATCTAATCGATAAATTTGATTATCTTTAAATTTTTTTTCCAAATGACTTACAAGTCCTTCATCTATATCAGTTAAAACTAGATTACCATCTTTTGCAAAATAAGATGAAATATTTCCTATCCCAGCCCCAACCTCAATAGCGGGAAATTTTACATGCGGTTTTAAGTTCTCATATATCCATTCGTTATATCTATTTGCGCCTTTCAATACCTCCAAAGTTACAACACCTTTGTAATCTGAATTTATAACTATTTTTTTTGCCATAATAACCAAAGCTTTCCTCTCACCAGGAATGAGTGAAATGACATTAATATAGCGTGTACTAGACCAGCTATTCCATCAAGAAATCCAAGTTTTAAGAAAAAATTAACAAAGAACTTACCTTTAGGAAAGAAAATGATTGAAATCCAATTAACTCTCACTCTTTTTTCAAATAATTCCTCCGACCTCAAATCTGTATAAAAATTAATTTCTTTCAAAAATTCAGAGATCGATTGATGCGGATAATGCTTGATGGAATTAATAAGCTTACCAACCTTCTTATCAGTTACCCATGTTTCATGAACTCTTCCTTTCAAACTACCTTTATTTTTATTAAATAGTCTTAAAAGCCTAATTCCTCCTGAATCACCATGCAAAAGTGCCTTCCCCCACATAAAATCTATTCTTGGAATTAAAAATCCGGCATATTCATCCGATATAGATTCTTTTATTTCTGTAGCCAAGTCGCTATCGATCCTCTCATCTGCGTCAACAAATATCACCCATTCATTTGTGGTTTTTGAAACTCCGAAGTTTCTTTGTGCTGAAAAATCTTTATCCAAATCTCTTTTAAATACCTTAACTTTCTTAGAATCATATCTCTCAATTAAATCCAGAGTTCTATCCGAAGAATTATCATCAATTACTATTATCTCTTCACAAAATTTTAAATTCTCGATACAATCGATTATATTTTTCTCTTCATTCTTAGTTAAAACGACTGCAGAAATCATTTATTATTCACCTCTTCAACTATTATATTACTATTTTCAACACTTACATAAAACTTCTTTTTTTCATTTTTATTCGAGGGGCCATTTCCCAACCACCATGTTAAATATTCGTAATTTTGAATAAAATTAGGAAATCCACTTGCCTGATTTTTTTCAATAATATTAAAAGGTTCACCATTTGACTTTGAAACAATTTCTCTTGATGATTTAACCAACTCCGTAAAAGTTATTTTCTGATTCTTTCGGTCAGGAAACTGGTAAATATTTAAAAATGAAATAATACAAATCAATATAATCGGAAAAAATAATAATCTCTTTTTAAAACTACCCAAAAAATAACCTAATCCAATTGCCGCTTGAGGAAAAAACATGGGCAAATATGAAGCTGAATTAGTTTTTGCAAAAATATAAAAAATTGCAGGAATAATTAAAAAAGCAAATAAAGTGTTTTCATTTGGATTTTTAAATCTACTTCTCATAACTGATATTAATAAAAAAATCATTGGTATAATAAAAATTAAAAGAGCCAAGTATTCATTTCTTACAAAATAGAATTTACCAATATAATCTGTGATAAACTTCAAGAAAGAACCCCAGCTCTCAGTTTGACTAGGATTAATAGGAGGATATCCAAATAAAACCGCAATTCTATATACTCCCCACACAAAAAATTTGAGAGTTTGAGGAAAACCGTTTGAAAAATCGTAAATTATCATTGGAAGTAAAGTTAAAATCAAAAAAATAAATGAAAGAACTATTATTTTCAAGTCATTCTTAAAACTTAATTTCCATTTTTTATTTTTCAAATATCCGATCGCTAAAACTACGAGCACGGTAAAAGCTAAAGAAAACGTAGCTAATACAAAGTTATATAGTGCCCCAAGAATAAATATTATTAATGGAAATTTATTTCTATCTCCTTTTACCCATTTAAAAGTTAGAAAAAATAATGCTAACGTTAACAAAGGAACAAAACTCGTATGATATGGAAGTTGTGAAGAAAAAATTACAAATGGAGAAGTTGCATAAAATAGTGATGAAAAGAATGCAACTCTAGTATTGAACATAAATCTAGCTACATAATAAATAAGTATTACTACAATTGAATCCAATAAAATTGTAAAGTACGCAGGAGCAACTGGATTGAAGTCAAAAACCTTTAACAAGAATCCAAGTATATATGTCCAATATGCTCCTTGGTGTAGCCATGGATGACTTGATGCGATTCCTACAAGAGGTATACTGTGATCCAAAAGCATATCCTTAGCTGACAAATAGTACCAAGCAACATCCGGAATGAAGAATAGTAGTTCTGATATCTTATTAATCCTGAGTAGAAATGCGAGTAAAAAAATACACAACACTAGAAATGATTCCTTGTTAAATCTGAGAAATAATTCAACAACCATAGCCTTTAAACGTCCGTAGTTTTTTTTGAAGTAAAGATATCTGCTTTTCATAAATATTTTTTTTATTTCTGAATTTTGTGTTGAGCTTTTTCCTCCAAAATGCACTATCCTAACTGTTGGAGAAATATAATTTTTATATCCTAATTCTTTTATTCTTTTAAATAGGTCAAATTCTTCAAAATACATAAAAAAATTATCATCAAATCCATTTATCTTTTGAAATATTTTTTTCTTAATTAAAAATGCCGTTCCAGGAAGAACCTCTATAGATCTTTCTTTTCCACTTGAATTATCAAGGTAATAATATTTTTTTAAAAATTTATTTTTCCTTAAAAAGGAGCTGATAAAACTTAGTGAAAAAATAGCATAAAGTGGCGTAAGTATTCTTGTACCTTGTAATTTATAAATTTTTTTATTTTCTTTATAAAGAGTTGGTGAAACTGCAGCAACTTTTTTATATTTTTTAAAGATATTTAGAAGATTTTCAAGATTTCCTGACAGTATATATGTATCAGGGTTAAGTATGAAGACATATTCTCCATTTGCATTATCTACACCTAAATTATTTCCATTCCCATAACCTAAATTCCCTACGTTTTTTATGTATTTAATTTTAGAAAATTTCTTCTTAAGTTCTTTTGAAATATTATCCACTTCATCATTATCAACAACTATTATTTCAAAAATCTCATTATTCCATTTTTTATTTATTGAATTTATGCATTTATATAAATTTTCCTTAGACTTATAATTTACGACTATTATCGATACTATTTTTTTCGCCATATTAAAGTTTATAAATTTCCTTAATCGTTCTTTTTTTCTTAGAATTAATATCGTAAAGCTTAAGGTTTCTTATTAAATTTAATCTATCATGATGATCGTCTATAAGCGTTAGATTTCTATTCTTATCCATTGACTCTCTATACCTGCTCTCAACGTACCCGTTCTCAACAGATATTTCATCATTATTTCTTTTCTTATCTTGTCTTATGAAAAATGCATTATTTCCAGCAGAATTACTTCCAACAAAAATGTAACCTTTGCTCTTTGCTAAATTAACAATTGCTTTAAGAGATGCACCAAAATATAAATTAGAGAAGTGTTCTTTTGTACGATCAAATTCTTTTTTATACGGCACCGTTACCTCAAATTTTTTACCAAAAGTACTATTGTATTCTACAATTAAAATTTTTGGTGAAACTGAGTCAATTTCTTTCAAAAACCAATAATCAATTCCATCTACATCAATTGATAAAATACCTATTTCTCCTGAAAATCCTTCTTCTTTAAATGTTTTGTTTACATTTTCTAAAGTTAATTTTTTATTTATAATTTTTATTCTGTGTTTATACAAAATAATTTTTCCTATTTCTGAATTTAGAAATTCAATATGGGAATTATCATCATTAATAATCAATCCTTCCCAGTTATTATTTACAAGTAAAAATCTTGTGTTTGATTCGGAGTAATTACCCACTCCAAATTCAATAAATTTTTTATTTTCAACTTTATATTTTTTTATTAAAAATTGAATAATTCCATCTTCTCCAAATTGCGAATAAATTTTAAATTCTGCATCTTGTATGTTTTTTATCTTAGAAATATCCATGTCCATTGTGTTTTTATTTCCTATAATAATTTTTAAAGAGTCAATTTCTTTCAATATTTCTTGATGCTCATACATTAAATTCCCATAAATTAAATGTCTAAACAAATTTCTAATTTTTTTTAGTATTTCTTTTAAAATTTTCATGATAAATCAAGTTTTTTAATTATAAGATTAAGAAGCATATTACTACGTATTTCCCAAGTCCAATTACTTTTAATATTTTCAGAAGAATATTTTGATAAATTTTTATATTGCCTTTTATTTAAAATTTTTTTATTCAGCACTTGAGATATTTCCTCTAAATTATCTTTTACAAAAAAACCGTTTTTACTTTCAATAATTGTTTCAATATAACCTCCCTCTCTTATGGCTACTGTTGGAACACCACATGCTTGTGCTTCAAGGGGAACTAATCCAAAGGGCTCGTTATATGCTAAGCATATTAAAAACATTGATTGCGAATATATTTTTCTTAAAACAGAATCATCAGAAATCCATTCTTTCTCTCTTAATATAAATCTCACTCTTGGTTTATTTTTCATGAGCTTAATTGCTTCTATCAGTTTTTCATAACCATCAATTGGATCTTTAGAACCTATAAAAAGCAGATCATATATCTTCTTAACCTTCATTGGGTAAAAATTTTTAATATTTACTCCCATGTAGGAAATTTCACAATTTATTTTGTAAGCACTTTTTATATTTCTTTGAGTATATTTTGAGTTTGCAATAATCAGATTTGCCTTTAATGCATTTGATCTATCTATCACTTTTCTATTTTTCCTGTTTAATTTCTCGTATAATTTCCTTTCCATCCTTAAACCTTTAGGTATATCAAACAATTCTTCATAAGCTATTCTGAGTGGCTCCTGACAATAATATGCTGATTTTGTTTTGATGAATCTTAATAAAAATGGGGCCTGTGTGTATTTTGATCCATGTACAAAAACGAAATCGTAACTAAGTGAATCTATTTCTTTTGCAATTTTTTTGTGAAGAATATATATCTTAATTAACTCAATCGTATCTTTATATAATTTTACTTTCCAGTTTCCCCCTGTCCATTTTCTTGGAGTAAATTTAAAAAAATATATTTTTGAAAAATTTCTATCAATTTTTATTTCTTTTTTTTCATCTATATAATATAGATCTACAATATTTTCTTTTTTGAAATTATTGCTGAATTCCATAACAGCACGCCTTGCGCCACCATAAGGCAGTTCATGAAATACAGCAATTTTCATTTTTTAATTTTCTGGATGCAGATATAATCTGTTGCAAAAAATATTTTTAATATACTCATTTTAGATATTGGGTACAAATAAACAAAAACATTATACACATAATCTTTCCAACTTATGAATGGCTTATACGGAACTTTAGAAATAATATTTCCTGAAAAATAATTTTTTTTAAATAATGTTTTTAAATAAAAAATTGTTGGCTCATTTACATGCTGCTTTTTGTGAATATTATTTCGTGATTCTTTATTTACTCCCGGATAAATATTTCCGGTAAATAACTTGTTTAGCATTATAAATAATTTGTCCACGGGATAAACCCAGTATTTATGTGTGTAATCAAGATATATTTTATTTGGAGCAGTGTGCACAATGAGTAATCCATCTGGCTTCATAACTCTTTTAATTTCTTCCATAGCTATTTCAAGTTCTTCTTTAAATAAATGCTCAAAAACATCAGAGGTAACAACTATATCAAAAAAATTATCTGCGAATTTTAATTTCTTAGCGTTCATCAACTTAAAATCAATTCTTTTTTTTACTTCCTCTTCCTGATACTTAATTGCATTTTTCGCTATTTTTATTCCTGCTTCCGAATAATCAATACCCATAACATTCGCTCCTAATCTAGCTAATTCAAAATCTAAGTCTCCTCTACCACATCCAATATCCAAAATTTTAGAATTTTTCTTTGGATTAATTAAATTTGCGAATTCTCTAATCGTATTATTTACAATTTTTCCTTTATGCTTATTAAATTCCTCGAAACCAAGATTTTGTCCCAGGTAGTATTTTTTTGTATATATCTTTGAACTGACTGACTTCATTGATTTTTGAAGATTTTGTAAGTTAGGAAGATTAATAAAGGAATCTCAAAGATCACAGAAATAATCATTGCGTAACCTGCGCCGATTATACCAAAACTTTGAATGAAAGGAATTATTGTAATTGATAAAACCAAAAGCCTTAAAGATATTGAAATCGTTGAATAAAATTGTTTTTCTAAAGCAAAGAATAAAGAAAAGAAATTTCCAAACATTGTCCTTAAAATTCCATAAATCGAAAGAATTCTTATTAAACCAACAATCTCAGTCCAATCTTTTCCCAATCCAACTTTAACAATTGGTTCTGCAAAAATAAATAATATTATTCCGGATGATATAGCAAAAAAGGATGAAGTTAGAAAGACTTTAACAAATGCATTTGATAATCTTTTAAAATCCCCAGATAATTTCGAATAAACAGGAAAAGTAACTTTATTTACTACTTCAGCAATCTCACTAATAGTAAATGTGGAAACTTTATAGCCCATCTGATAGAAACCTAAAGATCCCGTACCTAAAATTTTTCCAACTAACATATTATCCAGATTTTCTGACAAATAAATAAATATTCCTGTTAGCGTTATCCATGATCCTCTCTTAAATATTTGTTTTATTTTTGTAAAATCAAAAATAAGAATTGGTACAGGTTTAAATAAAACAAATGAGAGGACAACTTCTAGGACTGCTGATGCTATTAGTCCATAAGCAAAACTAGAAGCATCTTTTGTATATATAGCTAAAATTATTACAGATGCAGATTCTACTAAAAATAAAATCAGTCTTAAGTAAAATTCTTTTTTGAATTGGATTTCTTTTTGAATTTGAATTATAGATGGATTAATAAAACCTTTAATGAGCGGAACAATGGCTATCAAATAAATTAATTTTTGCGATTGTGATGAATTAAAAAAATCAGAAATAAAAGGTGCTAATATTATAAGTACAGTAAAAATAATAAAACCTCTTAAAATCGAGATTATCCATGCAGAATTAATATATTCTCTCCAATCATCTTTTTTTTGAACTAAAAAAACATTTATTCCCGTCTCTGTAATAATTTCCAGAAAAGATAAAACAAGAGTTGCTACACCAAAAGATCCAAACTGAGCAGGAGTCAAGATTCTAGCAAGTATTGCAAGCCTTACAAATGTTATTCCACGAGTTGAACCTCTCAAAAGAGTCATCCAGGAAATTCCTCTTATCGCATGCAATTTATAACCCATATAAAAATTATATCAAGTTTACTTCTTATAAACTGAAATATTGAATGGGACTGTAATAAGAGAAGCAAGATAGAAATCCTTATGATTCATTTTGTATGGTTTTTTAGAGTAAAAAACACCAATCCTTCTATATCCAAGTTCGTCTAGTTTATTCTTAATTTCTCTTTTTGGGGTTTTAAGATAAAAACTCGGAGCTATCTCATCATCTGTAATTACAACATATTCTGGGTATTTAGAAGATCTTTCATCAATTAGCTGATATTTATATTTGTAATTAAAATTTATATTTGATTCTCTAAAATAATATTCCTTCTGAATTAAATCAGGAATTCCTTGATAAATTGGAATATTTTCTAAGCCAATAACGGATCCTTCTGGTACATTCTCTTCTATCCACTTAGAAGAAACTGCCTGAGGGCTTATTGCTCTTTTCGCATTTATCCACAACAAAGATTCAAATATTTGAGAACTTAAAACAAAAAACACTACTATAAAAAATAAAAACTTTTTCTTTTTATATACTTCATTTAAAAATGTTACAGAAATCAAAACTATAAACGGAGATAAGACTAATGCTCTATTTGTAGATGCAAATATTTGGAGAGGAATTAAACTTAGGGTAAAGAAAATAAAAATAATTAACATGAATAATTCAATTTTAATTTCACCAATTTTACCTTTAATTATCTTATTCGAATATATAAACGTTAAATATATTAATGAAATTATTGTCAGGGGAATCATCAGATGGCCAAAAATAATTGGATAATGTTTTGTAAGCAAATAAGCATATGGATTAAGTTCAATGTTAAAATTTTGAGTTGTTGCGGGACTCTGAATGATATTTTCATAAAGAAAAAGGTTTATATTTCCATTTCCAAACAAAGTATCTGGAATTCCAAATAAAAAAATAGTTACTATTAGCACTATTAATCCACCAAAAAAATATTTAATTTCTTTAATTTTGTTATTGGAAAATAAAAAATAGGATAGTCCATACAAAGGAATTAATGGAATCGCACTTACCTTCACCGCAAAAGACAAGCCAACTGGAATTGCTAATAAAATAAATTTCTTTCCCGTTGGATTTTTTAAATAAATAAGCATCGACAGCAAAGATAAGCTAATAAAAAATAAGAGGGCTATATCATATTTAAAATATCCACTTAACATTAAAAAAAGAGGACTGAAAACGAACAATGAAATTGTAATTTTTTTTGAAATTTTTAAAAAATCTGCAATTTTGTAAATTAATATTATCGATAAAAGTCCGTAAATTATTGACTGAATTCTTAAAATAATAAAAATGTTTTCTCTATTTATTAAATTTTGAACTTGAACTGAAAACGGATCAATTATTTTCAAAAAAGCAAAAGGAGCAATATAGAATCCACTGATTATGAAATTAAGCATAGTCCCATTTGCAGAACCAAACATATTTGGAGTTCCGTGAATGAAAGTATCTGCTACAGCACTTAATTGATGCCATTCATCCATGTGATAAGGATATGGATGATTAATATTTGGTATCCCAAATTTTATTGTTGAAAAAACTAAAAAAACATAAATAAAACAAATAAATATGAGAAATCTATAATTTCTAATATCTTTTTTTATTTTTCTTTTTTTTAATCTATTGAAAATGCCAGATAGTGTTCCAGTTAATACCGCAAGATCAGCAGTAAATTGTAATAATGGTAAATAAAAAAATGCCTTGTAACTCTTTATGTATTTATAGTTTTTTCGAATTGCCCAATATACATACATTAAAGACAAAATTAGAATAAATAATAAAAGAGATTTTGATTTTTCTATTATCGAAATGAAAAATAAATAAAATAAGAGGAAATACCTCAAATATAATAAAATTACATTCGTCCGAATATTCATAGCGCTCCCGTCTCCCTTTGCATAACCAAAGAATTGCTTAAATGCTTCAATTATATTTTTTCTCTGTGGCCAACTAACAATTGCATTTTTTACGAACTTAAATTTAAGTTTTTTTAGTTTTAACTTTTTTGCAAAATGTAAATCTTCTCCCCTAGCCATCCACTCTGGATACATTCCAGCTTCTTTCCAAGCATTTTTTTTAAATGCAATCGAACGAGATGACGGCAAATAGTTTTCGGGGTCCAATTTATCAGGCATTATACTCGTATAAATCCCTAAACATTTTTCAAAAATGTTTTTACTAAGAGGCTTGTAATAACCTGCAACTACATCTACATTTTTATCATTAAAGGGTTCGGAGATTTTTTTAACCCAATTCTTATCAAGTATACAATCTGAATCTGTAACTAAAATTATATTATTTTTTGCAATTCTTATTGCTTCGTTTCTTCCTTGAGAAATATTTCCAACTAAAACCTTTACTCTAATATTTATTTTTTTATTTACATTTTTAAATTCATTGATAATTTGAACAGTGTTGTCTTTAGAACCTCCGTCAATAATTATTACTTCATCTATTTTTACTGATTGGGCTTTCAAACTCTTTAAAAAATTCAAAATCGACCCTGATTCATTCAAAACCGTTGTTATAAGAGTAATTTTCATATTGGTGATTATAATACTTTTTTTTCTTCTTATGATAATTGAATTATCAAATTTCCTAAATTATAATTGTGGAAATGAAAAAACATAAAATTGACATTATTCTTCCGGCATATCACGAAGAAGGAAATATAGAAAAAGTTATAACAGATATTAAAAAATTTGTTAAAACTCCTTATTTAATAACGGTAGTAATTCAGGATAAAAACGATCCGACACTTACTGTTTTAAAAAAAATAAAAAAAGGATCTCCAGGTATAAATATAGAATTCACTCGAGACGGGAAAGGAATACTTAAGGCCTTTAAGGAGGGCTTTAGATGCACTAAAGCACCGATAATCGTAACCATGATGTCTGATTTGTCGGACAATCCCCGAGATATAGACAAAATGATTAGAAAAATCGATGAAGGATATGATCTTGTATGCGCTAGTCGAAACAGTGGAAATGGAAAAAGAATTGGAGGACCTAAATTTAAAGGGTTTCTCTCGTGGCTTGCGTGCATTAGTTTGAAATTTTTAACAGGAATCAATACAAGTGATTCCACCAACGCATTTAAAGTTTTCAGAAGATCTCTCCTAGAAAAAATTGATATTAAAAGTGAACAGGGATTTGAGATGCCCCTAGAACTAACGGTAAAAGCCTATGAAAAAGGATTTAAAATCACTGATGTTCCCACTATATGGAGAGACAGAAAAAGCGGAGAATCTCAATTCAAACTTTGGAAAAATATTCCTTATTATCTTAAATGGTATATATATGGAATTAAGAACAATTTCTTCAGATAATGATAAAAAGAATTTTTAAAAATTCCGATATCCATTTCCCTCTTTTTCTACTATTTTTTTTATTAATTGAAATAACTAATTTAACAAAAAAGTTAGATTCAAAAATAAAAATAAACAATACTCTGGATTTCTCCTGGTCAATAGATATGATTCAAAGATTTTATTCAGGTTTTATAGCGGGTCGAGATTTCATATTTACTTATGGACCTTTATATCAATTTATAATTTCATTTCCGGGAAACTTATTAAATACACCTTCTTTTTCATCATTAATATTAAGTAGTCTAACTCTTAAACTAATTTTGCTAATTTTGATTTTCCTGTTTATAGAAAATTTATTTTCAGAAAAGAAATCAAAACTAATTTTTTTTATTTTTTTAAGCTCACTGACTTTAATATATTCAGATTCCAATATGTCAATAAGGATTATATCTCCTTTTATTTTCTCTCTTTATTATCTTAAGTATGTTGTTCAAAAAAAGGGAAATAAAATTCAAATAGCGATAATCCATGCAGTACCCTCAATAATGGGGCTTTATATTTTTGAACTTTTTTTAACTTGTATAGTAATTATATTTTTATTTTATTTATTTACTGCTTTAATTAATAAAAATAAATTTAAATTCAATATTCAAAAGATAATAAAAGGATTGGGAAGTTTATCGATAATATTAATTCTCGAAATCATATTAAGCTCTATATTATCTGGGAACCTAGATTATTTTTATGATTCCATATTAACTGTCTCAGATTACAAATATATTATGAATATTCCCTTTTCCTTGAATCCTTATTTCCTATTGTTAATTTTTCCTTTTATTTTATTTTTAATTTTTATAGTTAAATTTAAAGAAAAAAAGTATAGCTTATTATCTATCATTTTATTCATAACTGCGTTTGTTGAAATAAAATCTTCATTAATTAGAACTGATGAGGGACATATCTTACAGTCTGTTATTCCGAGCATAATAATCTTAATTTATATAATTTATCAAAGATTTAAGTTTAATCGTTTATTTTTAGCAATCTCGATAGGCATAATCACACTTAATTTATTTTCAAACATCCAAACTCTTACTCCTAATAATTTTTTGAAATTATATGATTTAACTCGCGAAAATACTAATTTCTTTGATTTATACAAAATTTATCCCCAATTTTATACAAAATCGAACCTAGATAAAATAACTCTGACAATAAATAGTTCTAAATCAATCTTAATTTATCCTTATGATAATTTTCTTCTAAATATTAATAGAAAAACATTTAATACTTATTCTTTACAATTTTATGATTGGTCCGGCTCTAAAGTTGAAGAAAAAACTGTAGAAAAAATTGCTCTAAATCCTCCAAATAAAATAATTTATATGATCGACAAAAAAGGTGTGATTCCGTTAGATAATATCCCAAATATTTCAAGAAATCCTTATATAAATAAATGGATAATAAATAATTATTCAGTAGAATCAAATAATAAAAGTTATCTTGTGCTTAAATTTGATAAAAAAGGGGCGAAATATATTAATTCTGATTGTAAATTATATGACTTAGAAATAAAAGATAATTTGTTACTATTTGAGAATTTAATCAAACCATCTAGTTACTACTTAGAAAATGATGAATACCTTAGACTACCTGTATCAACAAAACGAAATATTTTTGTATTTGAAAACTTTTCCAATGCATCTGAAATGGAAAAATTAATAAATAGTAATATTTCAAAAGCGGAGGAAAAAGGAAAAGATAAAAAAATTATAAAGAAATTTTCAGTTTCAGTAAAAAAAGAGGTAGAAAATTCAGTTAATTGTTATTAATATTCAAATATTGATCCCAGATTTGATCAATTCCTTTTGAAACGCTTACTTGCGGTTTCCATTTAAGTTTATTTTTTACTTTAGAAGTATCGGTAATGTATATCTTTTGATCTGCAGGTCTCCATGGAAAATGCTTAAGCTTTAGCTTGTTTCCACCTTTTTTATTTAAGTGTTCTATAACCTCAATCAAACTTGCAGTATTCTCAACTCCTCCCCCTACATTGAAAACCTCACCTTTTACACTATCTATTTTTTCCAATTCTGATAGATAAACTTCAGCTACATCGGTTCCGAAAAGACAATCTCTCACCTGCTTACCGTCTCCATAAATATTTAGTGGAGAATCATTAATTTTTGCTCTCACAAACCAATCTAGCCATCCTTGATCTTCTACGCCTTTTTGATAAAGACCATAAATACAACTCATTCTATTCACGACTGTAGGCAAATCATATATATGAAAATATTCCTGACAATATAAATCTGCAGAAGCCTTAGAAACACCATACGGACTGTGGGGAAAAACTCCTCCGCTATCCATTGGGAATTTCTCATTTACTCCATTTTTCGTTATTCCTTCAATGACTGCTTTCCTGACGTTTTTTGATTTTGACTTAAAATTCCATTCATACCTAGTTTTCTTTTCTTTAAGGGGTATCAAATTGATTTCTTCGGAGTATATTTTATTAGTAGAAGCGAATATGACGGGAATTAATCCATTTATTCTTGCATGCTCTAGAATATTTAAAGTCCCTTGGGCGTTTACTGAGAAATCATAAGAAGGCCATTTAATTGACCATGGAATTCCTGGATTTCCAGCTAAGTGGATAATTCCGGCCAATTTTTTTGGGAGTCTTTCAAAATCATGAACATTTCTTACATCTCCTCTTACTACTTCAATATTATTCTTTTTTAGAATTTGCGCATTTTCTTCTGTAAAAGGTCTAATGAGGGAATCAAATGCTATAACTGAATATCCTTTTTTCTTAGCTAATAATGAAATATTTGTTCCAATAAACCCACAACCACCTGTAATAACTATCTTTTTCATTACCAAAAGATATTAGTTCAAAAACCTAAAAATGTAAATATGTATTAACACAGCAGCCTATCTGGCATTTATTGTTTTTCGAAAAACTAATGCAACAGAATATACACATAGGGGTGCAACATGTAAAGCAAGCCTCTGTAATGAGCTAGAAGGCTCATAAATACTAATAAATAGGTAAATCGCTATGTAAAAAAACAATTGAGAAAGAATAAGAAAATTAATTACTAACATTTCGCTAGATTTTAGTGCTTTACCAAAGAATAAAGAGAAAAAGTAAATTGGCCAAAGAATATTCCAGGTTTTTAAATTCAAACTTTCTTTGATAAATTCAAGAAAAATATGAAAAGATTTAAAAAAATAAAAACTTACTCCTCTTCCATCAGGTAAGCTAGTAATCTGATTTGTCTTTTTAAAATATTCCCATAAAAATACTGGGGAGAATAAAATAATTAATAAAAATATATGCTTTAACTTTCTAAATTTAATTAGAGAAATACTAATAATAGCTAAGCAAACCAAAACAAAAAGAATACCTTCTAATTTAATAAGCCATGTAAAAGCCAAAAATAAAGAAAGAAGTACAAGTGTTTTGTTTTTTTTATCTTTTATATACTCCAGAAGCAATAAACTGCTGGATAGAAAAAAGTAAGCGAGAGGAAGATCCGCTTGACCTACTTCAATTCTTCCCCCATGTCTGGTAAAGTTCTGTATTCCTACTAGAAATAGCGTAAAAAATAATGCATACCTTAGGCTTACCCTCTCTCTTAAAGCACTGTAAAAGAGAATAACCATAAAAAAATAAAATGCAAAAAATGAAATCAATACAGATACATCGTTTACTTTTCCTAAAATTAAATAATCAAATAACCCCAATAGACTAAGAATTAAAGGATATGAAGAATGAATGTACATTAAAGAAGCAGGGACTATTTTTCCATCAAGAAAGAAAAACTTCGATTTATTAAGCCAGATCGCCCATCCATCCCATGTTGAAAGAGGCCTTATTATAGATTCAATAAATGTATAAATTGTCTGTGCAAAAATAAGTAACAGAATTGATAAATCAATTTTTTTTAGTTTTGTTTTTTTTAATTTGATTTTAAAAGTTTGCTTTTTTAAAAATAAAATTATCGAGATAATAATTATCCAGAATAAAATAATAAATTTTATATTCCATCCAAAATTTAAAATATTTAACAAAAATAATTGCTGCGATACTATTCCAACTCCCATTCCATAAGATAAGCCAAAAATGTACATATTTTTTTTATTCGGCAATAAATCAAACCCTTTTATTAAAATAAAACCGATTAACGATAAAAATATTGTTACTAAAATAATTAGCAAGTTATTCATTTTTATAAATTGTCCAAAAGGAATTTCCTCTCTTAGATTTTTCTATTTTTTGTATTCTAAAACCCTTTATTTTTCTTTCTATATTAAATAGCGCAACGTATTTATAATTTTCAAAATGCATGAATTTGTCTATCTCTTTTTCTGAAATTACCTCTACTTTTTTTGGATACAAATAGTAAGCTCCTAAATAAAACGTTCTAACATCATTACTTACTATCAATATTTTCTCGTTATCCGTATTCTCATTAATAAAAATAAAGAAATGATAAAGGTCCCCAAAAATTTTATATCTTTTTTCTTGATCAGAAATAAATACCCATTCTTTAACTTCCGATCTTAATTTAAAAGCATTTAAGAAAATGGCAGCAATTGAGGTTAGGGTCCAAAGGGCAATTAAAATAATGAAGATTTTCTTACCCATTAATGAGTATTGTGTGCAGAGAATTTAGATTATATTATAGCATGGTGCAAGAACCAATAAGCATAGTTATCGTAAGCCTTTTTAGTCTTTCTGTTGTATTCTTGTTATTTTTTATTTTGAAATATATTTTCAAAAAACCTCTAAATGCTTTTTTTATCGTACTGCTTCTTTCTATCCCTCCCATCATAAGCGTTTTCAGAATAGGAGTTTACGAAAGCGGAGATTTTTCACTTCATATTTATAGAACTATCTCTTTTTTTGAGAACTTAAAAGCTATGAATTTTTCCCCTTCCTGGGGGTATATGTTGAATGGTGGATTTGGATATCCACTATTTCTCTTTATTAATCCAATTCCATACTATTTAATTTCAATCTTTCATTTTCTAGGACTTTCATTTATATGGAGCATGAAATCTTATCTTATTTTTTCATATATTTTCTCAGGAATTTCAATGTATTTATTTACAAAAAAAACTTTTAAAAATGAACTTGCTGCGCTAACTTCTGCAATTTTTTATCTATACACTCCATATCATTTAATTGACATGCATTTTAGAGTTGATATCGGTGAAATATTTGCATTCGCTCTTTTTCCAACTCTTTGCTTATTTTTAGTAAAAGCCATAGAAAATAAAAAAGGCACAGATTACATTTTGCTAGGAATAGCATGGGGACTATTTATTCTCACACATCAAGCAATTGCAATTTTGTCATTACTTTTTTTTGGAATTTTTATCTTGTTTGGTTTTATAGGGTTTGGCCTGAAAACAATGAAAGAAAATTATAAAATAATATTCTCATTTTTAATCGGTCTAATAATTTCTTCCTACTCCTGGACGTCTTACTTAACCTATTCCCAATACACAATGATTAAAAAAGTAGTATTTGACATAAATTTATTTAATATTTCAGATTTACTATTCACTAAGTGGAGACTTGGATTTTTGTTTCAAGGTCCACATGGAGAATTAGGTCATATCATTGGGTACACTCAGGTAATTATTTTCATATATTTCATATATTTAATACTTTTAAAAAAAATTAAAAGAAATAAAAAAACCGCTATATTTCTACTTTCATCTATTACACTCTTAACATTTATGATAACCCCAAGCTCTTACCTTATATGGCAAACAGTTCCTATGATAAAAAACGTCCTACTTTCCTATAGACTTTTATTGTTCATAGGATTCTCTACCTCAGTCCTCGCAGGATTATTAACATTTGAAATAAAGAATAAAAAAATAGTTTATTTATTAATTTTTATAACTATCTCATACACTATTCTTAATTGGGGAAATAGAAGAGTAATTCCTCAAATTAATGATTCCTACCTAATCTCAAATTTGGGATCTAGCACATCAGCCGGAGAGGGATTAGGAGGTCTTGGAAATCCAATATGGACAGGAGACAAAATAGCATGGAAGAGTAAATATAATGAAAAAGTTGAAATTTTAAATGGTGACGGAAAAATTTCCCAAATTCTTGAGACTCCAACATCTAATTTATATCTGATTGATGCTAATACAAATCTTAAGATAAATGAAAATACATGGTATTTTCCAGGTTGGCGTGCTTTTTTAAATAACAAAGAAATTCAGATTATCCCTGACAATAAAACCCATCCGGGAATCATAAATCTCTACATACCTCAAGGACTTTGGAAACTTGAGATTAAATATGAAGATTTAATATATCTAAAAATCTTAAAGATAATTAGTTTTAGTTCTTTAGGATTTTTTATTTTGTTTTACCTTAAGAAGAGATATTTTAATTCTTCCTGAGCACATAATTTCCTAAAACTAGAATATCCATCCCAGTTCCACTAAAAACTGAGATTGCGTCTTTAGGAGAGCATGCGATAGGCATATTCATTATATTAAGACTCGTATTTAACACTACTCCCATCCCAGATTTTTCTTTCATTTTTTTTATTAAATCATAATAAATTCTATTTTCTTTTCGAGTAACCGACTGAACCCTTGCTGTATTATCTACATGAGTTATAGCAGGTAGTTTTTTTGTTTTGACATCAAAAGTCAGAGTCATATATGGAGATTTATAAAAATCTTTAAAATAAATCTCAGCATCTTCTTCTAAAACGCTAGGAGCAAATGGCCTAAAAGTCTCGCGAAACTTTATAAGCCTATTTAATTTATCTTTCATTTCTAGATTTGCAGGATTCGCTAAAATCGATCTGTTACCTAATGCTCGTGATCCAAATTCAAGTCTTCCCTGAAACCATCCAACAATTTCGTTATTTAAAATTCTTTCCACTACAAAATTTATCAAATCATTATCATTTAAATATTCATAATTAAGTTTTAAAGTATCTAGATCTTTTTTTATTTCTCTGTTTGTATAATTTGGTCCAAGATATGGAGATTGTAATTTTTCGAATTTGAACCCTAAGTTATTTGCAACATGAAGAGCTGCACCAAACGCAGTTCCAGGATCATCTGCAACTGGGGGAATAAAAATATTTTCTATATATTCTGATTTCAATAAGGCAGAATTCATTATACAGTTTAGCGCTACACCACCCGACAAACACAGATTTTTTGAATCCTCTTTATCGCTAAGATTTTTAAGAAGCTCCAAACAAGCCTCTTCAAGTTTTTTTTGAGCTGCATAAGCAATGTCTTTTTCGCGCTGCGTAACTGGGTCTGTACTTAATCTATTTTTTCCAAGAACTTCTTTAAGCTTTTTAGTGAATCTTGGTTGTTGTCTTGAAACCGAATTTTGAAATATCTTTTCATCCAACTTATATTCTCCGTTCTTTACAATAAGTATTTTGTCCATTTTTTCCTTCAAATCTTTTCTGTATTTACCATAGCTTGCTAATCCCATCACTTTATACTCATCTCTATTCATGTCAAAACCTAAAAACTGAGTTATCAAAGAATAAAAAATACCCAAACTATTTGGTTTCTCAAATGTCTTCAAGCATTTGATTCTTCTTCCTTTTCCATATCCTAGCGTCGTTGAAATATTGTCACCGGAATAGTCTATTGTCATTATTTTTGCTTCTTTAAATCCAGAAATCAGATATGCGCTTGCTCTATGCGCTGCATGATGATCAACTAGTTTAATCTTAGGACAGTAACCAAATTGAAATTCCATATACTCTTTAATATCGTTCGTAATGTTGGTATATGTGTTGACGTAAAAAGCTAAATAATCCACTTCTTTAATAGATATACCTGCTTTTTTTAAGCAAAACTGAATAGATTTTTTAGGAAATTGCCCAGGTGCGTGCTTTACCCTAATCAACCTTTCCTCCTCAACAGCAGCAATTATTTTTGAATTTTTAATAAGTACCGCAGCGCCATCATGATTAACGGTAAAACTTCCACTCACTCCTAAAATATAAATATCCTTTTTTTTCATTAGTTCCTTAATTAAAATGTGAGTTGTATTATAATATAGCGATTATTTACTAACAATTATCTAATTAATGAAAAAGCTATTTCTATCTTTTTGTATTCCCGTCTATAACGAAGAAGATTTAATTCTAAAAAATCTTAAAAAGATTATAAAAAACCTAGATGAATTAGTAGGGAAAAATAACTACGAAATCCTTTTTGCCGAAAATGGAAGTACCGATAAAACCAGAGATGTTTTAAAGCAAGTAAAAAATAAAAATGTAAAATATTTTACTATAGGGAAAAAAGGGCATGGTCTTGCAATGAAATCATTAGTAGAAAATGCCAAAGGAGAAAATATTTTATTATCAGCGATAGATCTACCATTTGGATTTTCTGATTTAAAAAACATGCTTCCTCTTTCCAGTAAATTTAATGTTATTTTTGGTTCAAAAAAACATAAAGATTCAAAATTACATTATCCTTTAAGAAGAAAAATTTCATCAAAAATTTATATGAGTCTTTTGAAATTTCTTTTTAGAGTAAACATTAGAGATACACAGGGTTCAATTTTTATCAATAAAGAAAGCGTAAGAAAATTCATAGATCTATGCGATTCAGATAATGCCTTCTTTTGTTCTCAGATCGCAATTTATTCTATAAAAAATAATCTCTCTGTATGTGAAGTTCCAATTGAAATGGACAAAAAATCTATAAGGAAATCCAAATATAAGATTGTTGGAGATGGTAGTAAAATGCTTAGATCAATGATTCGTGAATATATTAGGAGTCAGTTTTTTTTCCAAAGATCTAAATAAACCTCAGAGACATTTTCCCAGGTTTGCTTTTTAGCCCATAAATATCCTTTTTTTGTAAATTTATCAATTTCTTTTGGATTATTTAAAAAATATTTTATTTTCCTTACAAGGTTTTCTGAACTATCTGCGCAAATAATAAATTTATGAAATGGAGACATTTTTAGATAATCTTCTTTTACTGGATTATCATACATTGCAAAAACAAGTCTTTTATTTATTAATGCCTCCAAAATAGATAAGTATCTACTTACAAAAGCAAAATTATTTCTAATTAAATAATCTTCAACGTTCTCTTTAAAACCTGTAGGATTATATTCTTTAAGTTTTTCAAAAAAATTTCCATCTCCAACTATCTTAAATCTAAATTTAGGATAATCTTTTTTAAGCAAATCAATAGCTTTAGCATAATCTAGTACATTTGTTTGCTCATCTAGCCTTCCAATGAAAACTGCCGATTGCCGGTTTGTAATTTTTTTTTGTTTTCCTGGCTTCACTCCCCCGTAAATTATATAATCAGCATTAGTGAAGTACCATTTTTTTATAAACTCCCCTACTACAATATTCCCATTTGCAATTATTTCAGATAACTTTCTGATTAATATTGCTTTTTTTGATATTGGATAATTTTCATACCCATGAAATGTTATAAAACTTTTTTTACCCGGAAACAATAATCTAAGAGGTAAATATTGATAATAGACATCATGGGCGTGAACTATCTTTGCCTTGCTAAAAATATTTTTATTTTTTATAAACCAATACCAGATAAAAAATTTTCTCAACTTACCTACGCTACTTTGAGGGATTCTAATTATTTTAATTCCCTCTAATTCGTTATCTTCACCCTGAGATTCTGTAATTACGGTTACTTTATGATTCTTTTTTATCAATATTTTAGAAATTTCATAGACATGTTTTTCCACTCCACCAATGTCCGGATAAAACCTTCTGGTTAAAAAAATAATTCTCATAATTTAATCGCTTTTATTACAATATTATTTGGATTTTTTCGTTTAATGATTTTTGATACAAATTTTTTGAATAGATAATTATCTGAAAATGCAAAAAATGTTTTTGATGCTAGGACCCTGAACCCCGCAATCTCCAACTCTGCTTTTATTAAATTTTCGTCATATGTCCTAACATGTCCGCTTGGGTTATTTTTCATTTTATTTAGTCCTTCATTCATTGGAACTGAAACAATCAATGTTCCTCCAATTTTCATCAATAAATTTACTTTGCTCAAAACAGAAAATGTTTTACTTGGAGGAATATGTTCTAGAACCTCTAAAATAAGAACTGCATCGAAAAAATTAGGTTTATAATTAAGAGTATAAATTGATTGCAGTGAAAATTCTCCTTTATACTTTTTTTTAAGAATTACCAGTGACCTTTTAGAAAAATCATTTGCATAAAGATTAATGTTTTTATCTCCACTTATCAGTTCTTCAATAAATCCCATCCCTGCACCTATATCAAGAACTCGAATTTGTTTTCTTGGTAAAAATCTTACTGCTGTTTTTATTCTATCTTTAGTCATCCCATCTTGATCTGATAATTTAACATCTTTAGAATAGATATCGTCCCAAAGCTTTGGAGTATTTAAATCTTTAATCTCGGGATATTTTTTTATATAAGTTTCTGCTAACTCTTTATATTTTTTTGCTGAAGCCAAATTTTGACGTTTTCTTTCTATTTCAAATGGAGAATCTTTCATAAGAGAGAATTTTACCATAAATTTTTAGGACAAATGCTTTATCAATAGAAATATTTTATTTAAAATCTCCATTTTTATTTTTCCTGAGTCTGATAATGCGCCATTTACATATGTAGCATCCTGCCAAAAAATTTTAAAGATGAAAATAGATAGAGCTTGGTGCAAGATAAAAGCAAATGTAACCAAAGATATAAATACTATAGAAAACTTTTTTCTTAAATATGTGATTATCTCTGCAATTCCAAATACTAAAATGGGAAGGATACTTATAAAATATCTTAACGAGTAACTTGCAGCATCCCAAGCATGGTAACTTAGAATAAGTAAAAAATCTAAAATTACCACAAGACAAAATACTTTTCCTAAAAAGTTTTTTCTTTTATAGAATAGATATAAACCTAAAAATGAAAATAAAATTAACGGGGTATAAAATAACAATCCTAATTTTTGACTGAAAATTATTTCTTTAAAATATGCAAAAAAAACAAATTCAGTCTCTGCTTTTAAAATATGTGGGATTAGAATAAATTTTCCTTGCCCAAAACATAAAATTAATAGTTGAGGTAAATAACCCATACACCCTCCTAAAATTAACACAAAAACTTTTTTTACTAAATCTTTTTTAAAAGTTATAAAGAATGAAAATATTGGAAATACAATGAATAAACCATCTTGAAATCTATTAGATATCATTAACCCAACAACTAATGACTGTATGAACAAATTTATTACACTAGGTCTTTTTTTATACTCAATAAATAGATAAATGATTATAGAAGCAGCGAAAAAAGAAAAAGGATGTGAGTTGTTCACATCAAACCCAGAATAATAGAATAAATTAGTAGCAAATAAAATTAATATAATTGAAAGTGCTACTACTTCTTTTCTATATAGCTTCAAAAGACTCTTAGATAAAAAAATTAAACCTAAAACGGAAAATAAAATATTCCCAATTCCTAATGTAATTTGATAAATATCACTGTAACCGTTTCTAACAAAATTCATACCAAATTTTTGTAGTATGAGAATTAAAATATCTCCCACGAAGAAAAAAGGAAGCCAAACTACGGATACTCCAAGAGAGAAATTATAGGTTGTTTTTTTTATGATATCTGAGATTTTGGGATTGGAATCATTAGAAACAGGAAGGTTGTTATTTACCTTATCCCACGGATGACTCATTTCATCAGTTATGTCGATATTTTTAGAAAAATAAATAGATCGCGTAAAAGCTAAATAATATCTTCCATCCCCATAAACAGCTTGACCAACCAGTTTAAACTCTATTAGAAAAGTAACTACCAGAACGATAAATATAGATAAAAAATAATATTTCCAAAATTTATTTTTCTTTAGCATATTAAGTGGACTTGAGAGGATTCGAACCTCTGACCTTTTCAATGTGAATGAAACGCTCTAACCAGCTGAGCTACAAATCCTTTCATATGTTATTAAATTCTATTTGACAAAACAAGGCTAGAATGGGAGAATTATCTGATGGAAGTTCTAAAAAAGATTTATTTCTTTCTCCTCGACATACTCCAGACTTTGATATTAGCAGCAGCGGCTTTTGTAATTGTTTATATGTTTCTTTTCCGCCCGTTTGAAGTCAAAGGAGATTCAATGTACCCTAATTTTCATAATAATGAATACCTTATTACAAATATAATTAGTCTTAAATTTGGGAATCCTAAATTAGGAGATGTGATTGTTTTTAAAGCTCCAGAAAAACAAGAAGTAGATTTCATAAAAAGAGTGATTGGAGTTAAAGGTGATAAAGTTTCCATAGAGGAAGGAAAAGTAATTCTTAACGGAAAAGTTCTGGATGAAAGTAAATATCTAAATGAAAGCGTAAAAACATATGGAGGAAACTTCCTTAGAGAGGGCCAAACCGTAACTGTTCCGGACGGATACTTCTTTGTACTTGGCGATAATAGATCCTATTCATCAGATTCAAGAGAGTGGGGATTTGTTCCAAAGAAAAATATAATTGGAATTTCGATCTTTGTTTATTGGCCAATAAAAAGCGCGGGAGTACTTAAAAATCCTTATTAATTTGTAAGAAGCGATACTAATTCTTGAACTTTAGGTCCAGTAACTTCCACATCTCCACTTACCTCAATAATAATTCTCGCCTTTGATCTTGATTGATAAATTGATACCTTATCAACTGATCTTTTGTCTTTAATATTCTTTGCCATTTCATCAAGCTCTGGCACCCATAGCTTATCAGTTTTCTTTGGCTCTCTTTGTTCGACTTCTCCTTTAACCTGTCTTGCTAATTCCTCAGTTTGACGAACAGTACTGTTTTCTTTAAGAATTTTCTTAAATAACTCGAGCATTAACTTACTATCCCCTAGTGAAATTAAAGGCCTAACGTGCCCCTCTGTAATGACTCCGGCTACCAAAGCGTCTTTAATCGCATCTGGAAGAGATAATAAACGAATTGTATTAGAGACTGTAGGCGCACTTTTTCCCACCTTTCTTGCTACCTCATTTGTTCCAAGACCAAACTCATCGATCAACCTTTTATAAGCCTGGGCTCTCTCAATAGGATTAAGATCTTCTCTCTGAACATTTTCAACAATAGCCATTTCAAGCATTTGCTGAGGAGATGTTTGCTTAATAACAACTGGAACCGTTTTAAGCCCTAAAAGCTTTGCAGCCCTCCATCTTCTCTCACCAGCTATGATCTGATATCCTGCGGGCGTGCTAGCAACAACAATTGGCTCTAAAATTCCCTGTTCCCTTATAGAATCTGCGAGTTCAGTTAGCGAATCTGGTGAGATAATTCCTCGTGGCTGAAGAGGATTAGATTGAAGCATATTTACTTCAATTTCTGTAATGGTCTTTTCAGATGGAGTGTCCATTTACTTTTGAGATATAACCTGAACTAATTTCTTTCCTTTTCGTGTAATAAATTCTACAGTTCCATTTGCCACTGCAAAAAGCGTAAAATCTTTTCCCATTGATACACCATTTCCAGGATAGAACTTACTTCCACGCTGTCTAACGATAATATTTCCGGGAGTTGCTTTTTCACCGGCATACAACTTAACGCCTAAGCGCTTCGCAAGCGAGTCTCTATTTCCTTTAACTGATCCTTGTGCTTTTGTATGTGCCATATATACTTGTGAAAACTTATAAAATTTTATCTATATTTTTCACAAAGGTCAATAAGTCAAACTATGTCATTCCCTATTTTTTTGACTCAGTTGGGGCAGATTTGGTTGTTTTCTCAGCTTTTTCTTCTAATTTTGTACTTCCTGCTTCAATTTTATTTATTTTAATTACTGATAATTGTGATCTAAATCCAATAACTTTTCTATACCTTGATTTCGCCTTAAACTTAGCAACTCTAATTTTTTCCCCTTTAATATTCTCAACCAGAGTAGCGGTAACCTTGGCATCTTTAACGTTTGGTTTTCCAATGGAAACTTTACCCTCATTTACAAAAAGAAGAACATCGTCGAATACTATTTCTTTCTTATCAGAAATAATTTTATCAACTTCCAGAGTATCTCCAACGTTAACTTTATATTGTTTTCCACCTGTTCTTATTACTGCGTACTGCATATAGCCATAAATTATACCAAAATATTACCTTATTTCCAATACTTCTCGTCTTTTTCCTTTATTCAAAGCAAATAGAAGACCTAAAAGGATAAAATTAGACAAAAGCGAACTCCCTCCGTAGGATACAAATGGCAATGTCACTCCTACTATTGGAGCAATTCCTATGTTCATTCCTACGTTTACAATGAAGTGAATAAAAATTATAAAAAAAGCAGTAATAGCAAACATCTTAGAAAATCTGTCCTCAGAATTTTTAATAATTAAATAAATTCGGAAAAATATAAAAGCAAAAGTCAGAATTATAATAAATGAACCTAAAAATCCTAGCTCTTCGGAAATTGTGGCAAATATAAAATCCGTATGTCTCTCAGGAAGAAATCTGAGCCCCGCCTGAGTACCCTGCCCCAGACCTCTACCTATCAACATTCCCGAACCCACAGCTATCACAGCCTGAATCGCATTGTAGGACGTACCAAGAGGGTCTCTGGTAGGGTTAATAAAAGTGAGTATTCTCTGCCTTTGATAGTCATGAAGAAAAACCCACAAAAAAGGCAAAGATGATAACCAGATTAAAAATCCAGCAAAAAACCATTTAAATGGATAGCCATAAATTAAAAGTAGGGCTATAGTTACAAAAACATAAATCAAAGCATTACCTAAATCCGGTTGAAAAAAAATCAAAAGAGCAATCGGAATAAGTAAAACCAGAGAAAGAATAAAAGATCTAAATGAATATGTTTTTAGTGAAGTTAAATAGGAAGCGATCGATATTGCAAGGAAAGGCTTAAGAAGCTCTGAGAATTGTATCCCAACACCAAAAATCGTAAACCACCTAACACTTCCCCTACTCTCTACTCCCAAAAAAAGAACTGCGGTTAGAAGAATTAAGGAAGCTATATAAATTGGAATCGAATACGTACGTAAAACTGACGGGTTAAGTTGGGAAAAAACTAAAAAAATGATTACTGAAAGCACAGTAAAAATTAATTGACTCTTAAAAATTGCATTATCAATCGAAAAAAGCGTAACAAGACTAAATGTTACTAGAATTCCTACGGCTAACATCAAAAGCCAATCAATTGAGGAAAAAGAGAACTTCATTAAACTTTTGTAACTTTAAATTCACCTTTTGTCAAATTATTTATTAATGCTTTTCTTTTTATTTCTTCTTCAAATTCCTCGGGCCATGATTCAAGTGAGACATTTACTTTTTCCGACAAACTTGTACCCATCATTTTTCTCTCCTCTTGGATTTTTCTTACTAAATCTCTAGCATCTCCTTCTGCTTTTAATGCTGGTGTAATTTCAATATCTAAAAATAATCCAATCTTCTTTTTATAATCATCATTTTCAGTTGCATCAATTATAAATTCTCCTTTTGGCATATCAGAATAATTCATAAAATCTATATTTTTTAAATTAAGTTCTGATTTTAAAATTTCTTCAAAAGGTTTTATTCTTTCTTTTTCTTCCAACGGTTCTCCGAAAAATCCAATTCTAGAAAGCGGCTGCCTTACCTTTATTCCTTTTTCTTTTCTTATAGAATGAATCCTGACAACAACACCTCTTATTCTTTCCATTGAAAAAATTAAATTTATGTCATAAGCCTTTGACTCCGGCCAATCTGTTAAGTGCACCGATTCCTCTTCAGTTAAATTTTTATACATTTCCTCAACTGTAAATGGAGTTATTGGAGCAAGTATTTTACAAAGAGTAGTTAAAACTTCATAGGTTGTAGAATAAAAATCATTTTTGTCTTTCGTGTTTTGCATAGACGCACCAACCCTGTCTCTACTTCTTCTTATGTACCATGTTGAAAAATCATTTATAAATTTATTGATTTTTGAAATTGCTGAAACTGTATCAAAATTATCAAGGTCTTTTGTAACTTCAGAAGTTAGTTGATTCAAAAGAGCTATAACCCATTTGTCTAAGATGTTTTCTGAATCTTTAGTAATTTTTTCCTTGCTCCAATCATCGACATTGGCATAACTAATAAAGAAGTTATAGGTATTCCACAAAATCAAAAGCAATCCTTTAACTTGCTCTCTGTATTGCTCTTCGGAAATAATTATATCCTCACCATTCATAATAGGAGAAGACATTAAGTAAAGCCTTAAAGCATCTCCACCATATTTTGCAAGAAGTTCTTTCGGATCCGGATAATTTCCTAAATTCTTACTCATTTTCCTACCATCCGTTCCCAGAATAACTCCCTCAACTCCAACATTTTTAAATGCTTTTGATTTATAAAGTGCTCCTCCAATTACATGAAGCACATAAAACCAGGCACGTATTTGACCTGTATATTCAGCGATAAAATCTGGAGGGAAAAATTCTTCAAGTTTTTGTTCACCTTCAAATGGATAATGCCGCTCTGCAAAACTTGCACTTCCAGCTTCTATCCAGCTATCTAAAACTTCCGGAACTCTCTTAACTTTTTTGCCACATTTTCTACAGTCTATTTCTACTTCATCTATATCTGGTTTATGAAGATTTTTTATAGTTTTTCCAGAAGCCTCCTCAAGTTCTTTTATAGAACCAGGAACAAATCGTTCTCCACATTCGCATTCCCAAACCGGAACAGGGCTTCCCCAATACCTATTTCTCGAGATATTCCAGTCTGGAGCATTTTCAAGACTTTTTAAAAATCTGCCATGCTTAAAATGCTTTGGAAACCAATTAACTTCTTCGTTTGTTTTGATTAATAAATCTTTAATATTTTGAATATTCACATACCATGCATCAATAGGCGCATAGTAAAGACGCGTATGGCATCTCCAACAAAGAGGAACAGAGTGCAAAAGTTCCTCATCTTTATAAACTAACCCTCTTGAAGACAAGTCTTCATTAACTGCTTTATTTGCTTTTAGATAATACATTCCGCCAAAAATCGGAACATCGTCTTTAATCATTCCTTCTTCATCTACATGCATTTCTTTATGAATGTTATTTTCATTCATAGCCTTTAAATCCTCTTCTCCATAGGCGGCGATCGTTACCACTCCAGTTCCTTCTTCCGCGGTTACAAATTCTCCTCCTATTATTTCAAAGGCTCTCTCGTCTTCTTTAATTTTGTTTTTATAGTAATCGTAATGAGGAATATATTTTTTACCAATTAAACTTTTCCCATCAAACTCTTCTACAATTTCATAAGTTTTTACATCTCCCAAAGTCTTTATTGTAGTCTTCGCCAAAATATAATACTCGTCATTTTGTTTTACTTTTACGTAAATTAAATTAGGATTTACAGCAAGTGCAGGAGTAACAATTTTATTCCAGGGAGTAGTTGACCATGCAAGAATAAATGTGTTTTTTTCACCCTCAAGTTCATATTTATAAGTTGTTGCAGAATCTGTTAAATCTTTATAGTTATCTGCATCCATCGCAACTTCAAAATTTGAAATTGGAGTTGAGCAGTGCGGACAAAAAAGTGTAACCTTAAGACCTTTATAGATATGCTTCCTGTCATACATTTGCTTAAATACCCACATAACTGATTCCATATAATTCATGTCCCAGGTCTTATAAGCATTTTTAAAATCTACCCATCTCCCAATATGATCGACATACCATTCCCACTCTCCAGAAATTTGCTCAACATAGGCTTTGCATTCATCTATAAATTTTTTAACCCCTACAATTTCCTCTATGTCTTTTTTTCTTTTTATTTCAAGTTTATTTTCTACTTTATTCTCAACCGGAAGACCATGCCCATCCCATCCCCAGACGCGACGAACTCTGTAGCCTTTCATTGTGTAGAAACGCCCAAACACATCCTTGTGAATACTACCCAAAAGATGTCCATAATGAGGCATTCCTGTTACAAAAGGAGGGCCGTCAAGAAAAGTCCAATCTCCTTTTGGAGCATTTTTTTCCACAGATTTTTCAAATGTTTTATTTTTACGCCAAGTTGACAATATCTCCTCTTCAATTTGAGGAAAATTTGCTTTTGGATCTACTGATTTAAACATAAAGCTAATTGTACCTAAAACTAAGGCTATCTTCAACTAAAATTATTTACAAATTGACTACTCTATGAGATATTGGCTTAAATGCAAACCAGAAGAGAAGTTTGGGCTGATATTGCAAGGATCACAGCAATATTTTTTATAATTTTGGCTCACACGATTTTACTTAAAGATCATCAACCAAAAAGTTTATTGGTCTCAAATTTTTACCATATTTTTGGAAATTCCGGTGCTCCGTTATTTTTTATACTGAGTGGATATTTTCTACTTTCAAAAAATGAATCTGCAAATTTTTTTTACAAAAAAAGATTAGCAAGAATTTTTTTTCCGTGGATTTTCTGGACACTGGCTATGACTCTTATTAATTTGTTTTACTATCAAACAAACTTGGGATTTTTTTCAGAATTTAAAAAAAGTTTTTTTGGTTTTTGGTTTTTACCAATAATTTTTATTTTTTATTTGCTTACTCCACTTTTCAAAAATTTACTGCATAATTCTTCTCCAAAACAAATCTTTTTTTTAATTTTTATTTGGTACTTATCTGTTTCTTTTTTTCCATATTTTTTAAATAATCAAGCATTTCCATATTTTGTCGATAATAGCTTACTACGCCAATCGATTTACTTCGTAGGATATTTTATTTTTGGATATTTATTTTTTAAATTCAATAAGAGGAGCTTAAACTCTCTTTGGATTTTTTTGTCTTTAATAGTTTTAATTATTTTTACCTTAACACTAAGCATCCTTAATCCCGCAATGGATCCTACTAATTATTATTCACCCACAATGATTCCTATTGTATTCCTTATAATAATTTTAATTTATAAATTTTTTGTAGAAATCAAAATAAACAAAAAGGGAGCTATTTTTCTATCAAAGATAAGTAGTCTAAGTCTTGGTATATATTTTTTCCACGATATATTTATTTTGAAATTCCTAAAACTAGGTTTATTTGTTGATAAATCAAACTATCTTTCCAGCTTTATTAATGGAACAGCTGTATTCACGATAAGTCTTCTAGCATTACTTCTTATTTCTAAGATCAAATTTTTGAAAAGATTTATTACCTAACTCCAAAAATAAAAACTGCGAAGTATCCTGCAACTCCACCGCAACCATGATTCCAGGATGGGTTCTGAATTGCCTCCTTATGCCCTGTAAGCGACCTATCCCACCCATACTCTACTATATGAACACCATACTGAGGTTGTACTCCACCAAACAGCACTTCTCCTACTCTATAAAAATCATTTTGACTCTGGGCATACTTTTCGAATCCTGCGTGACCATCTAGTCCTCCATTTGCTAATTGCTCGTCAGCACGTTTTTTTGCGATATCACAAAGAGTGTCATTTCGCGTAATAGTCTGCACATTATGTGCCCTCCTATAATTATTTATTGCATCAAACAATTCTTCGGGTGTGGACATTCTCGGGTCTGGAGGAAGATTAATCTTTGTCATATGCTCATCTACCTTTTCAACACTCCAATCAAAAGGCGGTTGGGTAGGAGCCATCTTAATTTGAGCTTTCAATTCTTCAGTCACTTTTTCAGGACTTTTTAAATATATCCTCCCTTTCACATTTGAATTATTTGCAAAAAAAGCAAAAATAAGAAAAACAAAAAAAAGAATAAAAAATTTTGAAAAATAAGGAGCCTTAGTTTTTTTATGATTTTTTTTCATTTAAAAAACCGCTACCCTTGTCCCTACAGGAGCGAAGTCGTAAAGCCATTTCGAAAAAGCAACCGGAGTATTTACGCATCCATGTGAATAACGTGTCCCAAAACTGTTATGCCAATACGCTCCGTGAATTGCATAAGCTTTATAAAAATACATTACATTCGGAACATCTTTTAAAAAATAAGGTTTATATGGAGGATAATTCCCGCTCATATTTTGTAGATCAAATTTTTTATAAATTCTAAAGTTGTCTCCTTTTACTGTAGGCGTATAAATCATTCCTGTAGATACAGGGCTTTGATTAATTAGTCTTCCTCCATCCCAAGCATATAGCATTTGTTTTGTAGTATCTATTGTAATAAGTTTTTCGCTTGTTAAGATTTGAGCATTTGCTGTTTTCGGAAAAAGAAAAAAAAGGGAAAATATTAGAAGAAATACAGGCAGCAGCTTCATAGTTTTATAGTAACAAAACTATTTGATGCTTACTAGTTCTATTTCAAAAGCTAAAGGTGTGTTTGGAGGAATTGGTCCCGCTCCTGTTGGCCCATACGCTAAATCAGAAGGGATAAGAAGTTTTCTTTTTCCACCAACCTTCATTCCGATCAATCCTTGATCCCAACCTTGAATAACTTCTCCAGCTCCTACACTAAAACTAAATGTTTGATTTCTATCATAAGAGCTATCAAATTTTCTTCCATCTAGAAATGTACCTGAATAATTAACTTCAGCAGTGTCCCCCGCTTTTACAGCGTTTCCATTTCCTACTTTTATATCTTCAATTTTTAATTCTGTTACATTTTCCATTGTTTGTGCTCCTTGAATCTTGTTTCCCGCTCCTACCATTGTCACAGGACTAGGTGTAGGAGAAGATACAATCGTTTTGACCGCTGTATCTTGATTTGCTTCAGTCGCTGTATTTGGATTTCCAAAGTTTGTTAAGCTTTCACTCTGACTTTCCTTTGTGCCACTTACAGTATTATTCTTAGCATAAACTATTACTCCACCAACTGCTAGAAAACTGATTAGTATAAATACTATCAGACGACTGTTCATAAAAAAAGATTATATCAAAAAATTTAGATCTTTACTTGGTGTGTTATAATAACTTTCCTATGAAAAAACTTGCTCTAATTGTCATAGCAATACTTCTTACCCCTTCACTAGTATATGCCGAGAGCTCAGCAACTGTAAAAATAAACAATAATGTTAACTCTTCAAGTAATTCAAATACATCGGTAACAAGTAAAACAAATATTACAGTGGAAACAGACGGAGAAGTTACATCTTATTCTTCTGATAAACCTGGAAATATAGAAGTAAAATCAGTAAATGGGAAAAGTGAAATCAAAGTAAACGGAGAGGTTGTTAAAGGAGAGTCTACGACCTCTGAGACTGATATTTCTAAAATTCCTACAGCTACATCTAGCGTATCCCCATCTCCAACAATGGATCAGGAGGAAAAGGAAAAGGAAATTAAAAATGTTCTAGAAAAAATTGAAGATTTAGTTAAGAAGCTTTTCTCTTTCTTTTAAACTGTGATCTGAAAGTTAGATAATAAACTACCGGTATAAAGAAAAGCATTATAGTTCCAGAAAAAGTAAGACCTGCGATTATTGCTCCTCCAAGCCCTCTCCATAATGGATCAGATAACGTAATTGGCACGAGTCCTAAAATTGCAGTTAAGGACGTTAATGCTATTGGCTCAAGCCTACTTGCCGCCCCATCTGCGATACCTTCAATAAAGCTCATGCTTGTCTTCTCATTTGCCTGAATCTTATCAACTATAAGTATGGAGTTTTTTACAACAATTCCAAAAAGAGCTAATACTCCAATTAGCGCTGGAAATGAAAGATAAGTATTTGTAAGTGAAAATATTATAAATACTCCTGAAATAGATAAAGGAATTACTAGTAAAACTATAAAAGCTTTTCTGAATGATGAGAACTGAAGCACCATAGTAACTAAGATTAATAGAAATGAAAGGATCATAGCAGTTAAAATAGAATTTACTGATTCTTGATTTTCTTCATTTACACCCCCTGTTTTCCATGAGTAACCATTTGGAAGATTTAAAGTTTTTGCATATTGTTCAAGATTTTTGTTCACGTCTTGAATTGAGTAACTTCTTTTAACAGAAGCAGTAACTGAGATTGTCCTCTTACCTTCTTCGCGAGATACAAGAGTAGGGCTGGAAGATAATTCAAGCCTACCTAACGAAGTTAAAGGAATTAACTGACCTGTATTTGGATTAACCAGCTGAATTTGATTTATGCTTTCAACAAATTCAACTGAATCTGAAAACCTTAAAGTAATATCCTCTTCCTCATTTGAATCAGTTTCAAATTTCACTTTTGACAATTGAAAACCGCTTGCAAATGTTCTAAGAGAAAAACCTATTTGCTCTGAGCTAATGGAGTTTTCTGCTAATTTATTTTTGTCTGGAATAAATGTAATTTTACTCGTTCCGGGTTTTATAGATTTATCAACATTTGTAATTCCAGGTTGTGATTCTAAATAACTTATTAAATCGTCAGCATATTTGTCTAAAGTCCCCAAATCAGGTCCTAATAGCTTTATTTGCACATCTGCTCCAGCTGGAGGACCACCACTTTCTTCATTTACAGATAATTTCCCTCGTGAATAATCTTTAAAATCATTTCTTATTTCTTCGGAAATTTCAAAAGAACTTTTCTTTTTATCTTCTTCAAAAACAAGTGTATATAAAAAGTTATTTGCCTCAGAACCTGCTGCGCTACCAAATTCATTTGTGGCCTGTCCCATATTTAACGATACGGTTTTAACCTCTTCAATTTTTTGTAACTTTGAAAAAATACTAAGCGCTTCTTTTCTTGATGTTTCCAAATTGGTTCCCGGTGGTAGCTCAACAGAAACGCTCAACTGATCAGCATCAGTTTTTGGAAAAAACTCATTCTTTACAAAACCAAGAGGAACTAATACATATGAAAAAATTGAAAATATTACTACCATTACTACAGTAAGCTTTAGACCTTTTTTTGAAGATAAAATTCCCTTAATTAAAGTCTGATATTTAAATGATAAATTTTCAAAACTTATTAATCCATGATCTAGTAAATCAGCATATCTTCTTGAAGGCGTAATAATCTTCTTCCTGAGATTTAACGTGAAAGTTTCCCTTAACTTAAATATTAAAAATATTATTATTCCTAGAATAATAATTTCTAAAATTAATAAAGGTCCTTTTCCTGAAACTGAAAATAAAATTCCAAAAACTAAAATCAATAAAAAGATCAGTAGTAGAACTGTTACTCTTTTAGGAATTTCGGGTTTCATAAAATAAGCAATTATTGGAAGCGTAATAAACATTGCTACGAAAAATGATGCGAGCAAGGTTGCTGATACAACGATAGGAATCGGCTTTATGAATTCACCTATAATTCCTGACGACAAAAGAAGCGGTATAAATGCCCAAACAGTAGTTAAAGTTGTGGTGAAAATAGGAGTAATAAAATCGCGCCAAACTAAAAGTCCTGTTTCGAAAGGAGTGAATTTAGACGATCTGTGATATGCAGTCATAGCAGATATCACAACGATCGTATCATCAACTAACAGTCCCAGGGCTAAGAGCAATGAAAAGAAAGATATAAATGAAAGAGATATGCCAAAAATATTCATGATTATAAATGTGATTAAAAAAGTAAGTGGTATTGCAATGGATGCTACGATAGCTTGCCTAATCCCGAGAAAAATAAACAAAGCAATAAAAACTAATATAACAGTTAAAATAAAGTCTCTAATTAACTCATTAAATTGATCATCTATCTCCTTGGAAACGTCTGAAGTTGAGTAAATAGAAAATTGACCTTCATAATTTTTTAACAATCCATCTACTTCTTTTTTTGCTTCCTTTGCTGTCTTCCCAATATCCGCATTTTCTGTTTTAAAAACTGAAAAACTTACTGCCTGATTAGGAAGAGATTCTTTATTTGCAACATAACTTTTCAACTGAGATGGCTTAGATTTCTTAGTAACTGTCGCAATATCAGATAAATTTACAATTGCTCCTCCAGTATTAATCCTTATATTTCTTATATCCTCAATATTTTCTACAGAAGGATTTACGCTAATAGTGAAACTTGAGGATTCTGTTTTTAAAGTTCCAGCGGGAAAAGATTTTGTGGCATTATTTAAAGCAGTTATTAAAATCTGCGGATTAAAATTATACGTAGAAATTGCTTCAGGTTTTAGAACAATTTGAATTTCCTGCTCTTCAAGTCCTGAAATACTGACCTGATCAACCGTAGAAATTGCTTCTAGTCTATCTCTAATTGTTTTCGAAAGCGCAATCAAAGATGCAGCGTCGCCATTTTTACTCGTTAATGAGAAACTCCACACCGGAAACTGTTCGAAATCAATTTTTGCTACATTCGGCTTTTGAGCATCTGTTGGGAGATCTACTGAATCAACAGCTGCTTTAGTATCGGATGCTGCTTTATCCGCATCGGTTCCTGTATTAAATTCAATTTGAATTATGGAAACAGAATCTCTCGATGTGGAAGTAAATGTTTTTAGATTTTTTATTCCCCCTATTTCATCTTCCAAAGGATCTGTAATGAGTGACTCAACATCTTTAGGATTTGCGCCCGGAAGAACTGTAGAAACAATAACAAGAGGAATTTTAATTTCCGGATTAAGCCTTCTTGGAATTGCCTTGTAACTAAATGCTCCAAAAGTAACAATCATCAAGAGAAGAAGAACTAAAAGTCGGGGATTCGCCAAATATTTAGCTTGTATTGAAGAAGCTAATTTTTTGTTAAAAGATAGATGTTTAAGATATGTTGCATGCCTCATTAATTTATAACTTTGACTGGGTCTCCTTGTATAACATTTCTATTTAAAATTACTTGATCTGATGATTTAAGTCCCTTTTCAACCTCAACAAATCTTCCTAGAACTTGCCCTAAACTAACTTTTCTTGAAACTGCTTTTCCGTTTTCCATAACAAATAAAAATGCTTCTTTTTCAGTTTGAAAAACGCTATCAATTGGTACAAATGGAACAGTAGAACCGGTTTTTGGAAAATCAAGTGGAACTTCAATCGTTAAATAACTTTTATCCGTAACTTCTGATGTATATTCTAACGGGATTGCAAAATGAGCTGTGTATAAAGATCCGTCTGTTGCCTCGTCGGAAACATAAAAAGGCACAGATTCAAATGTCTTTTCGCCTACATGAATCGTGCTTGGTGTAGCGCGACCAATTCCTTGTGATAATTCTTTACTCAAGAATGCTACAGCTATTAAGTTATTCGAAACTCCTGAAATCTGGGCAATAGGTGTTCCCGGAGCAACACTTTGTCCTTCTCTTACAAATATCCTCTCGACAACACCATCAATTGGTGTCGCCGGATACATAAGTGATTCATTTATTTGAGCTAAAGTTAGGCTTAATCGACTAACTTCTTTGTTCAAATCCAATGCTTTAGATTGAATATCTAGTTGTTTTAATGCAATTTCTTTAGAAATATTTGCAATTTGAGTAGGAGGATTATCGGAATTAGATGCGTACTCAGTATTCCTTAATGCATTTTCCAACTGTCCGTTTGCTGAGAGAAGCTGAGATCTAAGTTGCTTAGTTTGAAGAGCACCGGTCTGATTATTATTCGCCTCCTGATCAGCCTGAAGAGCTTCAAGACTCGTTAATATTTCATTATTTAAATTAACTACGGTCCTTGTGGAATCCAATGATTGATTACTAATTTGCCTAAGCTCATCGGTGTTTTCATTGGATTTTTCAGCTAGTTCTTTTTGCTTATTGATAAGATCTTTATTCGTTTGATATGTATCTGTTACATTTTTATATTGCGCATAGGCTAGTTGACGCTGTACGGAAAACGCATTTCCTCCTTGGTAGTTCGTAGAAAGAGAAACCAAATTAGTACCCCTGCCTACGCTTTGACCAACTTCAACATTTATTTTTTGAACTACTCCTCCGCCCAAAGCAACTATTTTTATAACACCTGATTTTTCTACTTGAGCTTGAACAGAAATCCTAGGAGATTCTCCAATTGTATAAGTAGACACTTCTTTTGTGGGTAACGTCGTTTCTTCTAAAGTAGCTTTTGGTTTATTTATTAGGTTACTTAATATGATAAAAACTAAAAGCAAGAATAATAGTACTCCAAATGTTGGAAGAGGTCTTTTCTTAGCAATTACTAAAAAAGAATTATAATATTTAATTCTTTTTCTATTTAAATTATTAACTAAAGGAATTACTTTCCTTTTTAGCTTTAATAAATTTTTTCTAGCAGGTCTTATGAAATCCATAAATATTGAGGCAGAATAATTCAAAAAAAGAAATCTTTTGAATAGGCAGAAGATTTTGATTATAGCCTTAACTAGCCTTGAAGTCAATTAAGTAGGGCTTTATCTGGGCTTCTCATGGGAAGAACTGCTCCGCCTCCTATAGATACTCCATTTGCAATTTTTGGCTCTACTTGAGAAATAGAATCTAAGCGCGCAATCTCCACCAAACCTTTTGCGTCTTCAATCAATTTCAAAACGCTAACTTCTTTCCTAGCGCCAGGCACCATCGCTTCTCTCTGTGGAATTAATACATCAGGCCTATCTTGATTCCAATCGGCCAAGGCAAAAACGAGATGGGAGTGTAATCCATTCTCATATAAATTTATCACCAAATTTTCAGGTCTACCTTGCAGATCAATTTCTGAAGCTTCCATTCGCATGAAATACACGATTCCTGCTTCCTCTTCCGTAGCCTCTTCTTCTCCCACGATTCCATCCCAAGCTATCTGATCACCGATTGTTCCTTCCTCACGTATTGCATCACGAGTAAATCTAAAAAGATCTTCCCATGCTAATTCTTCAGGAGATTTTTCCAATCCTTCATCTTCAAATCCTGGAACATTTCCCCTTGAACCTCTTTCTGCTGCCATAAAGCGGAATTATAGCTAATTAAATAAAAATCTACAACACTAGAGGTCCACCTATAATATTAGCCTCTCAAGGCCTGGCCTTACGAGGCTAGATGCGAAAAACCTACCAGTAAAGGTAGGTTTTTCTGCTTCCAAAATCAACGCTTAGCTCCTTGGCTTTCTATGTCCATGACCATCACGATCTTCGTAATGATCTTTATCCTTCTTATCATGATCTCTATCATGCTTAGGTTTATTTAGATGCTCTACGTAGCTTACGCATTGACCTTGATTCTTAAACACTGGATTATTAAAGATTTTCCATCCATCTTTCTTGCACTGATCCTTGCTTGTTGGACTTAACAAAATTGGACCTGATAAAAGATTTAGATTATCAATTAAAAATCCGTTTCCACTTGTTGCAGGAGCAGCTGTTCCGCCGGTCCTAAACAACATTGAATCTACTGGACGAGTTGGATTTCCTTCACAATACCTGAAGTAATCCTCCCAGCTTGTTCCTGTAATTTCCAAAACTCCATCGATATAGACTTTTACTACATCATTTCTAGGTCCGTCCACAAAATCCATTGATATTTTTGCTGTATGTGGAACAGATCTATCAAGAGTCGCGATATCTGTTTCTATGAAATCATCTTCAACACTACATCCTAGAGCGTCTCCAACGACACCTCCAAATGGAGCTGCATCCTGATAATCATCAAAGAAAACATGGATACCATCAGCTTGGTCTTCAAATCTTAGGTAGCTCATTCTGGCTCCATCTCCACGATCTGGAGAAGTAGACATTACTAAACCTGGCTGCTGTGAGGAAGGCATAGAAGAAGCGATACTAAAACTGGTCTCAAAATGAGACTGTCTTGTTCCTCCTGATAAGCCATCATTTACACTTGATGTTTCACCAGCTTCATTCACTAAAGATTTAGAAAATGTCTGGTCAGAGAAACATCCGCTTGTAACAGCATTTGAAATTCTCAAAGATTGCGTTCCAAATCCCGATGTAGATAAACTTCCTGAGACACCATGATCATACATCGCGCAACCAGATCCTGCTGCTCCTAGACTACTCCATCCATCCTGCGCATTTACTGTGCCAGGATTATATGATTCAAAATTAACAGAAAGAGAATCAGCGAATGCTGGAGAAGCAAAACCAAAAACTGAAATTAATAAGGAAAACGAAATTAATATTTTTTTAAACATTTGTTTCACCTCCTTTCCTAAATCGCACTATATCAAGAAAAACCTACTATAGGAATAACATTAAATGGACTAAAAGATATCAAAGGCTATTAATTTTTATGCTAGAATTGGTTTATGGATGGTTCAGGACCAAAGGACATTAGGTCTCCAATTCAATCAGAACCTAAGACTCCTCTTTCACCCGCTCAAATAGCATTCAGGCAGTATTTCAGAGAAAGTTTTAGATTTACCCAGGGAAGCTTCACGAATCAAAAAGTTGTTACAAGCTGGGTCGTCGCATCTGGATTAATGCCAGATGTAGAACTTCCAAGAAGAATGCCGTCATATTTAAAAACTGTTGCACCTCCCGGCGCACACTTGCAAAGATCAAGCGAAGAACGAAAAGATGATTTGGATTTTGCATATAGAGAAGTGGTAAGAATAACAAAAGACGGAGCTAAAGCTACGCCAGAATATTTAGCAGGCAATATCTTAGGCGGTATGCTTCAAATGGAGCTAAAATATCAGCTAAGAGGTAGATATGGAAGAAGACCAAATGACGATATGTTTGATAGCTATATGCGAAGATATCTAATTTTGGGCGAAGCTACTGGTTCTCCTATTTTAGATAAATTAGCATTGGAACTTAGGAGAAAGCTTGATGAATTAAGAAAAAAACCTCGAGAAGTTATTGATCCTACTGAAAAATCCAAAAAGATTGCGGAGATTACCCGACTTCTTCGGGGAAATTTTGTCCAAGAACAGGATGCGATTAGTTTAATGCGCCAATTGGGACAAAGAGAATTACTTGCTCTTATTGAGGAATATTGGGAACTAAACCATAGTGGGAAAAAATTCTATCCCGAAGAAGCTCTTTCAACCGCAGAATAAAAATTAACCTAAATCAATCGCTCTTTCGTATGCTTCAACAAAAGTCATTGCTACACCAAATCCATGCGGATCTGCTTCAGCAACAGCCATCTGAGCTACTCTTTGCGCATGATAATGACCTGTCGCATATCTATGAACAAGGGATTTTGGACCACCAGTTTCCAGTAAATGAGCATCAAATATCTTGAGCGCTTGAAGCCTGGAATTTCTGTCTGCTCCAGGATCAGATATTATCTGATCTGCGTGTGCATCAGCTTGTGAATAATTAAACTTTGCTCCTTCGGGACCTCTTCCAAGTGTGTGTTCCATGAGCATATTATAGTATAAGATTAGGCAAAAATCAACAACTACAGGCCTATGCCATTTACTTAATTTAGCCTGCCAGAATTTACTTGCGGAAAAACTACAACTGGAGGCTCAAGTCTTCTCTCAATCATTTTAAGAGCTACTTTGGCTAAATCATCCATTTTAAAATATTTTCTTCTTTCCCCAACTCTTGCTTGATCTACCTCCGTAGCCGGCTCATCACCATTCCAGTCTGAAAGCATGGCTACCTGATGTGAATGCAAGCCTGAAGCATATGTATTAATTATCGTAAATCTTGGCCTTCCAGTCTCATCGACAAATGCAGTATTCAAAGAAACCATTATTGTTTCATGCCCTGCTAAAGAAAATGTGTCCGACAAAACTTCCTCATTAAGAGGTTTTCCAGTTTTTCTTGAATAATCCAATAATGCTTTTGCTACTTGATCAAAAGGAGAACTTGGACGTTCACCTTCTTTTTGAGATCTTCTGCGTACTCTTTCAGCCATAGCCACGAATTATAGCAGAAATTATTTTAATTTTAAAAATAGCAAATAGATATCGCGAAATTAAAAAAATTTTAATTTACTGAATAAGGCTAACGTGGATAATTATAATTATTATCTTTCGTAAATGTATAGATTTAGATTATAAAATGGAATTTCTTTTTCCAAAGGATAAAGGTCTTTAATGGCCGACTTAATAACTTTGATTTCATTCATTTCTTTATTAGTTATTGGAGACAAGTAACCTATCATTAAACACACTTTTAAACTCTCTCTATTCTCTGACTGTACGGCATCTCTAACATTTTTAAAATTTATATCAAAATTATCGCTATACAGTAATTTATACCAAGTAGGAAAATCTGATATTATTCTTGAATCATAGTAAGATAAGTAACCATGATCCTTAATCCATTGTGGATAAAATAGTTTTAAACTATCATGGCAATTATTAACCATATAGTTTGATATTCCTCGATAATCTTCTTTTTTATAATTTAAATAATAGTTAGTTAAACCGAGAGCAGATAGAATTATTATTACTATCATTACAGCAATAAATAACTTATTATCTATAATTTTTTTATTTTGTTTATAGAGATAGCTTAATCCTAAAGAAAAATAAATTATCATATAGGGCATTACGAAAATTAAATATCTGTCTACAAAAAGTGGCTTCACAAATGATACTAGACAAGTTATTAATAATGGGATGAAACACAAATTAAAGATTAAAATTATTTTCAGTTTTTCCAAATTACTTTTATATTTAAAAATTAAATTTTTTACTAATATCGTCGACGATAGGAATCCGAAAATATAAATACTCGTGTATAGTAATCCATTATTTCCAATAATTTTGTTTAAAAAATTGATTAAAGTCTTTGCATTAATTTTTTGTATCCAATTCAATGAATTATTTGAATTCGAATTAACAAAATAATAAACAGGTAAAATACATAATATAGTAATTAAATATGATGCTAATATTGTTTTCCAAGGAAACTTTTCATTATAAAATATTAAATAAAACAAAATAGAAATTGCATGAGATAAAATAACAAGTAAGGCAAAAAAATGTGCATAAATTGATAATATGTTTATTATTGTATATATAAAAACATATTTTAGAGATTTATTTTCACCGAATTTAATTAGTAAATAAGTAGATACTAATGTTAGTAACGTCACCAAGCTATATGCCCGTAGCTCCTGCGCATATTGCACATTAAAAGAATTAATTGAAATTAAAAATGAGGACAAAATACCTATTATGATTGATTTCTTCCGATCCTTCAATAAGCTACTTCCTATCAAATATACAAATGGGACTGCGACAACCGAAAAAAATACAGGTAAAAGTCTTAAATTAAATTCAGAATTATAATTAATAAATTTTGCCCAAAGATTTAAAAGAAAATAAAATAATCCCATGTTTAATTCCGTTTGAAATATATAAGGAATAATTTTTTCTATACCTATGTTTAAATAACGCGTGCTAAATAATTCATCTTGCCAAAAAGATAATTTATCTAAATAAACAATTCTTAGAATAATTGAGAGAATCAAAATAGTAAAAAAAGTAATTTTGTAGCGAACCATGATTTTTATTTTATGTCTTATTTATTTCTAGTTTTGTATTTTCATATTCATATTCATCTTTTCTAATTATCTCTAATGCTGTGCTGATGTTAATCCAAACAAATATTACTGTCAGTACAAAATCGTATATTATCCACAATTGTAATGACCAGTATTTATAATTAAAAATTTTTATATCTCCAATTTTTATCCCAAGCAAAATTAAGTATATAAATATAATCATATATATTGACGAGAAAATAAGAGTCTGCTGATAGGCTTTGGATAGGTTTCTTTGCCTGGTATTTGTAGAAACCCAACCAACAGATCTTTTAAAAATTGAGGCTGTAACAGCATGAGAATAAGCATAAATTCTCGATATTAAAATTGAAAAATAACCAGGTTTAAATTTTGCAATTTGGAATAAAAAAACAAAAATAAATGAAAAAATAATGTTAGGAAGATATAAATAACTTATTCCTTTTGGAACAAAATCATTGTAGATAAATAAAACCCAAAACAATTGTAGAGGTAATATGAAAATTAATGGATTATGAAGATAAAACATGAAACCAGTTATATAGCAGAATTTAGTTTTCCAACTTACACTCGCAAACCAGAATCTTCTTGAGAACATCATACTCATACTTCCCATACACCAACGATGCTGCTGATGAAAAAAAGTATAATTATTATCTGGGCATAAACCCATAGCCAGAATTACAGGCATGTAAGATACTAGATATCCTCTTGTAACAAGCTCGAAGCCAGTATGCGCATCTTCGCTGTGTTCTATTTGATAAGGTCCACCTATTTCTTCCAAGGCTGATCTTCTGTAAACAGCATTTGAGCCACAGCAAATAGTCCCATTGAACCTTGACCTCGATACCTGTATAAAACGATAGAATGGTTCTTCGGCAAATGCAGAATTATATGCTATCTTGGAACTTTTATAAGATTCCATAGAATTATCAAAATACTGCGGAGTTTGTAGTATGCCTATTTTCTTGTTAGTCATATATGGAAGTGTGTGTTTGATGAAATCAGAATTGGGTGCAAAATCCGCATCAAAAATGATTATATACTCACCAGTTGAATTCTCGAAACCATATTTTAAATTTCCTGCTTTTTTCATCTCACCGACATTCTGCCTTCTTAAATAAGAGAATCCGTATTTTCTACATAAATCTCTTATCTGATCTGGATAGTTCTTGGAATCATCTAGAACATATACTTTGTAGTTCTTGTAATCTAATTTATTAACATAATGCCAAGTATTTTCTAGAATTAAAATATCTTCACCGCTTATAGGAAGAAAAATGTCTACTGATGGCTCATTTCCCTCTTTCCAATACTCATTTATAAATTCCAAATGTTTATTTTTATTAAATTGTTTATAAAATAAATTCAGGCTAAAACTAAATAACTGATAAATTGTAAGGAAAATCATAATTGGGGCAATTATGAATGTATAAAACGGATCAAGTCCTATTACCGAAAGGTACCCAATCGAAATTAGAATCCAAGAAAATATACCAAAAGAATAAAAAGAATATATCTTCCAATTTGGGGTCTTATCAATATATAGAAACTTGTCTATTTTTGAAGGATTGGGAAGAAGCATTTATTTTAATAATTTTCCTGAGCTTCATTTATAAAAGATGAAATTCTTTCATTAAAATTATTATTTTTTATTATCACAATTTCACACCTAGGTATTTTAACTATTTTATTTTTATTAGCAAATATTTTTATTATTTTATTCTCATATTTACATACTAGTTTAATCTTAACAGGAGGAGGAGTACCTGGAGGTAGATTTGCACCACCGTATGCAAACGTAGATCTAGTTAAAAAAACAGAAAAAAAAGAAAGTAATAATGCAGTAACAATAATTTTTTTCATGATAAGTATTGAAGCTTGATTTTTTCACAATCCAATAAAAAAATCAAGCTTTTGAAAAATAATCAGACACCATCTTCAAATTGGATTTTTTTAAAAGGTAAAATAAAATCTTTAAATTTATAATAAATGATTTTCAAATCCTCTAAATATGAAACTGTTATTAACCCACTAAAAAATAGGGTAGTGTAGATAGCCCAAAATCTCATGACTAAAGATTCATGGTTGAATATTATGCTAAATATTAATCCCCAGCTTAAGAAATATATTATAATTAAAAAGGGTTTGAATATTTTTATCCCTCCTCCCCTAATATTTGAACTATTATTCTTCGAAGTTACAACATATGTTAACTTTCCTCTTGTTAAAAACTTAATGAATGCAAGAGTATAAATTATATTTGCCATCTGAGAAATTATCATTCCCCGTAAACCAATGACAGGCTCATTCTTGGGATCAATATAGTATTTATGCAAATAAACCATAATCATCATTCCTGATAAGTAAGCTGGAAAAGAATAACTTATCCACTCATTAAATTTCATATTTGCCGAAGTAATTCCAAATGCCAAATATAAAAAGATAAGTATAACTCCAAAAAAAGTTGACAGTCCAGTAAAATAAAATAGCTGAGAGTAAAATATATTAATTTTTTGTTTTAGGGTAAGTTTAAAAAAATGTTTATATGAATGTTTAAAAAGTATCTCAAACAATCCATAGCTCCACCTTGTCTGCTGATTAAAATAACCTACCCAATTAACAGGCCCATGTCCCTCTGCTACTACTTGTGGAAGATATACCCCTTTCCATCCATTACTAAAAAAATATACACCAGTCAAATAATCTTCAGCTATCGTAGGAATATATCCCCCAAAATTTTTCATAGCTTCAACCCTATATACATGCGTCGTTCCTATTAAAAAAGGCATATTTGCACCATAGAATCCCTGCTGCATTGGACCATAATAAAAATGTGTCTGCTCAGATGCCCCACGCGCTATCCAATTGTTGGTATTTTTATATACCTGTGGTGCTCCTACAAATCCAACTTTAGGATCTTTAAAATATCCAAGTTGCTTTGTGAGGTAATTTCTGTACGGTAGATGATCCATATCCACCTGCGCTACTATATCGTAAAGATGCTCATACTCATTCCTCCAGGAATTCAAATTACCAGCCTTAGTCTTTTTCTTAAACCATCCCTGATTTTGATTATAGTGCTCAAGACCTTTTCTGGAAAAATAATTAATACCTAATTTTTTACAAATTAGCTTAACCTCATCAGTATTGCCTTCATCTAAAACCCATGTATCATGCTTGTAATCCGCATCTCGCATAGCAGCGAGTGTCTCTTCAAGCATCTCTAATGGCTCATCTCCTGGTACGTAACATGTTAGGAATGCAACCCTCAATCCCTCAGGAGGGTCCTCGTGTCTGGGCCTTCTCATAAACCAGGTAGTGAACCAGGTACCAACTCTCAAAAATAAACCAATAAATACAACAAAAGACAAAAACCCAAAAAGAAGATAATCAAATATAAAACTATAGTTGAAAGAATCATGAAACCAGTTATTAGGAAGGTGTTGAGGGTTAAACCACCATACAAGATATCTTATAGTTGTAAAAAGTCCAACTGTGATTAGAATTAAGTAAAAAACTTTTTCGACACGTGTCATCGGCGAATAGTTCTTTACCTCAAAAGAGTTCGATTTATTCTTTCTAAAAAACATGGAAAAATATTATACTATAAGGCGGTTATCTAATCTAGCTTACTATCTATTCTTGCAATATTAATACATTTTTATTACTGAAGGAAGATCTATATATTGGTTTCTTCAGGTACTTTTTTAATGAATTCAGAGAATCCTTATCGCTGTCTATTAGCCAATTTGCATTTTCCTCTTTTGTTTTATCCTCATTAAAAAAAATAATAGCATCAATCTCTGTAAACCTAGTTGGGATTTCTAAATCAAGTAAATCACGATACCAATCAGCTTTACTACCCCCTTGGCTTACTGAATTAGTTTCTGCAATCATGAATTTTTTATTTGGAGCAAGCTTAAGCATTTTATAATATGATTTTGAAAAAATCGTCTCAAACTCATGCCATGAACTCCACGACTGTGTTTCCCCCCAGTTGTAACCATCCAAAGCAACCCAATCAACGTATTCATCACCAGGATAAAGCTCAATAAAATCAATACTGTTTGGAGTATCTACATTTGGCGAAAACACCCAGATAATATTCGTAGCACCCTGATCATTAAAAATTTCATGAACCCTTCTCCAGGCATTAATAAAATCTTTATTAGTACTATATGTTTTCTTAATTCCCCAATCCATTGTATCTAGATTCATTTCCCAAGCAAATCTAATAAATACAGGTTTCTTATAATTAGCAATGTTTTTCCCAGCTCTTTTTATAAATTCATCACAAACACCTTTATATATAGCTTCATATAAATTGTTTTTACTGGAAATGCATTCTTTGAAAAAATAAGGATTTGTGCTAATCATAGGGATCCACTTTTGGCGAGAAATATCATTCAACTCATCGACAAGAAGAGGATTACCCAATTGTTCCCATCCGTGGTAATAATTTACTATAGCCACTTTCTTATCTATTTTTTTCTCTATTAACCTCATTACGTGTGGATTTATCTTCTTTGTATTTAAGTCATAAAAATTATCTGTCCAGAATCCGATATATACACTCCTTTCTTCTTTTTGCAAATCAGCGCTATTTATATTTTTTTTATTACTATCCCTTAAATGAGGTAGCATACCCAAAGAAAGATATAGAATTAGCGCAATAGTGCATAAGAAAATTACTAAAAACTTAATTTTGTTTCCTGTTTTATTTGAGTTAATTTCACTATAATCTATCATCAAGTATTAAATTATACATGAAATGTCCGAAAATTAATTAGAAACTTTAATAAGAAACTGTGGGGACTGGAGAGGTCATATCATCGTCTGTTTTATTATCGTTATCATTCATTAACTTGCTTTTTACTTCTTCCTTGATCACATGAGATTTATCATATTTAGTATCATCCATATTATCGGATTTATATACCAGAACAGCAAATCCGAGAGCAACAACTGCAAAAATCGGTAATAACCACTTAAGATGAGGATGAGCACTAAATAAATCTTTCTGACTTGGTTTTGCTGGAGCTTTTGTAGACTTTACTGATTTCTTTTTGGGCATATATCTATATTGCCAAAGAAATAAACATCTTGTCAATAGGTATTATGAAGCTAGTCTCACAGGCCTTATTTTTTTCTCATTTTTAGGATCCATTATGAATCTATTTAAAATTTTGTAAGTATCATAATCAAATCTATATTCTTTTTTTATTTCAGCTAAATCCTCAAATTCATTCTTTACACTTCCCAAATAGCACCATTTATCTACTAAATGCGCTTCGTTCTTATCTCCTAATTCTTTTATAATAATTGGTGAATCAAATCTCCAAGGTCTTATTTTCTTATGATAAAACCCTTCGTCAAACCTAAGATTATATTTCACGCTCGCCTCTTTACCATCACATGCGCCTTTACACTGACCTAAATGAAAATAAAAACAAAGTCCTTTTCCTTTATCGAGCCCAAGTAAACGCGGACACAGGGAAAATTCTTTAGCTACGTTATGGAGAAATTCTTTTGTTTGCTTAATTGATTTAAAAACTCCAAGTATATTTTCTATCTGATCAATATCAATTTCCGATAGTTCACGTATTTCAACAGAATTAAAACCATTTTCATCAATTTTTTTCAGAAGAATAGGCATTTTCCTGGATTCTCTAAGAAGTCTATTATAAAGCGGCTTTTGTTCTTTTATAAGCGTAGACTCCAGCAAAAGCGCTCCTAGCTCACCCGCTGTCTCAACATACTCAATACTTCTGACTTCACGGGAAATTTTCATGTCAGTTAGAGAAAGATGGTCATTAGAAAAATGAGACAAAACCCTATCTCTGATATTTATGCTTTTTCCTATATATAAAACTACCCCATTTTCTCCATAGAAAATGTAAACTCCTGGAGAATCTGGCAAATCATCGAAAAATTCCCCGGGTATGGCAGACGGAAGTGAAGGTTTTTTTAGAACAATACTTAGCGCCTGTTCAAACAATTCTGGTTTTATTGTTTCTTGTGATTTTTTATAGAATTCCCAAATTACTTTAGCATCATCAAATGCACGATGACGATTAACACACTCTATATTAAAGTTTTCAATAATTGAATCTAAGTTATATCTCTTTTGATTTGGATACAAAAGTCTGGCAAGTTTTACAGTACACATTTGTTTAGAAGAAAACTTAACCCCGACTCTTTTAAATTCCTGTCTTAAAAATGCGTAATCAAAACGAACATTATGCGCTGCAATTACGCTATCTGAAAAAAGCTCAAGTAATTTTTCAGAAATATCTTCAAAAAATGGAGAATCTTCGAGCTCCCGGGGATTTATCCCTGTCAAATCCTGAATGAAAGGATCGACATACATTTTTGGGTTTAGAAGTGTTTTGAATTCATTTACTACCTTTCCATCAACAACTTTTAAAACCCCTATTTCTATGATCTTGCCATATCCAGCATTTAATCCAGTAGTTTCGGTATCAACAAAACAAATCGAGGAAGGGGGCATAAGTAATTTAGAATATCACTAATATATTTCTACTTCAACCCTATTTTTTCTAATAAATATTTCTTAAAACTAAATGAACTCTTAAGCTCATATCTTTTACTCCAGCCAATGAGGGATTCATAAACAGAGTCTTTATTCATATTTATGTACATACTTTTTTCCTTAGAATTTAAATCAGAAATATCAATTATTGGGATTCCACTCACATGCGAAATACTGTCCTTTTCGCTACATATTTCATCCGGTATACAATTTATAGCTACTTCTCTCCCATCTTTTGATTGAAGATTTTCAAAATACATGACCAAACTAAGTGGATAAGCTGATCCTCCATTTTTACTTTGCTTATCAAATAGTGAAAACTTCTGACCGGGATATCTATTTTTTAAATCGTTTATGGGAATGAAAAACGTAGGAATATTTGTATTTTGAATTGCAAAAATTGGGCGAAGCGTTATCAAGTTTCCAATTATCAATAGAAAAATAAATATCACAATAATAATTTTTAAAACTCTGTGATTTATAATTTCTAAAATAGCATTAAACCCAAAACTAACTAGAACTATTACAAATGGAATAAAATACAGTAAATAAGCTTCTGAACGCTGCGCATGATAAAAACGATTTAATAAAAACAAAACGAAGAAAATAATAAAAAGTGAAAGAAATTCTCTAGAGATTAATTTTTTATAACTTCCTAAAATAAATGATAATCCGATAAAACCTATGCTTCCTAATCCAATAATTTTATTTCCTCCAATTACATTTCCCAAAAAATAGCTCATGTCCTGGAAAATAAAAATCTTCCAGCTATTTGGAACATAAATTCTATATTGAGCAATCAGGAAATAATCCAAAATATTCTTTATATTTGAGAAATTTTGATGTGAGTCCCAATATAAAATTGGCAGCATAAGAATAATAAAACCCAATAGACATGCAAAAACTGCAATGATTTTTTTTGAAAAATTTATTTTCGCAAAGAATAAAAATGGAATAAAAATAAAAAGGTTTATTGCCTGATAATGAGCATTTAATGCTAGCCCAAGAGAAATTCCCAATAAAAATGCAAAGATATTTTTTTTCTTTTGAATAAATAAAATGAAAGATAGGAAGATTAGTGCTTCAGAAAAAATAATTAAGGTTGGATTACTAACGTTTAATGACCAATTAACTAAAATAAGTGAAGTAGCAGAGAATGCTGTAGTTAAAAGAGCTAATTTTTTTCCTCCCAAATAAAATCCAATCAAAAAGTAAACAAAAAGACTAAAAGTTCCTAAGATTAAAAACAAAAACCAAAGACTCGATATTCCAAGTGGAAAAAGTATTAACCCAAGTATTAATATCCAAAAATAAATTGGACCAGTTACAAATGGACCAGCTGAAGAGAATGGGCCAATAAGAGGTAAGCTATGTTTTTCAAGTGAAGTAATTGCTATCAGTACATCCCTAGCGTTATCTCCACCTATATAAAGATTTTGGAAAAAATGAAATCTCAAAAAGAAACCAATAATTATAAAAATGAATGAAAAGTATATGTATGGATCTGGTTTCCGAAGAAGGCTTTTAAATCTAGTAAACATTCAGCCTAATAATTATATCAAGCTTTATTTGCGCAAGAGAGAATAATATCAAAAAGAACTACTTCATTACTTTCGCTTGGATCAGAAAGAACATCATATCTTATTCCTGCATCTACAAATGAGGCCTGGGTTCCATTTGAGGTAACTGGTGTATTGTGATCGAGAATATCTAATTTCGCTTCCCCACTCTCTCCTACAGATAATTCAACAACAGGCAACAACTTATTTGTAAGAGTCTTTCCTCCTCCCAATCTAATAGGATCTCCTTTAACTAAAGTTCCTTTAAGGGCATAGGCCGAAGCATCATTACCAGAAGCACAATTTAATGGGCTTTGCCCATTTATTTGAGAAGGTCTATATGGCAATCTATCAGCGGCCATACCAATAGGAATTGAAGCGCCACCTAAAATTGCGGCTAAGGTTAATACAATCTCTCCACGTCTCATAGCTTCGCATAATAATCCTAATAGCTATATTTGTCAATCCTAATGTCGAGCACTTGACAAGCCTATAAAATAGTATTACGCTAATTATGTCTGAGTAGTGCACAACTTCAGACTTACCTAAAGTTTACTAGTGATTTTTAGGGAAATAAATCTTTACTATCACAAATAGTAAAGCGGTCAAATAAGCAAGAAGGCCTGCCCAAAAAGCGGACCTTTTTGTTTTATATACGACTTTTACGTTCAGGGTTGGTTTACTCTATTCACAATCTCACCGAATAATTTTTCCAGCCCTACTCCTTCCTTAACCGAAATAAAAACTGGAGAGTAAGATTTATTCTTTTCTTCTAAAATACTTTTATCTTTATCTGAGATTTTATCAATTTTATTAAATACATATATTACACGCGCTGAGTCAATCCCTAAATCATCTAAAATTTCTTCGACTACTTTTATTTTCTCAAAACTCTCCTTGTCTGAAGAATCAATAACATGAAGAATGACATCAGCATTAACTGACTCGAGAAGTGTAGATTTAAAAGCCTGAATAAGCCTCGGAGGAAGGTTCCTTATAAAACCAATAGTATCTGAAAATAAAACATTTGATGCCAGTTGAGGAATATAGACTTCACCAACCACGCTATCCAAAGTTGCAAACAGAACATCTTCTACGAGAACTTCTTTTCCCGTTAATCTGTTAAAAAGATTACTTTTCCCAGCGTTTGTATATCCGACAATAGAAATTGTCTTATATCCTTCTTTTTTTCTTCTTTCAATTCTTTTCTCACGATCTTCATTTAATTTATTCAGTTCATCATTAACTTTTTTTATCTCATTTCTCCAATGCCTTTTCATAAGTTCTGTATTTGTCTCCCCAACCCCAGATGTTCCAATTCCGCCTCCCTGACGAGACATTACTAATCCCATCCCATATATACGAGGACCCATATATTTCATTCTTGCTAGTTCAATCTGAAGTTTTGCTTCCTTAGTCTTAGCATGTTTATCAAAAATGTGAAGTATAAGATCAACTCTATCGAAAACTTCTATATTTGGATTTGCTTTTTGAAAAGCGGTTTTTAAATTGAAAACTTGTTTTGGCTTTGCTACATTATTTAACACAACTACGTCAATTTTCTTTTCTTTTACAATCTCAGCTACTTCTAATACTTTACCTTTTCCTATAAAAGTCGCCATGTCTGGATTGTTTAGTTTCTGAACTACTCTATCAACTATTTCACCACCCAGGGTGTTTATAAGCGATTCAAGCTCTTCTCCAATATCAATTGATCTTTCTTTATTTGCTCTTGGATTTATAACATGAATAGGAAGGAACCTAAGTACAAGTTTATTTTCTTTCATGATACTCATTATAACAGCAAGCGAGAACCTCAATTTAACCAAAATATCCTATATTATTTCACGCACAAAAGCTCAATAGCTTAAAAACTTACATTCAGATCATTGGAGTAATCCAATTAAAAAAGAGGAAAGATAACTTTCTGGCTTACGCTCTCCTGAATGCTGAGAGTTAAACTGACTGGATCCATCCATTCCACAAATCCCTAGTATCCTATCAGATCCTCCTGGGTGCTCATCAATCCAAGACGTAAGATCATAAACTTTACCATTTATACTACTCCAGCAATCTGATCTGGTATTATGTTTTGAAATTTCTGAAAGAGAGAATTTTTTGGATGTGTCCACATTCAACACTGAAGACTGACTATTATTTCCTGTTTCGTTCATTTCCAAAGAATCAGAATCATTATCCATATCTCTAGAACTAATTAATTCTGAACCCTTTAAAATAAAACCAACTGATAAAACTACTACTAAAAGTGCCGCAACTCCTAAAATTATTTTTTTATTCATACAAGCATATTATGCATAAAATCTGAAAATTAGCTGAATTACTTAATTTGTAAGCTTGAGTTTCGCGATACGTCTAATCCCGGTTGCAAGGACCTATCTAAATCATCAGGCATTATTGCTACATCTTTTTCTTTCCAGCGCATGAAATTCACACCCATCCATCTCAATCCACGCCATAAAAACCTATAATCGTCTAAATTATCTCCAGTCCTCAATGTATTTTGAGTAACTTCTCTGTTTTTTATTTTATCAGTAAATCTAACTACTTCTCTTTTAAAAGGGTGTTTTCCTAAAGCATCTCTATAATTAAAAATTATCATCGGCTCTTCGCTACCATAACTAAAATAAATGAAATCAGGATCACCGTTAGAATTATATGCTACATTTAATGCTAATTTTGTTCCGCCTTGAAGTGGTTTATATGCAATTTTAATTCTACGTAAATCTGGTGTTTCAGCTACTAAATGGTCTGCATACGTCATAATTGCCTGATGGGCTTGTTCTTGGGAGAAAGGAATCGGATGCAAACTATCTGGAGTAATCAAGCTTTCTGGAGTAGCAACTATAGACCCAACTATCTTACTAGCTTCTTCCAAATCCATTCTTATAACCGGAGATAATTCCGAGGATTGATGTGTGACAGTTAATCCCTTGTCTACACCATTAGCAGGAGATCCTAGAGGCCGATGTGGAGCTGGTAAATCTTTTCCGGAAACATCCCCCATGGATATATTATACTAGAAATAACATCAAAAATTATAAAAATTAACAGTATTCGTGGTTATAGAAGAACTAATTCTTCTGTCTTAGAAATGCGGGGATATCACAAGCTTCAAAGTTTTTTGATTCAATAATTTACTAAAACCACATAATTAAGTATAGTTTTTAAGGTTACCAGTCAATCATAAAAATCTATTCCTCCAATAGACTATAATAAAAGTATGGATATAAAGCAAAATATAATTTTCTCCAGTAATCTAAAATCGAACAAAGATGCTACACAAGAAGAAAACGATTCACTTGAAAAAAAAGATACAAGCTACTTGCTTGAGAAGCTACATATTCAAAGAGAGGAGCTTAGAAAAATAGATGAATTAAAGAAGGCCAGAATAGAAATAAATACTCAGAGAGAGGGATTTGCCAAGTTAGGAAGAGATGCTCATATTACTAATCTGGCTACAAAGAAGGAGCTAGATGACCAGACAGTCAGTGACTTAGTGAAAAAATCAAATAGAAGAATCATTACCATCTCCTCCACCTTTCCGTGGGATATATTTCCAAACACCATTGTTGTTGAAGAGAGCAGAATAACATTTAAATTCAGTCAATTATTTTCGTCTCAATCACATAGTGTAGAAATTAAGGATATATCTAATGTCTTTATCGAATCGTCGCTTTTCTTTGCTACACTACAAATAGTCTCACGAACTTATGTTAAAAACGATATCAAGATTGGCAAGTTGAATAAAAAAAGGGCATTAGCAGTACAAAAGATTATTGAAGGGTTAAGGACTTTCTCCGAACATAATATAAATACCTCTGCATATGAAATTGAAGAATTAGTATCAAAAATCGGAGAGTTTCACAGCAAATACATCTAATTAATGGGATATCCAAACATAAACTAATTCTTCTGCCTTAGAAATGCGGGAATGTCCCAGACCTCCTCGTCTGTTTCCTGAGCTGGAGGATTATTTGTAGGATTCTGATTTAAGTTTTGGTTTTGATTCTGGTTCTGATTTTCTTCTTGAGGCTGATTCGATTGTCCAAAATTCACATTTTGATTTTGATGATAATTTTGATTTATTGGAGGGGCAACAAATTCCCTAAGTGTTTGACGGGCTGAGTCAAAGCCTGTGGCTATAACCGTAATCTTCATTTGATCTCTCATGGTTTCATCAATTGTGGCTCCAAAGATAATATTTGCATCACTATCTGCCGCTTGAGAAATAATCTTTGCTGCTTCATCTACCTCATTCATAGTGAGATCGGGTCCACCAATCACGTTGAAAAGAACACCTCTTGCTCCTTCCATGGTAATTTCAAGAAGAGGTGAAGCTATAGCAGAACGAGCTGCAGCCTGTGCTCTATTTTCTCCAACTCCAGTTCCAATACCCATAAGAGAAGAGCCAGCATTTTGCATAATGGTTCTTACATCAGCAAAGTCGACATTGATAAGTCCTGGCATAGTAATAAGATCAGAAATTCCTTGTACTCCCTGAGTGAGAACAGAATCTGCAACTTTAAAAGCTTCAAGCAAAGACAATTTCTTATCAACTACGTCTAAGATTCTCTGGTTTGGGATAACAATCAAAGTATCAACTTTATCTTTTAAAAGCTCTATTCCTTCTTCAGCGGATACCATTCGACGAGTTCCCTCGAAAGTAAATGGCTTAGTTACCACAGCGACTGTGAGTGCGCCCACTTCTTTTGCAGCTCTTGCAATTACGGGAGTAGCACCTGTTCCTGTTCCTCCACCCATTCCTGCAGTTAAAAAGACCATATCAGTTCCATCGAGAATATCTTTTAATTTTTCATATGATTCTTCTGCAGCATTTGCTCCTACCTCGGGATTTCCACCGGATCCCAAACCCTTGGTGTATTCTTCACCTATCTGAACTTTAGTAGCTGCTTGATTGAGCAAAAGTGCCTGCGCATCAGTATTGACTGATATAAAATCTACACCCTGAATTGAGGATTGAGATATCATGGAGTTAAGGGCATTTCCGCCTCCACCACCTATACCCATCACACGGATCTTAGCAAAATTAGTTGTCTGAGGCTTGATGAGCATAGTCCCGAAATCGTACCAGATGAAAAATCTTTTTGCAAGTAGTTAGAAGCCTGCTTAACAAATGTTGAATAAATTCAATAAAATTATATTATTAAATTCCCAATAATTAAACCTATAGCAGAAATTATAATTAAATATATCAAGTATGAAATACTATAAAATATTGCTAATTTTAAATATTGATTATTTCTTTTAGCAATTAAGTAATAAAATATTCCTGCTTCTAGTGGAAAATTTAAACCTAGAGCCAGAATAGCGATCGCAATATTTCTATCCCCAAATATTCCAAGCAAAACACCTAAACTAAAATTAAAAATAAAAGATATTATCAAAAAAACCAATGAATAGTAAAATATATTCTTAATAAATAATTGCGGATATTTATACTTAATTATTCTTAAAATAATTAAATGTGAAAAAAAAGACAGTATATAATCCATTTTACGGAATGAAGGATTTAATTAGATCTATAAACTTTTTAGGAGCTTTTCCAAGCCTCACAGAAGGTATTCCCGGAATTTGCATTTTGAATCCAGAAGCCATAGGAGCACTATTCATCGCTCCATAAATTGAAAGACCAACTACATTTGCATAAGGAGTATCTTGAATTTCATCAATGATGCCCTTAATATTTTGAGGTTCCCCTACTCTTACCGGCATAGCCAACATTCTTTTTGCGCAATCCACTGCTCCTACTGTTCTTGCTCCACCTCCAGTTATTACTAACCCTGAAGGAGTTTGACCACCAAATCCAGATTTCTTGATCTCAAGTCCTACCATTGTAAATATTTCATTTAAACGAGGCCTAATTATTCCATCTACAAGTGTCTTTTGAGATACTTTATTTAATTGTTCAGGAAGTCCCAAAGAAGCTAAATCCACCTCATCTTGCGACTTCTTATCTTTTTCTTCTGGTTCATCATATTTAATAACTTTTTTTATTGGTTTTGATAAAAATAATTTAACCTTTTCTGCTGATTCCAGAGAAATCCTAAGCCCAATTGCTAAATCATTTGTAATATGTCTTGCTCCAATTGGGAGAACTGAAGAATAAGCAACACTTCCGTCAATATAAATTGATATATCGGTCGTTCCAGCTCCTATATCAACCAAAACAACACCAAGTTCTTTTTCTGTCTCTGATAAAACTGATAAAGAGCTAGCATAACCTGAGAAAACAAGTGATTCCACATCTACTCCTACCTGAGAAAAGGCTTTTTCAAGGTTCCTGACCGTCGGACTCCCTGCAGTTATTATATGTGTCTCGACTTCAAGTCTGGTTCCACTCATCCCTACAGGATCTTTAATTCCTTCCTGACCGTCCACGGTATAATTTCTAGGAAGAACATGAATTATCTCTTTTGTTGAGGGAAGAGAAATCGCTTTTGCCGCATCAATCACGCGCGACACATCCATGGAGTTTATTTCTCCTTCTGGTTGAGAAACTGCTACCACTCCATGGGAATTTTGGGATTCAATACTCCCTCCACCAACCGATGCGACAACTCTTGAAACAGAGACACCTGCCATTCTTTCTGCAGCTTCAATGGAAGAATTTATTGCTAAAACGGCTTCTTCTATATTTACAATCTGCCCTTTTTTTATGCCATTTGAGGGAACTTCTGAAACTCCAATTACATTTACAAATTCATCTACACGAGTAATAATTGTAATTATTTTTGAGGTACCTATATCTACACCGACGATTATTTTTCCTTCTGTCATTGTTAAAAAGTGATTATTGGCTTTTCGTAACTAAAATCAAGACGCTTGAACGTCCTACCCTCTATTTTAAGCTGAGAAATGATTAATTGTAAAGAGGCTATCTGTTCTTCTAAGTTTTTTTCGGGGGTAAGAATTGCTTCTCCATTTTTATCAAATTTAATTCTATATTTAAGATCTTTTGTGGTTTCTATATCTTTATACTCTATCTTTTCCTCTTTTAAAATTTTTATAAGTTTTGAATCAGTAGATGACTGATCTTTTGAAAGCGGATTAATAAGTGGCGGGTCCTTTTCCAAAAAAACTAAATAAAAAAGCATAAAAGCTATGAGAGATAGGCCAATAAAAATTAAGCTAAGTCCGAGCTTTTTTCTTTGTATTTTTTTCTTTTCTTTTTTAGTTAAGGTTCTTTTGGGCAGCATAAATTACGTCAATAATTCTTCTTGCAGCATCTTTAGGAAAATGGGATTTTTTGTGTTTTATTTTGTACTCACTAAGATTATCCATCATAAAATTAATATCTGACAAAAAAGATTCCGGAGTAAGAGAAACCTGCTCTCGCAGTTCTCCAAGACCAAGCTTTTTTAGAAGTTGCGCATTTTTAAGCTGCTCGTCTTTTTGAGAAATGGGTAAAGGAATTAAGTAAGAAGGTTTTTCTAAAACAATAAGTTCTGAAATCGTATTAACTCCAGCACGTGATACAACCATATCAGCTTTTTTCATAACTCCTCCTACCTCGTAAGGAGAAAAAAATTTGGAAATGATATATTTTCCCCTTTTTTCACTATTAAGTCCGTCTTTTAAAATCGACAACTTATCAAAATCTTTGAATTCTGAAGAGTCTCCTGTCTGATGAATAATAGTAAACTTATTTAAAAGCTCAGATAAAGTCTGGGAAATTAAATGATTTATAAAATGTGATCCCTGACTTCCTCCTGTTATATAAATAACAGGTCCCTGGGAACTAATTTCAAACTTTTTTTTAGGATGAATAATTGTATCCCTAACTGGATTTCCGGTAAGAATAATTTTATCTTTAGGAAAATATTTTATCGATGAATCAAATGAGATACATACTTTTTTCGCAAAACGAGAGATCACTCTGTTTGCAAATCCAGCTTCCAAAGTTTGCTCATGTATTACTACTGGAATTCTAAGGGATTTTGCAGCAAATGCGATCGGAATACTGACATATCCACCAAAACACAAAACAACATCTGGCTTAAACTTTCGAAGAATTAGATAAGCTTTACTAAACCCAATCGGAACCTTACTAATTGAAGGCAGGGTATGTCTCGTAAGACTTCTTTGAACTCTACCTGTTTTTATTTCTGCAAACTGAATATTTCTTGAAGTTATTGTTTGAAATTCTAAGGAAACTGCTTTATCTCCTTCCATGGCGTATTTTCTTCCGATATAAAGAATTTCATCTTTATCTTGAATTTCTTCGATTACAGAAAGAGCAGGAGTCAAATGTCCACCGGCAATTGCAATTTTCATATTATTTTCTTTTTCTTAGTATTGATTTTATCAAACTCGGCGAGTCATTAGTTGCGCTTTGTCGCGAGATATTAAGTAAAATTCCTATTGAAATAAGATTCATCGTCAGCGCTGACCCTCCATAAGAAATAAATGGAAGCGGGACCCCAGTTAATGGTAGCAATGCTGTCTGCGCACCTAAGTTAACTATTGTCTGAAGTGCAATAAAAGAAGTAATTCCACCTGCCAAGAGTTTTCCAAAAGTATCCTTCGCGTTAACTGAGATAAAAAATCCTCTGTAAACTACAAAGAACATCAAGGCAATAAAAATTATTACACCTAAAAACCCTATTTCCTCAGCAATAATTGCAAAAATAGAATCAGTAGTTGCCTCAGGAAGATAAGCAAATTTTTGAAGAGAATTTCCAATACCTACTCCTACTAACCCACCTGATCCCAAAGCAATTAAAATTTGACGAACATGATATGACGATGCAGACAGATCATGCTCTGGATTTAAAAATGTCGTTAATCTCGCAGCTCTATAAGGCTCTAGTAAAATAAGAGCCAATCCTCCAAGCCCTACTACCGGTATGAGAGAAAAAATATGCAAAATACTTCCACCTGACAAATAATATAAAATCATGGATTCCCCGAGGATAATTATCGCAGTTCCCATATCAGGCTGAAGCATAACCAAAAAAATTACAAAACCAATAAGAAGTAAAAAAGCCATAAATCTTCCTCTTTCTTTTGCGCTAAACCAGGCTGATAAATAGATTGTTAAAGCCAGCTTAATAATTTCTGAGGGTTGGAGAACAAAAAAACCTAAGTTAATCCAACGCTTTGCACCAAGCGCTGAAATACCAAGACCCGGAACAAAAACCAGAAACAGAAGAAAAATCGATCCAAGCAAAAGAGGAAGTGCTAAATTATAATATTTTTTATAATCAATAAAAGAAACGATAGTTAAAAAAGTGAATCCAATTACGCTCCACATCATTTGATCCTTGATGTATCTATATTTATCTCCAAAATCCCTGAACGCCACATAACTTGAAGCATCATAGATCATAAAAAGACCAAAAAAGGTTAATATTACTACTGAAGTTAAAAGTGCTATATCAGCGCGTTTTATAGATACCTTTTTTACACGAAGCATATTCATAGTATAGATAAAAAAGGAAAAAGCAGAAAGAGTTTATTTAGAAATTACTGCAATAAATAATCCGACGATTGCAAAAAAGAATCCCAAAAGCCATGCTCGCATTACAATTTTTGGCTCTTCCCATCCCCTCTTCAACAAAAGCAAATGAAATGGAGCCACAGGGAATGCTTTTTTTCCTAAATATTTTTTACTTAAAATTTGAATCAATGATGAACCAATTTCTATTACAAAAACTCCTCCAATTACAGCTAAAGCGATAATCTTATTATTCAAAAGCCCAATTACAGCTAGGATTGCACCCAATGACATTGAGCCAACATCACCTAACCAAATTCTGGCCTTATAAATATTAAAATACAAAAATGCTGAAACACTACCTATTAAAATAGCTATAAAAATTGCCAGAGTAGAATCAAGACCAGTCGATGAGATTGCAAGAAAAGCACCTAAGCAAATCAATAGAAGTCCCGAGGAAAGACCATCCAAACCGTCAGCAATATTAAATGCATTTACAAAGGATACAATTGCAAACATTGCAAGAAAAATATACACAAAACCTAAATCTATTAATCCAATTCCTGTAATAAAGATTGTGGAATATCCAAGAGGAAAATATAAAACTAGAGCAATCACTAAAGCAATTATCCACTGAAGTATAAATTTATGTCTAAAGCGTAAACCAAAAAATGCTACACGCGTAGGGTTTGAGATTAATTTTTTGAGGTCATCATATAAACCTAATAACCCAAATGCGATAAAAGAGAAAAGAAGTGCAAAAATTTCCCAGGGTTTAATTTCAACATTAAAAATTCCATAACTCCAAAGCGAAAGAACGGTAACTACAATTATAATAAGCGCTCCTCCTCCAAAAGGAGTTCCGACTTTCCAATTATTTGATTTGTCAAAAAAAGGAGTTGGCTTGTTGAAAAGATCAACTGTTTTTTGACTCTGACGTCTAAGTTTCTTTTTGTATAAAAAATCTATAAATGGGACTATTGAAAGACCAGTAGCCACCATGGACAGGATTGTTAAACCCAAGAGTTTTGCAAAATCCATATGCTAATTATAGCTTAGATGGTTTCTTTAATCAAAATTCTACGTAGCTAATAAGAGGTTTTTAAATAAAGTTTTTCTGCTTCTTGTAATTCTTCTCTTGTATTTACCCCACGCCAGGTCATTTTTCCACCTTTTACTGCTTCAATTTTTTCATTATTTTTCAAGGCGATCTCAATTAGGTCTACGAGATAATATTCACCTGAAATTTCATTCTTTTTAACTTTCGAAAGATATTTTTTTAAAAAATTAATAGAAAAAACATAACATGCAGGATTAATTTCATTTATATTTTTCTCTTCATGGGTTGCATTTTTTTCTTCGACAATTCTTTCAACCAATCCATCTTTATTTCTTATAACTCTCCCAAGACCTGTTGGATTATCCATTTCAACAGTCAGGAAAGTGAGAGCATTATGATTAGTCAAGTGAGTTTTTGTTAACAATTCAAATAATTCTTTTTTGTAAAACGCTGAATCATCACCCTGAATAACAATAACGTTTTCAATTCCTGATGGGATCTGTTTTATTGCTACTTTTACGGCATGAGCAGTACCAAGCCTTTTTTCTTGCTCAGCAAAAATTACGTTTTCTTTAACTAAATTTTTTACAGAGTCTTTCGCAAAACCTACTACAATTACAATTGGGTCTACATTTAAATTTTTTAAATGATCTAAAGCATAAAGAACCATTGGTTTTCCCGCGAGCATCACGGTTACCTTATTGGAATCTTTAGATTTCATGCGGGTACCTTTTCCAGCAGCAAGAATTACACCAGCTAAATTACTCATCTGTTTCTCTAATTATTTTTGCTCCAAGCTTACTTAGTCTTTCTTCAAATTTCTCATATCCCCTGTCAAGATGATGTACTTCAAGTATTACACTTTCCCCCTGCGCAGCTAATGCAGCAAGAACCAATGTGGCACCGGCTCTCAAATCTGAAATAGTAACAATTGCATTGTGAAGCGGAGTTGGTCCTTTAATTCTCGCAGCATGTTTATTCGAAGATAGATCATCTTCAATATTAAAGTTATAAAACTCTTCCGGGTTTTTTACATCTGGATTAAAAAGCTCTATTTGCGCTCCCATTTTCTGAAGTTCTTTTACATAACCGAATCTACTTTCATAAACTCTTTCATGAATAATTGATTCCCCTTCTGCCTGCGTCATTAAGATTGCCCATGGGGCTTGCCAGTCTGTCATGAATCCGGGATAAATTGATGTTTCTATATTTGTAGCTGTAATAGCACCTTTGTAATAAAATCGGATTCCACTTGCCTTTATTTCTACTCCTCCCCCAATTTCTTCAAGCTTTTCGATAAATTCCCTTAATCCAGTTTCAGAAATATTTTCTACAAAGATATCTCCTTTTGTAACAAGCGCAGCAATTGCCAGAGTAACTACTTCATTTCGATCTGCACCAATTGTAAAATTCGCACTATTAAGTTTTTCAACTCCATCTATTTCAATTGTTCTCGGGTCAGTTTTTTTTATTTTCGCTCCCATACTATTCAAAAAAACAATCAACTCATCAATCTCAGGTTCTTCTGCAGAATTCCTAAGTATTGTTTTTCCTTTAGCAAGAACGGCCGCCATAATCAATGTCTCTGTTCCCGTATGCGTGCTTTTCTTGAATGTATAATCTGTTCCCGATAATCCATTTGGAGCTTTCATATAAAAGTATCCGTCTGAGCTTCTATATTCAACTTCTACACCCATCTGCTTTAATCCTTCAATAGTTCTATCAATCGGCCTTGCTCCGATTCTGCATCCACCCGGATTAGGAATAATAGCTTCCCTGGTCCTTGCTAAGAGTGGTGACATAAAAAGAGCAGACGTTCTAACTTCTGCAGCGCTATCAAGAGAAATTTTACTTGTATTAAAATTTGGGATATTAACGATAAGCCTATGATCTTCTTTTTTAACAACCCCACCCAGTTCTTCAATAATATCTATCATTGTAAAAAGATCAGAAATCAGTGGAATATTTTCGATGACCACTTCCCCCTCTGTTAAGCATGCTGCCACTAAAGCTTTTAATGCGACATTTTTTGCACCACTAACTTTAGTAGATCCGATTAATTTCTCTCCACCATTTACAATAAATTTATCCATTTTTTATTAACTGCTTCCCAACAGTGTAAATATCTCCTGCTCCCATTGTAATTATAATTGTATTTCTATCAAAATGTTTGGAAGATAAGTATTCTACCACATCCGATAGATTTGAGAAAAAAGCTGAAGACTTTCCAATTTTTTCTAATTCGTCAGTAATTAATTTTGAAGAAAAATTTTCATCCCTCTTCTCACGGAAAGATGGAAATATTTCGGCAATTAAAACTTCATCTGCATCACTAAAAGAATTAACAAAATCATTAAATAAAATTTTTGTTCTAGAATACATATGGGGTTGAAAAACTGGAATTATTTTATATTTAGGAAAACTTTTACGAAATGCTGCAAGTGTATTTTTTATTTCAGCTGGATGATGTGCATAATCGTCATACAAAAGTCCTCCATCTTTCAAATTTCCAATGAACTCAGATCTTCTTTTAGTACCTTTAAAAGTTGATAAACTTTTTTTTATAACTTCTATTGATAGACCTGCTTCTATGCCACAAATTATTGCTGCCAATGCATCAATTGCATTTTGTTCTCCGAAAACATTAATTGAAAACTGTCCAAGCAAAGTCCCCTTCGATTTCACCCAAAAAAACATTTTGTCCTGAGAAAAATTTGTCCTATCGATAACATAATCGTTATCTGGAGAAAATCCATAAGTTATTTTTCTTTTATTTACTCTTTTTAGAAAATCTCTATTTTCCATACCATCTCCACAGGCGATCATTACTCCGTTTTCTTCAATTTTTTCTGAAAAATCTATAAATACTTTTTTTATTTCTTCAAGCGAAGAATAAATATCGGGATGATCAAAATCTATATTGGTTACAACTAGAATTTGAGGATTTTGATACAAAAATTTTGGGACTCTGTCACTCACAATATCTGCATAATATTCATCTGATTCCGTAATAAAATATTTTCCTTTTCCAAAATGTCCCGATGAAGAAAGAGTAGGAATTTCAGAAGTTCCAATTACATATGATGGCTTAAGCTTTGAGTTTTCAAAAACGGTTGCTATCATGGCAGTAGTTGTGGTTTTTCCATGAGAACCAGCAACGCAAATTCCAGAAAACTTTTTACCAAATATTTCTCCTTTCTGAAAAACTCCCAATGCTTGTCCCTGATTCAAGACTGGAATTCCAAGTTTATTTGCTTTTTTTACTTCAATATTTTCACTTCCTCCGTGCGCCCCTGTAGCAATTACCAAATCAACATTTTCAACATTTTTTTCTGAAAAAGAAAAAATGTCATTTATTCCCGCTTTTTCAAGCTCTTTGTCAGTTATAAATTCCTGAGCAACATCGGATCCCGTTACGCTAAATCCAGCTTCTTTGGCAATAATTGCTAACGGAGTCATACCCACGCCCTTTATCCCAGTGAAATGTATTTTTTTTATTTTCTTATAATTCATTTTCTTGTTTTAATTGCATTCTCTACGACCTTATACTCATCCCACTCTCTTTCCTCTGATCCATAAGTCATAGATTTTTCATGGGCTTTTCCGGTAATAACTACAAGATCTCCTTTTGCAGCCATCTCGATTGCTGCATTTATAGCATCTCTCCTATCTGGAAGCTTAAATACCTTTGCATCTTTCTTTTCAATTCCACTGGCAATTTCATCTATTATTTTAAGAGCACTTTCACTTCTTGGATCTTCAGCAGTTATAACTAAGATATCTGCATATTTGGATGAAATTTCCCCCATAAAAGGCCTCTTGGCATGATCACGTTCTCCAGCAGATCCGAATACATGAATAATTTTCCCTTTTGTTTGCTCACGAAGTGAACTTAACAATTTTTCAAATGCATTTGGAGTATGAGCAAAATCTATCACAACTGCATATTCCTCATCGTAAACAAAATCCAATCTACCCCTAGGCAACTTGAATGTTTTTATAGCTTTATTTATATTTTCATCAGAAATACCCAGAGACTTACTAACTGTTACTGCAGCAAGAGCATTGTATTTATTAAACTCTCCTATTAAAACTTTTGAATCCAGATTAAAATTTTTTAAATTTATTTCTGCACTTTCATTAAATCCATAAGTAACCCAGTTAGAATTTGATTTTAAGTTTTTCGATTCAGATAATAATGTATAAGATGCATCGTCTTTATTTACAACTGCGATTTTTGCCATCTTAAGAAGTTTTTCTTTTGTTTTAAGATAATTGTCGTATGTTTTGTGATAATCTAAATGCTCACTAGTAATATTCGTTAGGACTCCAATTTCGTAATTTACTCCCCATGTTCTATATTGATCTAATGCATGGGATGTTACTTCTAATACAAAAAACTTTGATCCTCCCTTCAAAGCTTTTCGCAATAATCCTTGAAGCATAAAAGGGCTTGGTGTTGTTACATGAAATCCTGTTTCATATTCTTTTTTACCTACATATGCTCCGATACTCGTAAGCATTGAGACAGGAAAGTTATTTTCTTTAAGAATATGATAAATAAGATTAACCGTTGTAGTCTTTCCATCAGTTCCAGTCACCCCAATAACTGTAAGTTTTTTGCCTGGAAAAAGAAAAAATAAATTAGCAAAGATGGCTACACACAAATGGTAATAATTTTTTATTTTTCTCAACATATTTTAATTGTACTCCTTTATCCAGAAAGTCTTCTTTTAGAATTCCAGAACGAACCTCTGCGTGGCAATTTTTCTACATCTTTTTTGTTTGCAAGAAGCATCTCAACTACTCTTTCCAAAAACAAAGTATTCTGAGAACTTTTTACCAAAATAAAATCATTATTTCTTAAATCTGAAATAATTTCATCTTTTGCATCTTTATACTTTTCAAAACTTATAAATTTAAAATTTTCTCTTTCAAGAATCGGGGCAACATACTCTCTCATCATAGGCCCAATAATAATTGCAAAATCTAAATTTTTTAAAATAACTTTTGCTAAGGTTTCATGAGCATACCTTGAAAGTGTTCCCAATTCCCTCATATCTCCCAATATTCCCACTCTTCTTCCTTTTGCCATCAAGGATAGTGATTCAATCGCACCTGTTGTTGCAGCAAGAGATGAGTTATAAGAAGAATCTATTATTGTAGAATTTTTTATTCCGTTAAAAATTGAAAATCTTCCTGGCGGAAGAGAAAAATTCTGCTCAATTAAGGTAATTACTTCTTCGATATTTATCTTGCATAAAAATGAAATTGCTATTACATAAATAAATGAATACGCATAGTACTTTGGTAAAGGAGATTTTATTTCAAGCTTATATTTTTCCTTAAGAAAAATAAAACCCATTTCAAAATTATCTTTAGAAATTTTAACTTGATTTACATAAAAATCCGCATTTTTATCCTTCAAAGAAATTGTTATGGTTCTCGACTTTAAAGGTAAAAGACCTGAAATATTTTCATCATCCAAATTAATTACTGATGTTGAATTTGAATCCAATGACTTTAATAAAAGGCCTTCTTCTTTTGCTGTTATTGCGAGAATCTCATCTCTTCTTTTTGCTATATCTTCTTCTTTTACAAATTCATCAAAATTTAAACTATGCTCTATATCAATATTTGTGAGGACTCCTATATTTGGTTTTAGGATTCTAAGAAGATAATCCATATTTTTCGGAGGTTTTGGGCTATCAATTCCCATTTCTGCAATATAAATGTCGTATTTTTTATGATTAGTTATTGTTTTAAATGGCGCAGCAAAAAGAGCTTTTATCCATGAAGATATCGAATAATCTTTCATCTCAATATCTAAAATACTTAAAGGAAGTCCTGTTTCACTATTCTTTCCTTTTCCTTCTTTCACTTTATATTTATTTTTTAAAACGTTTCCCAGAAGAAGAGCTGTCGACGACTTACCGCTTGCCCCTCCGATACCAATTATTAACGGACTTATTTTCCTTAACTGGATTTGGGCAAAAAATCTAAGATATGCTAAGTAAAAATTTATAAATATTTTTTTCATAATTTAGTGTTTATTCATCTGGTGGTAAACCATAGTATGAAAATAAACCTTGGGCAATTCCAAAAAATATAGGTGCAGCAGTTTCTGCACCGTAAATTCTAGCAGTTGGACGGTCTAAAATCACTAACATAATAAATTTAGGATCATTCGCTGGAGCAAAACCTATAAAAGAAGCTATTGTCTTATTTGGATCATAATGTCCCTCAACGGGAATTGATGCAGTACCAGTTTTACCTGCTACACGATAACCCTTTATCCTAGCCCATTGCGCCTCTCCTTTATTTACTGCATTTACCAGAACTTCTGTCATAACTTTTGCAGTAGCACTAGAAATTGGCCTTCCCAATTCTTTCGGAGGGATTTTCGTAACCTTTCCATTTTCATCAATTACCGAATTAACTACGTGAGGTTCCATCATTATGCCTTTATTTGCTATAGATGCAAATGCTGATAAAAGCTCAATTGGTGTCACTGATATTCCTTGACCGAATCCTGTTGTAGCAAGATCGACAGCATACCAATTTTCTTTAGATTTAATTTCGGATGTTACCTCACCTTGTAAGTCAATTCCCGTAAGCTTCCCAATTCCAAACTTGTTTATATATTTAATCATTCGATCTAGACCTAGCTTTTGCGCTGCATAAACCATACCAGTATTATCTGAATGCTGAATCACTTCAAGCATTGTCGAATTTGCCCTATATTCATCATTCCAGGTGTGAAGATCATATCCTCCTACGCTCACTGGTCCTGCACAAATTGGACATTTGGAAGCTGGAGTTAAAAGTTTTTCATTAAATGCTGCAGACATTACCAAAGGCTTAAAAGTAGAACCAGGCTCATATAAACTTGAGATAAAAGTATTTTTGTATAAATCGCTAGAATACTCTTCATATTTTGCCGGATCAAATGTAGGAAAGTTGGCCATCGCTAGGATTGACCCTGTCTTAGGATCCATTACAGCAACCATTCCTCCTGCGGCTCCATACCTCTCAATTCCTTCTTTAAGTTTTTTTTCAGCTAAATACTGAATTGAACGATCTACATTAAGCGTTAGACTAGAGCCATCTACTCCAAAAGATTTACTATTATCTACTCTAGCTAAAATAGGACGTCCGATTGCATCATGAATTTGAACTGCTGAACCCTGTTTCCCTTTTAAAAGCCTATCGTAATATCCTTCTAACCCAGAATAACCCTTGGAGCTTCCATTCTCATCCTTTCCAACAAATCCCAAAAGACTTGCAGCCATGGAAGCTTCTGGATAATATCTCTCAAATTGTTTTTCGAATCCAAGTCCTAGTATTTCTTGGTTTTCGATTTTATCCTTTATTTCCGAATTAACTCCATGAGCAATTGGAACCCAGAAAAGATCCTGATCAAGCGATGCGCTAACTGATGCCTCATCAAGCCCAAGAGTTTGAGAAAGCATTCTAGAAGTTGATAGTTTATCTTTTAACTCCTTAGGATTTGCGTATAAAAGATAAGTTATTTTGTTGGCGGCCAAAGGAAATCCATCTGATGCATTTATCTCACCTCTTACTGGTTCAATTTTTAAAGACTTCCCATACTGAATCTTTCCTAAGGTTGAAAGCTCCTCTGCTTTTACAACCTGCCAGTAAAAAAGGCGGAGGATAATTATTCCAAAAATCAGAATGAAAAAAAGAAGAACAGTTCTTTGTCTATTAATCATCGAAGAGCTGCGATTGGTTTTGACTTTGTTAGGGCAAAATTAGATTTGCCATCTACAAGTCCAATTCTAGCAGCTTCTGATGCTACATATGTAAGCGAAGAGAGTGCGAATATTTTTTCTCTAAGTATTACGTTTTCTGTTTTATATTTAGTGAGCTCATCCTGAGTTTTTCCTAAAGCTACACCTTTTGTAGATATTTTATTTGAAATAGCAGTTCTAGTTATAAAAAGCCCAACTATTACTAATATTAATATTGTTAAGACTAAAATAGGTTTTTTCATTTTAATTCAAATATTCTTAGCTTTGCACTTTTACTTCTTCCATTTTCAATAATCTCTTCTTCAGTAGGAAGAATTGGTTTTTTAGTAATTACTCTTCCATATCCTTTATCTTCAAACATTAAAAACATTTTTTTAACAATTCTATCCTCTAATGAATGAAAGGTTATAACTACTATTCTTCCCCCGCTTTCTAATAAAGAGAGCGCCTTGGGAAGTGATTCCTCTATACTTCCTATCTCATCGTTTATCGCAATTCTTAATGCCTGGAATACTCTTTTTCCCGCTGTTGCTCTTGCAAAATCATTTATTGTTCTGAACCCATAAACCGTTGCTAAAGTTAGTGTTAAATCATCAGTTGTTTGAAAAGGAGTTATCTTTCTTCTCTTAATTATCATGTCTGCGATTTTATTTGCATTTGTCTCTTCACTATAATTTCTAAATAACTCCACGAGCTCCTGTTTTCCTAAAGCGTTAACTAAATCACTTGCCTTAACTCCAAGACCCTGGTCCATCCTCATATCCAGAGGCCCAGACTTAATGTATGAAAACCCTCGTGAAGGATTGTCAATCTGATGTGAAGATAATCCTAAATCAAAAATAATACCATTTACTTTTCCGAAACTCTTAGCAAATTCATCTATTCTCCTAAAGTTCCCTCTAGCTAAGGTTAAAATGCCTTTTTTGATTTCATCCGCATACTTTTCACTTGCAGCAGTAATTGCATCTTGATCCTGATCAATCCCAAGCACGAATCCCCCATTTTTCAGAATAAGACTTGCATGACCACCACCGCCAAATGTAGCGTCAATGTATTTATTGCCGCTTTCAACATTTAAAGCTTCTATGCTTTCTTCTAAAAGTACACTTTTATGGTAATAATTCATCATTTTTAGACAGTTTCTTAGTTAATGGCTCAATTTCTTCTTCTAGTTTTTTGTTATGCTCTTCCCAAGTTTTCGTATCCCAAATTTGCACATATCTCATAATTCCTAACTGAGTAACCGATTCTTTTAAGTTTGCGAATCTTTTTAAATATTCAGGCAAAATAAATCTTCCTTTCTCATCCAGTTTAACTTCTACTGCATTTCCCAAAAGAAATCTCTCAATCTCTCTTGCTTCTTTATTTATGATCGGTTTTCCTTTTGTTCCTTCAAGCAGAAGATCAAACTGTTTTTGCGATATAACTATCAAAGAGCTTTCAAATCCTCTAGTAACAATCAGATTGTCACCAAGTTCTTCACGAAATTTCTTAGGAAATGAAATTCTATTTTTATCATCAATTTTACTATCAATCCTGCCTATTAACATATCTGCCTGTAAGTTCAAAGTGTATCAATTGTCCCACTTTGTCCCACTTTGAACTATGTTTTAATTGTGCCTGAATCGCTGAATTGTGTCAAGGGGCATTTCACAAAATTAGTGTTAAAAATGAAGAATAAACGCTATATTAAGTAGGCTTATAATAATTTATTACAAAATTATATTTTTGAAGTAAACGAAGATTAAAGTTTTACTATTTTTTCAACCTGATAGTCTTTTCCATCTTTCTTTGTAACTTTAAGAGTTATTGTAATATCAGAAACTACATTGTCATATCTACATTTTCCGGCTGAACAAGTACCAAATTCTCTATAATCTGTTTTTGTAATTCCGTCCTCTGCGATATTCATTTCTCCAAATATTCCTTGATTCGCAACTCCTTCATCTGTCTGGGCTTCATATTCAATCGTATATTCAACTTTTCTTATATCATCAGCTTTAGCTAACTCAAACATAACAGCTTTATTGTCACTTCTAAGATTTACTTTCATTCCAATATCTTCAGGGGTTAATTTAGGAAGATCGGAGGTTTGCATCATCCCATCATCCTCTTTAGTACTAGAAGATCCTTTATTTACAAACAAAACTCCACCAATCACTAAGACAATCACTAGAAGTGCTGAAATAATAGCAACAATTTTTTTATTTTTAAGTTTATCCACTGAAACTAGCATAAACGAATTTTCTCTTCTTTGTCAAGATTTCGCAAGGCCTGGCCTTGCGAGGCTAGAGCTATAAGCCTAAGCAGCTTTACGCCTCAACCTAGCTTGAGCAATTAAAGCATTATGCGCTCTTCTCTCTTCAGATCTAACATCGGGGGTAGGAAAAAAACGTGGAAATACACTGGGCGCGCGATCAATTGCTTCCTGACCCTTATAAAGAGCATCTCCAACAACTAACTCTGCTTCTCCTCTAATTCTCCCAAAATCATTTAGAGAATGAGAAATTTGAAAAAAAAGACTATTTTCACCCTCAACCAATGTCATAGCATCGTCAGGGAAAAAATCTGGATCTGTATCCCTAAATGAATCTGAGTAACCATATGATTTTCCACCCTCATCAAAAAAAACCATATCTGGATATGGCTCCCCTGAAAGACTACCTATAGCTGGTGTTGAGATTGCTGTAAATGCAGGAGGATAATTACCCAATCTTCTTCCCAAATCTTCCATTGCCTCCTCTACAACGACTCCAAAAGGAATGTCTCTAACATCTGGAGAAATGGCAGGTAAGTCTTCAGGCATTATTTTAATTTTTCTTCAATATAATTGGATATTTCTGAAATCTCAATTCTTTCTTGGGTAGCAGTATCTCGATCCCTGATAGTTACAGTGTTGTCTTCTAAAGTTTGAAAATCTATGGTTATGCAGTAAGGAGTTCCAGCTTCATCCTGTGATAAATATCTTTTCCCAATATTTCCCCTATCATCCCATGCTACATTGAATTCTCTCTTTAGATTATCGAAGATACCACGAGCTTTCTCAACCAATTCTGGTTTATTTGCAAGAAGCGGAAATATAGCAGCTTTGTAGGGAGCAATTTTAGGATTTAATTTAAGTAGTGATCTATTTTCCTCTTCCGAGTAAGAATCAAGAAGAAGCATAAGCATTAGTCTGCCAAAACTAACAGCCGGCTCAATAACATGAGGTGTAATCTTTTCATTAGTATTCGGATCCATAATGGAAAGATCTTTTTTAGATACTTCTGAATGCTTTGTAAGATCATAATTAGTTCTATATGCAAGCCCCCACAACTCCTTAAAACCAAATGGGAAATTATATTCCATGTCTTCTGTTCTTTTACTATAAAAGGATCTTTCGCGATCATCATGCTCTCTCCATTTTAAATTCTCTTCTTTAACACCAAGCTCTTTAATTAAAAATTCAGTTATTCTTTCTTTCCATTCGTTAAAAATTTCCTCCCAATTAGATCTATTGGGATCGAAGAAATACTCAATTTCTCCTTGCTCGAATTCAATAGTTCTAAAAATTGAGTTTCCCGGAGTTATCTCATTCCTGAAGCTTTTTCCAATTTGTCCAATTCCAAACGGAAGCTTGACGCGTGTCGAATCTATAACATTTTTAAAATTAATAAATATTCCTTGTGCAGTTTCCCCTCTAAGATACGCCTGGCCTTGCTCGCCTTCGACAATCCCTAATTGCACAGGAAATAAAAGATTAAATTTTCTAACCTTTGTCCAGTCTCTTTTACCACAAACTGGACATTTTATTTCATTTTCATCAATAATCCCATCTAGCTCTTCAGGACTTAATCCCTCTACTGATTTTTTTTCATTTTTTTTCTCAAAATATCCTTCAATTAAATGATCTGCACGCATTCTAGCCTTACAATTTCGGCAATCAATCATTGCATCAGCAAAACTAGCGGTATGCCCTGATGCCTCCCAAACCTTATGATGCGAAATTATACTTGAATCTAGCCCAACCATATCAGAATGATCCTGAATGAAATATTTCCACCAAAGATTTCTTAAATTTCTTAAAAGCTCTGCACCCAAAGGACCGTAGTCATAGCTATTTGCAAGTCCACCGTAAATTTCACTTCCCTGGTAAATAAAACCTCGTCTTTTAGAAAGTGCTACTACTTTCTCCATTAATCCTTCCATATCGCAATAATAGCAAAAAAGAGGCTATAAAACTAGAAGATTTGGGGAATTATTCTTTTTGTTTTAATTTTCTTCTCCATTATATCTTCTATAAAACTTTCAGAATCTTCTACAAATACTTGCTCCTTAGGCCAAAATCCTAAAAGAATAATTAGTTCCTGTTCAAACCTTTTAATTCTTTTTCTAGGATCATTTTCAATCTCTAAGTCATACAAAACCTCCTGTAACAAATGGAATGCTGCTCTATTCTCCTGATGCTCTGCCAAGAGCCCATCTACAAGCTCACACACATAAAAAGCATAACCCGCACGTGTTAAATCTGATTTCAAAGAAGAGTAATGACTTATTGTCTCTACCTCTGTAAGAATAGGCATTCTACCTTCATGACAATTAATAACGCTTAAGTTTAGAAGCTCTATGTGAGAAGCGCGTCTGCTTGAAATTTTCCTAACACCTTTAGCGAGTACAGAAATTTTACCTTTATTTTTAGTGAGGACTGTTAGAATTCTATCTGCTTCACCGTAGTTCTTTCTCTTAATTATTATTCCTTCTGTTTTAAAGGACCGCATATTACAAGTCTAGCTCTAAAGTTTTATCCTGGTCAAGAATGAATTTATTCTTGGTCTTTCCATTAACCATGATTGTGTACTCATCCTCAGCTGTTCCAGGTTGTTTCTGAATCAAGAAAGGCAAAGGAGAATTCTTTTCTACTTTAAAGGGAAGCGTATATTCCAAAGTAAGCTTTGCAATTCCTTGAGGACGAACTGTAAGAAAACCTTCAAAAACTGTCTTATCAAAATCCTCATAAGTACTCATTTTAACTTCTGATCCAGTAGAATCCTTTAATTTACTTCCTTTTGGAACATAAACCCTAAACCAGTTTCTCCAGGGAGCATTAAGACAAAGAGAATTTTCTGCTTCTAAATTACAATTCGAAGGAGCATGTGTATTCTTATAATTCACCGTTACTTTTTTAGTAATTACTCCATTTCCGCCGACTGTATATTCTTGATCAACATTTTGATCAACGAATAAATTAGATTTTGCACCTCCAAAATTTGCTTCATTTAGATAGAAATAATCGCCATCAAAACTTCTAATTTGACCGGTTGCATTGACTGCAGCTAAACCTTTCATAGCTTCCTTGTTTTCAAGACTGAATAAAATATGCTTTTGTGCGATTTGAGTAAACATAGCCTGCATTAATGGACCCCAGTACTGCTTTGGCGAAGACTTAAACGCCTTATCCATAATTGCATACATCAAATCTCCAATAATGCTTTTTCTATCCGGTCTTATATACTGAACCCTGATCCCTGCAAATTCCTCCAACTCATAAATTACCTGCGGGCAATCACATCTCGGATCATTCTTAGTGGTATAGGTTGTAGATCCAACTTGAATATCTCCTAGAATATTCATAGCTGCAACCAAAGCTTGTGTATCAATAGCTATAATTCCATCCACATCCGTTGAACCACCCGCCTCATCATAAAGCTCTCTAAATTTATCCATAGATTTTTGAAAATCAGGAGACAAATTGCTGTCTCTAAGATTTAAAACAGGAACTTTTGGTAAATATTTAAGAATTGGCTCAGGTGCTTTTTCTTTATTAGAAATAGTTGCATCTAAAACATAAATATCTTCAGATTTATCTACATGAATTACGCCCTTGTTAATTCTGAAAATTGCATATGCAGTTAAGAATCCACCAGTAGGTCTGAGTTCTTTATCATTCTGGAAAAGAATAAGATATTTTTTTTCATCTGGTTCACCCAAAAGACTTGGCAAAACTTTTATAAAAGGACTTGCGTCATCAATAAATTTAGTTCCGTCATCAGAAAGAGTTCTTAAAGTTTTCATTCCATTTTTTACTTTTCCACCCGCAATAAATCCTGGGTAATCATTTGGATTTACATAAGCAATCTCTTTCTGAGCCAACTTAAGTGATTTTGAGATTTCATCTATTTTAGGAGTTACCTTTCCCATAGTTTTTACCGCAGTTTCAATCCTTTGCTCTGCGCTTCCACCACTAAAAGTACCCTGACCTTTAAGACCTAATACGTCAGCATAAGGCTCAACAGATTTAACAAAAGTATCAGCTGCATCTAATCCATAAAAACCTGCATTCACTAAATGCCTTGCATCGTTATAATAAATATTTGGTCCTGGAATAAACCTCATCACAAATAAAAGATTTAATTTTCTTTGAGTATCTTTAAGAGCAATCCTCGTCTTCTTAAGCTCTTTATCTGTTTGCTCAATATCCTGTTTCTTCAAAGCATCCATAGTGGCATTTACCTGAGCATAAGTTTTTTTAGCTGACAGATAAGTTAAGAAACCAGGAATTATTATCAGGATTACAAAAACAATAAGAATTACCCCTGCCACAATTCCGATTTTTCTGTTTTTAAATTTGCCAAATTTACCAAGGTTTGAAAACCTCGAACTTTTTAGTGAAGTTTGCGTTGGGATATTCTCTTTAGGGGCCTCCGATTCCTTTTTAGGTAAAGGTGTGCTCAATTCGATTTTCTCGAATCCATCCATTTATATATGATACTAGTTAGAATCTTCAGATGTCAAATCTTCCACATTGCTTAAAATCATGAAATTAGAAGGCTAAAAAGCTATAATGCGCCTTTTCCAGAGATCATCGCACCTGGAGTCTTAAAAATTATCGAAAGATCATATATAACAGATCTTTTCTTTACATACTGCGCATCCATCTTTATTCTTTTATCGAAATTAATTTCTGATCTTCCTGATACCTGCCAAAATCCTGTTACCCCTGGGCGAACCGAAAGCACCACTTTCACATCTTCCCGGGTTTCGGGATATCTGATCTGTTGTTCACGAAGTTCATCGGGATAATAAGCCCGTGGCCCCACAAGACTCATCTCTCCTTTTAAAATATTAAAAAATTGTGGCACTTCATCCAAAGAATGTTTTCGAATAAAATGACCCACATTTGTTATTCTTGGATCGTCTTTTAATTTATAACTTCCTTTTTTATAATCTTTATAAAGTTCTGCGAATTTAGGATTTTCCCTGAGAAGCTCATGGGCATTCTCAATCATCGAACGAAACTTATACATCTTAAATGGTTTCCCGTTTTTTCCAACTCTTTCGGGAGTATCAGCCAGAATTGGTCCTTTCGAATCAATTTTTATAGCAATAGCAACAATTAAGATTATGGGTGAAAAAATTGCAATAAGAATAATTGAGAAAGCTATATCAATTGTTCTTTTTAAAACCTCGTATATAAAACTTTTTTTTACTTCAATAATTGGCATAGGAAATTAAGTCAAATGCTCATGGGGAGTACCTGCCAGACTCTCAACCAATTTTTTGATTTTCGGAACAGAAGTCTTAGGACAAATCAAAACAACATCGGGGGTATTAATAACAAGCATTTCAGAGAGATCTATTCCCACAGTAAGCTGATTCGTATAATTAAACACGAGACTGTCTCTTGAATCCTCAACCATTACTTTTCCTTTAGTAACATTTTCATCTATATTTTCGCTCAACGCTTCCTTTAAAGCTTCCCAAGCACCTATATCACTCCATCCAATATCAACTGATATTACAAATATTTTTGAAGTGGTAAACTTCTCGAGTATTGCATCATCAAAACTTATCTTCTCAAGGGTTGGATAAATATCGGCAAGACTTTTCTCATAATCAGAAGATTCTACGATTTTCATCAAATTTTCATACATGTCTGGAACATGTTTTTCAAATTTTTGTAAAAGGAATTTTGGGGTAGTTACAAAATATCCCAAATTCCATACATAATGAGAATCTCCATAAAAATCTTCCGCCTGAGAAAGCTTAGGACGATACTTAAGTTTTTTAAATTCTAAAACAGCAAGACCATTTTTATCAGAAACTTTTTCACCACATTGAATCCATCCTACATTTTGATTAGCAAATCTTGGTTTTTGTCCAATAAAAACAAAATCGGCTTCTCCATCAGTTATGGATTTCTCAGCAATTCGCAGTGCTTTTTGAAAAATTCCAATTTCTTTTACCATATGATCACTCCAGATTATTGCCATAGGCTCATCAGGACTGATCTTATTTAAAATTGCAGTTGTTAATCCAATGGCAGGACCCACGTCCCTCATCTCTGGTTCGAAAATAAAATTATCACGAGGAATTTCTGGTAATTGATCCATTACAATATCTTTGTATCTTGCTCCCGTAGCAATATATATATCACCAGGATTAAACTCAGGCTGAAGTCTTGAAACAGCCTCTTGAAGAGTAGACTTATCTCCTATTAATTTTCCAAACTGTTTTGGTGTGTTTTTTCGTGAGAGCGGCCACAATCTTGTTCCCACTCCTCCTGCAAAAATTACTACCTTCATATTAAATTTTATTTTTCATATAATTTTCTAAATTTGCTTTAAAAGAATTAAATGAAAATTTTTCAGAATTTTCTATTATGACTGGCTTATTATATATTCTTTCATCGAATCTTTCCAATACCCTAATTAAAGCTTCCGAACTTTGATCTCTAAAAAACTCCCCAGTAATACCCTCTTTTACTATATCCAAAGCTCCACCTGCCTTATATGCAATTACCGGTTTTCCAAAAGCTTGTGCCTCTGCCATCACCAATCCAAAATCTTCATTGCCAGGAAAGATTAAAGCTTTGCAATTCTCATAGTAATACGCCAGTTTCTCATCTGTCAATTCTCCTAAAAACTCTATATTTTTATTCGCTAGTTTTTTATAAGGCTTTAGAAGTGGACCTCCGCCAACAATTTTTAATTTTAAGTTAGTTTTATTAAATGCTTCTATAGCAATATCGATTCTTTTATAGTAATTAAATCTTGAAAGCCGGGAAACAATTAAGAAATAATCATTTTTTCTTTTTTTAATTTTTTTTGGTTTATCCAGCATGAGTGGAGGAAAAATTATTTCACTATCCCTATCGTAATATTTTTTTATTCTATTTCTTACTTCCGTAGAAATAGCAATCATATGATCTGGTCTTTTGGAAGCAATTTTATCCCAGTTCCGAAGATAACCTACGGATCCGCTTGCTAAAAACTTCAAAGTATTATTTTTAAAATAATCATCAAATCCACTCCATAAATAACGAGTAGGAGTTAGACAATAACAGATATGCATTGTTCCTTCGCGCGTTATAATCCCTTTTGCAGACTCACTCGTCACCGATATTACGAGATCATAATCATCAAATGAAAATCTCTCAAATGCCAATGGCATGAATAGAGCTAGAAATTCGTTGTATTTCCTAAGGCTTTTTGCAGATTGAAGAAATGATGTTTTAATTTCAAAATCTTTTGCCCAAGAATTTTTTTCTTCTGAATAAACCGATGTATATAAAGGTGCGTTAGGGAAAATCTTATGCAATGCTAGAAGAACTCTTTCTGCCCCGCCCCACTTATTTACCCGGTCATAAACCAAGGCTACTTTCATAAATATTAAGTGTTTCCTGGGCAGTTTTTTTCCATGAATATTTTCTTACAAGTGTTTGTGCCTTTTCTATCATCTTATTTTTTTCTGATTCACTTAATTCCAAAACCATTTTCATTTTATCGAGTATATCATCTGTATTAAATTGATCAAAGTAGAAAACGCTGTCTTTTAAAATTTCTCTATGAACCGGTATGTCAGAAGCGAGAACAATACCTTCGCTTTCAAGAGCTTCGAGTGGAGGGAGACTAAAGCCTTCCATGAGCGAAGGCCTAATTAATGCTATTGCATTTCTGTAAAGAATCGATAATTCTTCATCGCTCACATTATGTAAAAAAATTATATTTAAATCTTTAAAATTTTTTGATACATGCTGCTTAAGTTTTTTGTAAAGAAAGTCTTCTTTTCCCACAAAGATTAATGATAGGTCTTTTTTTTCTTTGGATATTTTTTCAAATGAACTTAAAACTGAACCTACGTTTTTATGAGCAAAAACATTTCCCACGTACATGAAATAATTTTTATATTTTGTATCCTTATTTTTTATAACTTTAAAATCATCTGAAGCTTCATAAACCACATCAACTTTTTTCTCATTAACTTTTAAAGTGCTTACTATATCTTTTTTTGTGAACTGCGAAACTGCAATTATTTTTTTTGAAATTCTTGCTGCATTTGCAACAATTAATCTATAAGCAATTATCTTAAATCCTAATAACCATAGAGGAAGAGTAGAAGATGAACCAGTAAAATAATGATGAAAAATTAAATCATGTATCGTTACAACATAAGGCCTTCTGTATATAAAAGGAACACTAAAATATGGAAAATGAACTAAATCTAAATTTTCTTTTTTTAAAACCTTTGAAAATCTTAATTGTTCCGAAATTGTATGCCAGTAAATATTTGACTCTACAATTTTCCAATTTTTATTATTTATCTTTTTTCTAATATTTTCCAAATCATCTTTTAGAGCAAACAAAACATAATCATTTTTAGTGTCAATTTCTGATAAGTTAATCACTAAATTTCTTATATATCTTCCTACACCCCCTTGAGACCAAAGCCTAATATCAATACCAATCTTCATACACTTTTTTTTATTTTTGCTTGATAGAGTTTAAAGTTAATCCCTAAGTAGACTAAGTAATTTATAAAAAAGGGATATTTTTTCTCATAGTGTTTTTTATAAAAAATTTTCATTGTTTCGTAAAAATATTTTCTAGAATTTACGCGTGTTTCTTCGCTAGCTTTAGAATCTAGTTGACTATGTTTTTTTATACCTGAAGAAACACCTTTAACGTGCATAACCTTAACATTTGGTAGGTAGAAAATTTTGAATCCAGCTTTTTTAATTCTAAAACATAGATCAATGTCTTCTCCGTAAAGGAAATAATCTTCATCAAAATATCCAACTTTATCTAAAACATTTTTCCTCATAAACATAAAGGCACCTACAACACTATCCACCTCATGCGATTCCTTCATGTTTTTATTTGTTAAATGATAGAGCCTGTCATTTCTAAATACAAAATACATTAGAGCTGCTAATGGGGTAGGGAATCCACGATGTGAAGCTTTATCCAAAGTTCCATCGCTTTTTTCAACTCTGCAAGATGAAACACCTACTTCAATATTTTTTTCCATAAATTCATATACATATCTAAGACTTCCTGGCATTATTTCGCAATCCGGATTCAATGTTAAAGCATAGGGGGTATTTAAATTTTTTAAAATTAAATTGTGTGCTTTCCCAAATCCTAAGTTAGATTCATTCTTAATAAATTTAAATTCTTTAAATTTTTCCTGAGCATCTTTAAAACTATTATCACTGGATCCGTTATCTACCACATAAACATCAAATTCTAATTCATTCTCTACTTTTCTAAGTGACTCTAGGCAATTTAATAAATATACTCCAGCATTATAATTTACAATTGATATAGTCAATTTTTTCATAATAAATTTTTATAAATTTTATTTAACTTAAAAGTTATATTATTCCAGTCAAAATTTTTCTCAATAAATTTTCGCCCATTTCTTGAAATTTTTTCATATAAATATTCATCGCTTAACAACTGTAATGTTTTTTGCGAAAATTCTTCAGGCTTGTCAGAAATTAATATCTCTTCATTATCTTTCGCCAGTATTCCCTCATTGCCCAGTAAAGTTGTAACAACTGGAGTACCACTAGACATTGCTTCCAGAATTTTAAAATTTGTTCCACCCCCTACCCTAATCGGAGACAGTAAAACATATGCATCTTGAAAGATTTTTTCTGTTTCATCAGGAGCATTTTCGTCAAAGATTATCGAGCTGTCTTCATGACTCTTTATAGAATCAGGGATATTTTTCCCTACTATCCAAAGCTTTGCATCTTTATTTTTTGAAGACACTTTTGGCCAAATATTTTTAATAATGTACATCGCAGAATCCCTATTCTGAATCCATTTAAAATCTCCAATAAAAAGAACTCTTTTTTCTTTTTTATTTTTATCCATTTTTTTAAATTTAAATTTTTCAATATCTACACCATTTGGAATTACCTCAACGTCGTTCCTGTTCATTTCATCTGCTTCTTTCTGTGATACAGCTATTAGCTTATCTGCTTGTTTCCAAAATTTCTTTTCAGTATTCTTTAACTTAATTATATCCATGTAGAGAATAGGTCTTAATGGTAGTAAAGCTTTCTTTACAAATTTCTCATAAACTTTATATTCTATATTATGCTCCACTAGCACTTTTGGTAAATTAGTTTTTGGTAAATTTTGCATGACATAAAAAGTTTCTATATGAATAATTTCAAATTCCTCATTTTTTAAAATCTCTACTAGTTTTCTTTTCATTTCCGAATTTTTATGACCAGCAATTAAGAATGGATCTAATGAAAAGCCGGTTAACAATATATTTTTCATAGACCATTGTTTTCTTCTTTCAACTGTATAAACTTCTTTACAAAGCTTTTTAAGTTCGTCAACATCTTTCTGCGTTTGATTGCTTCTTCTTTCACAAACTAGAGTTATCTCATTATCTTTTGAAAGATTTTTTATAATATTGTAAAGCCTTACGTTCCCACCAGAAAAAAGAGGAAATGGCAGATATGAAGAAACCATTAAGATTTTCATGGTTTTTTTGTTAAATCAAAAATAATGTATTGCGAAGTTGATTCAACAATTAAATAACGGGATTTATAATAATCGTCTGATGGTGTTGGATTTGCAATAACTAAATATTGAGCCCCTAATTGATCTACCATTTCTTGAATATCTTTTTCATAACTTGCCCATCCTTTTCTTTTTGTTTGGTAGAGAAATGAAGTGTCACCATCATAATTTGCAATCACTTTTGCATTCTTTGGAGTTAGTCTGTCAACTGCGGCACCTGCAGCAATAATAGATGGATTATTTATATTAAAAAGATCTCTGATAACATACCATCTAAAAGCTAAAGTAAATACTACACACGTTAAAAGAACAATTAAACCAAATTTTTTGCTGAAATATTCTTTGGGAGGGTTTATGAAAAACTTGAACCCCAGACCTACAAATACTGCAAGTGAAGGTATTATTAGAATTTGATAATAGTCATGTTGAACATTTCCTCTGGCAATTGTGAATAAATACAGAAGAGCTGAGGCTAAAAAAGACCACAAAAGCAACATCTGCCCTTTTCTAAACGAAAACAATTTTTCTGATTTTGAATTAAGAAGTAGACCAAGAACAAAAACAGGCGTCAACCAATATCCCATGATTAATCCACCAATTCTTCTGGAAAATAACCAATAGAAAAATGATCCTTTAAATCTAATATTCCCTTCATTAAACAACCACGCGCTGATTGGAATTCCCTCAGGAAAATGCAACATCCACTGTCTCCACAAAACTAACGGAATCAAACTTAGAATGAGAAAGATCCAAATAGGCCATTTCTTAATAAAATCTTTACCGAAAACAGAATAAGCTACAGCTCCAAAAGGAAGCGTAAAAAATAATGCAAATGGTTTGAGTAGAAATGCGCCAGCAGTAAAAACTAACATAAGGAGGAAGTAAAGAAAAAGCATAATAGATTTTTTATTTTTTTTATATTCATCAATCCATAAAATGAAGAAAAATATTCCTCCAACTATCGAAGAGATCATAATTGGATCTGGAAGAATTACTCTTCCGTAATAAATGTTATAGGGAATTAATGAATAAAAGGCTGCAGCTCCCAATGCTACATATTCATCAGCAAACTTTCTAAGAATTCCATAAATGAATATAACAGTCAAAAGAGAAAAAATAATTGTAATAAGTCTTCCCCATTCTTCCAATGTTAAGATACCAATATATTTAAATGATGCCGCTTGTAAAAAGTTGTAAATTGGAAATTCTACAAATCTATAACCTTTAGGGTTTTCAATCTTACCTCCTGTCTGAACGTTTGAAAGATCATGAAATTTTGGATGGAGCAAGTCAAAACCTTCTTCTACAAAAACACGAGAAACTGAGGAGGTATCTGCCTGGCGCCAGCTATGCCAGTCTGCAATTGGACCATCAAACCTATATAGTCTTAAAATAAAACCGATTATTAAAATAACGCCGAGAAGAATTAAACTTAGCCTTTTAGACATTTAATTCTATTTTAATCTATAGCTATGGCATTATCAAATCATTTGGTGTGGGAACTTTTTTTCGCTCCACTGGGGTTACGTTTCCATTTTCCGTAAATCTAAATACGGGGTGCGATAGAGATAAACCCGCAGCTTCTATTGCAACTTTTTCATCTGAATAAGTAAATATCTTTGCATCATCATTTTTAAATGCAAACCAAACTGCATCTTCTAAGCCAACTGGAAATACCCATGCTTGCCCATCTCGCGTAGGAACATTTACAAAGTGGAACTGAGTATCTTTATCTGACCAATAAATAGTATAAAGAGATTCCATTGAAATAAAGAACCTTTTTGTTTTATTTCCCGCCTCATGCCAGTTAAAGAAAGTGCTTTGGTTTTGAATAATGTGAAAAAGCACAAAAACTATTACCACTACTGATGAAAGCCCTATCGATATTTCCTTTCCGCTACTCTCAAGATAACCATATATCTTTTTAAAGATTACGACTAATACAAGGGCTACAGCCATCGTAGAAAGATAACTGTATCTAGATGCTATATTTCCTAAACCCAAAAATGGAAGAAGAGAAATTACAAAAAATCCTAATGAGAAATAAATAATTTTTCTTTCGCTCAAATCAAATATTTTAACAAAGAATTTATATCCAAAGTATAAAATTACCAAAATAACTGGAATCGCGATTAACGATAATAAAATGTTTGTTCTTGCAAAATTTCTAAGAGGGTCATAAATAGACAAAGACATCGGACCAATTATTCCCAGCGAAAGATAACCAAACAAATTTCCTACTATATTAAAAGGAAGATTTAATAGATTATAACTATAGTCTCCACCAGACCAATGACTATTGGCTAAGAATCGAATCGCCAAATATCCTAGAATTGGAAATAAAACCAAATATACGTCAAATGATCTTGGAAGTTTTTTGATCGACGGCACTAACCCCTCTTTAAATACTTTATAAAGTAAAATTATTATCGGAGCAACGATTCCAAGCTCATGAAAAGCCATCGCAAAACAAATTGAAATTATAGATGCTAAAAGAAAATAAAATTTTCTTTTTTCTTCCCAAAATATAAATAAAAATAGCGAAAGCAATGTAAACACTGCAGTAAACAAATGTCCAATTGAAGAAATCCAGAAAACATTTTCCAATGGTCCACTTAATGCCATAAATAGAAATGCACTCATTGACGCAAAAAGTGAATTTCTAAAAATTTTTCTCACTACTAAGAAAAATAAAGAAGCAGATATGAAATGTAACAGGAGAGATGAAAAATGGTAAGCAACTTGATTCAACCAGAATGTCTTATACATCAAGAAAAAATAAATCTTCATTCCGGGTCTGTAGAAAAAGCCATCTGAATTAGTAAAATAGCTTAATACTATTGATACAGGAGAACATTTATCCTGGCACTGTGCCGCCCATCTTAACCAAGTAAAATCATCTGCAACAAAATAATTATTTAGAGTTGGGGAAAATAGAACTGTCGCAAATATAAATAAGTATCCAATAACCGCATAGTCTGAAGTTAACGCCTTTTTAATTTCTTGACTTAATGAAAAACTATGGACTTGATAAAGTCTTAATGTTCCAAAAACAATTCCTACCAGAATCCAAAGAACGAAAGCAATTTTCGAAGCTTCAAATACGTCAATAAGGACTGCATTTAGAGCAAGACCAATAACACCTGCGCAAAATCCTAATACAAAGCTTTTTACAAAAGGAGAATCTATGTCTGGATATATTTTTCTTACATATATTCCAAGTGATAAAAACAAAAGAAAAAAAGAAATAAATCCTAATAGACCAATTTCACCTAAAATTCTCAAATAATTGTTATCAACTGCTAGACTTACAGAACCATATCCGCTACCTATTAATATATTCTTCTTGAACGCTTCAATTGCCCTTGGCCATTCACCCTGAAATCTAGTGGTAAATGATAAATCATATGCAGAAGCTCTCTTAACAATAAAATTTCCTCTTAATACAAGAGCTTGCGCAGAAAGAGAAGATGAAGAACTATCTGGAATTTCTATAAAAAAACTATTAGCACGCTTAACAACCGGAGAAAGATAAAGATTTGTATACCCTGTACCTTGAGGAAGATTCTCGCCTGTAGAAATATTTACAGCTGTTAAAATAGGAGCTTCCTGAGGAATAAGCTTATAAGGAAGTATCACATCTTCTTTTGAATTTACTCCATTTTTCTGACTGTCTCTAATTGCTTCCGCTAGCTCTTCTTGATCTCTAACATTTCTCTGAAGCACTATCTTATCCTTAAAATATTCTTTAGGAACAAATTTAACATGTCCTACAGACTCCCCAGTTGCAGCATCTACCAAAACATCAACCTCGGAAACAGTGCTCTTAAATCGGTCAAATAAAGAAGACTGAAAACTAATAAATAGAATCCCTCCGATTAAGGCTATCGGAATAAGCGCAAGTATAAGTTTCTTTTTTTGAAACAAAAGTATAAATCCAAGAGAAATAAATAAAACAAAGAATGAAACCCTTGAGACTGTCATAAGCAAAAGTACTATTCCACCCAAAGAAATAACTGCTAAAATAATCTTTATCAAGTAATTTTTTACCCCGAAAAAAAGACTAGCAACGATTGGAATTACCAAAACAAGATATGCAGCTAAGTCATAATGGCCGGCAAAAGTTGAAGGAACTCTAGATAATGCTGAAAGCTTTATAGGAACTCCTTTGGCAAATTCTTCGTTCATAGTAAGAAATGCAGGAAAACCTAAATACTTCTGACCAAATCCATAAAAAATAACACCCATTATAGCTAGCATTAGAGCGCTAACAGCTACAGGCACCAATCTTTTATCTCTAATACCTTCATAACCTATAAAGAAAAGACTAAGGTATTCTATGTGCCTAATTAGGCTTAAAAATGCAACATTAGGATATGCATTAGAAATTGTGGGAAAAATTAGAAGAATTCCATGAATTGTTGCGATACCTCCAATAATCCAGAAAACAACAATAGGAAGAGTGAGTGGAGTTTTAAGAGTTATTTTCTTACGAACTAAAAGAGTTAGCCAAGATAAAATAACAAAAAGAATTACAAAATCTTCCACTCTTATATAAACCCAGGTATTTTGTATATCTAAAAGCGGGAGCTTTGGATAGAGAGGTATAAAAATAAGAAGAAATAAACTTTCAAGAAAAAGAATATTTTCCTTCACCCAATTAAAAATTTTCTTTGGGTTACCTAACGCGTCTAAGAGCTTCTCCATACGTATTTATATAATAACTATTATTAGTCATTCTTCCCAATAAGTAAACCATTAATGCCTTAGTAAATAAAGTTATTTTTACTATTTCAAAACTAATTTTATTTTTATGTTTTTTATAAAAATATATTATTCCTTCATAAATATTTAATACTGCAAAACTTCTATTACTACTCCCTTGTTCTTCATGAGTAATAGAAACATCTGGATAAAAATAAGTTTTAAAACCTTTTCTTTTTGCCCTATAACAAAATTCCATATCTTCCATATACATAAAAATATTCTTATCAAATCCCCCTATTTCATTGAACAATTTTTTGTTTACCATTAGACTCGCTCCCGCTACCCAGTCAACTTCACAAATTTTTTCGGGGCTAGACTTTAATAAGCCGAATCTTTCGCCACCAAAAATCATAATAAAAAAATTTAAAAGGTTATAAAATTTGCCTACAGATTTCTGAGAAGTTCCATCAGAGTTCAATAACTTCCCGCCCACAATCGCAATCTTCTCATTTTCCTGAAGGAATTTAACCATACCTATTAATCCTTTATCTCCTACTTTTGTGTCAGAATTTAGAAACAAAACAAAATCTCCGCTTGAATTATCTACTCCTAAATTACATCCTTTTCCAAAACCTAAATTTTCATTATTTTTAATAATTTTTATATTCTTTTTATTTAAAAAATTTTTTTCAATTACTTCAACTACATCTTTTTTCGAAGCATTGTCTACGATAATTATTTCAAGAAATTCATCTTTTAATTCTTCCACAAATTGCTTCTCCAAAGAATTAACACATTTAATTAGAAGCTCCGGAGTGTTATAACTTAAAATTACAATTGAGAGTGTCATTATCTAAACCAAGCAGCTCTTCCCAATTTATAATGAGGTTCACGATTTTCTCTTTGCCCAATTTCTCGAGCTGGGACTCCGCCTACAATTTTAAATTCTTCAACATCTTTTGTTACCACAGCTCCTGCTGCTACTACAGCACCTTTTCCAATTTTAATTCCTGGTAAAATTATGGCCCGGGGCCCGATAAATACATAATCAGAAATTTCAACAGCAGAGGTAACTGCTTCAAAAGCTTCACTTTTTATATCATGCTCCGAATTGTAAATCATCACTCCTGTTGCCAAATCTACATGATCACCAATGACAAGCTTATCCCTTCCATCCAAAACAGCCCATTCGCCAATTATGGTATCTTTACCAATTTTTATATTTTTAGAATTATATACAGATAAACCCATATGGATAGCTGACCCTTTTCCGATTTTCATTCCAAAAATCCTATAAAAAAATCTCCTCAGATGATGGCTTGGAAAAAATCCTACTATCCAAATCAGATATCCATTAACTGCCTCAAGAATAATTGCCCTAATTCTTCGAATAATTTTATCAACCATTTGCGACTTCCTCCAAAACTTTTAATGTTTCTCTTGCAGATTTTTCCCAAGAAAAACTTTCTACTTGTTTTTTACCTTTAGCAACTAACTCTCTCCTTAAGCCTTCATCTTCTAGAAGCTTCTTTATTTTCAAAGCAATATCGTTAGCATCATTTGGATTTACATATAAAGCTGCATCTCCACCCACCTCAGGAAGTGAAGAAATATTACTTGTTATTACCGCAGTTCCATAACTCATAGCTTCTAGAACAGGTAGTCCAAATCCTTCATAGAGACTTGGTAAAATAAAGAACTCTGCATTTTTATAAAGAGATGGAAGATCATCATCTCCCACATTATTTAAAAATATTACTTTTTCTTTTATTCCATATTTTTCGGGTGCTTCGATTATTTCATCAAACTGCCAACCTTTTTTTCCCACAATGACAAGCTTAACGTCATCATCAATTTTTGAAAATGCTTCAATAAGACGAGTTATATTTTTTCGAGGCTGCAGGGTTCCAACAAAGAGTATATATTTTTTATTTATACTAAATTTATCTTTCAACTCATTCATATCTAAAAACCCAGATTTAGTTAATTTTGTATTCATTCCAGGATAAACCACTTCTATTTTTTCTGCCCTTTGATGATACTCATTAATTATATCATTCTTACTGGATTCACTAATCGTAAGGATTTTCTTCGCATGTCTTGCTGAGTATGCAGTCCATCTCTTTAATTGAAATAAATCTTTTCTCTTGAATAACTTTGGGAAGTAAATATATGAGATATCTAAAATCGAAACTACGCTTTTTCTTGGAGCAAAGATAGGAAGATAATGGGTCGGGGAAAAAAAGACATCTATATTCTTTTTAACGGAAAACAAATGAGGCGAAAGAGCAGTTAAAGTCCAAAGCTTTCTTTGAGGAATTACTGTATATTTCCATTTTTCATTTGCCTCGGGAAGATCATTCGTAGGACTAATGGGTAAAAATATTTCATATTCGTTTTTTTTATCGAGCTTATATAGATTAATTAAAAGTTCATAGCAATACTGACTGCTTCCCACTCTATTCGGAAGCCCAGTCTCAGGGCTATAACCGAATCTCGCAATAACAGCTTCAAAACCATTTATTCCTATTCTCATACTAAATTGACGGATAAATAACTTTAATTTTCGATGAATCAATTCTTAATATTTCTTCTATATCTCTTTTACTTGACTGGGAAATTGTAAATATAAGATCTGACTCTTTCTTTACCCAATCTAATTTTCTTTTTTGAGTTTTAATAATTTTCTTATGAGTTTCATTAGGATATTTAAAAATAATCATGTCATAAATAATTGTAGCTTTTTTAGCTTTTCGAGCAGGAGGTTCAGTCCAATCAGATGTAATAAATATATCAACATCTCCTACGAAGTTTTCTATAGGATGTTTATGGATCGTATTCCACATAAAATTAAGTGCTGTTGGAGGAAATTTAAATTTTTTTATTTTTACATTCGGTTTTTCAAATTCATTTAAAAATAGCGGAGTTTTACCACGAAGGCTCGAAAAAAATAAAACATATTCATTTTTATTGTCAATTTCTAAAAGATTAGTTAGCCAGTTTCTTAAATAATTTGCTACTCCAGTACCTGGGTATGCAAGCTGACTTATATCCACACCAATTCTCATTTAGATTTATTATGACGAAGATTTACTAAATTTAAAATAGTAGCAATTAAGAAAAACAAAAATGCATACCAAATAAGCCTTTCTGCTGTAAAAAATATCCATTTAGCAAATAAAGGGATCGAAAAGATGATAGAAAAAAGACCTGCATAAACGAATAGCCTAGGATCTCTTTTGAAAAAGAGTGGAACAAGAATAAATAAAAATAATAAATCCTGAGGTTTAAATTCCATTATTTACTGGAATATTTTATTAACACATTTGATTCATTGTGATTTTTACTTGAAATATTTAAAATGAGATCAGCAATTAGTCCTGTAAATGCTGCCTGAAGACCTGAAATGATTAAAAGCATTCCAAGAAAAAGAAGAGGGCGCCTTCCGATTGATTCTCCTTGAAAATGAAGAAGTGAAAGATAGATAGAGATTACTAGACCTAACAACACCAATAAACCACCGAAGAATCCAAAAAAATGAAGTGGTCTTTTGCTATATTTACTTAAGAAAATCATGGTTAACATATCAGGCATTTGCGTAAGAACTTTTATTGCTCCGTATTTTGATTTTCCCCATCTCCTCTCATCATGAACTACTGCAACTTCCGTAACTTTAAATCCTTCCTGCGCTACTAAGAGCGGAATAAATCTATGCATTCCTCCGTATAAATTTACTGATTTTGCTGCTTCGCTGATATACAACTTTAAGCCACAGTTATAATCATGAAGCCTAACTCCCCAAAAAGTAGATGCAGATAAGTTAAACATTCTTGAAAAAATTATTTTCATAAATGAATCTTTTCTGTTTTTTCTCCAACCAGAAACCATATCATAACCTTCCTTGTGTTTTTCAATCAGCTTAATCACCTCAGATGGCTTATCTTGTAAATCAGCATCCATTGTAACAATCAAATCTCCTTTTGCTTTTTGAAATCCGAAAGTAAGAGCCTCAGCCTTCCCATGGTTTCTTCTAAAAGAATAAATTTTAATGCTAGAATCTTTTTTTTCAAGATCTCTAACAATAGAAAGAGTATTATCGCTAGATCCATCGTCTATAAAAAGGATTTCATATTCTTTTGAAAGATTTTTAGCGTGCTTTGTGAGCTCTTCGTAAAAATGAAGTATACTTTCTTCTTCGTTAAAAACTGGAATTACGTAGGTAATCATAGGGATTTATGCGTATTTTATCATTTCCTGATTCTTTTTGCTAAATTGAGAATTAAAACCCCAGCAAGAATCACAAAAGTAAAACTGGTAATTAATAATCCCATATCTACCCATTTTTGTGGTTTGTAATAAATTTTAAACTTATAGCTACCATCATCTTGAAGACGAAAACTATTTAACCCTTTATAATTTTGAGCTTGCAAGGCCTGGCCTTTAGACTGAGAGTTTTGCGAGGCTAAATTTATACCAGCCCATCCACTATCATATCCTTGAGAAAAAACAATCAGATCCCCTTTCCTTGCGTTTTTTATATTTAAATCGTATTCTGTAGGATTTATAAATTTCCAATCTATTGTAAAAAATCTTTCTTGATCTTTTATCTCAGGCCATGAAAATAGATCTGCATAAGAATTCGTTTGATAAACAACATTTCCATCAGCATATATTTTCTGTAAAAATCCTATTTGATCGAGCCTACTAATTACTTTTTGTCTTTTAGAATCATCATAATTTCTTTCGGTTAGGAATATTTCGGCATCAGTATCCATTGGAACTATTACATAATCTATTGCATATCTGGAAAGCCCTTCTTTTGAAATCTTTTCAATGTTTTTACCTTTGAATAATACCTCTGAATCTATCGCCGGGATATGCGGATCAAAGTATCCATACTTTTCTCTTCTTGGAACCCACATAGTTCTTGAAAAGTCAAAACCAGTCTGACTTGGATTTTTTAATAATGTATTTAGTCTTATGTACTCTGCTGGAATTTCCTCTGGCTTAAATATACCCATTAATTCTCCAGTCCAACCAGGCTTTAATAAAAATAAATAAAAACAAACAAAAATAGTAATTATTAAGTATCTATATTTTCCAAATTTATCTGAAACCAAATTTAAAAAATAAGGAATTAAAATACTAAATGAAATTGCGATTAATAAATAGAATTTTGTCGAGTCTCTAAACAAGGAAAAACCTGGAAGATGCTGAAACAAAAAAACATATATTTCTCCAAAGGGATTATTTGTCCCTTTTGAAAGAAATATTCCAATCAAAGAGATTGTTGCTAAAAATAAAATTTCCTTTTTTGCTTTATAAATTAATGATCCAAAAACTAAAATCGGAAGAATCAAAAACTCAGGACGCTGAAAATAAATCTTCCCAAAAATGTTTTCAGGCCAATTTGGATGAAGAAATGAAAAAGCATTTTCTAGATTCGCAAAACTTAAAAACCTAACTCCTTCGATTGAAGTATATGAATTTACCGTTGAGGAAATATTTTTTGAAAAAACTGAAAAAACGATTGGAAAAATCCAATATGAATTTAAGAATCCTGCAATAAAAAAATTAAAACCTAGATAAATTATTTTTTTGATATTTAAATCTCTGAAATTAAATAAAATCCATATTGAAAAGATTAAAATTACCAATAGCGCAACTCTCGGATCCATTGCTATCAATAATCCACAAATCAATCCTGAAAAACTAAGTGAATTTAATTTTGGATTTACAAATACTTTCATTAACGAATATAAAGCAAGCGGTGCTAATGCATATGCAAAGGCTATTCCAAATTGTCCTCCAGCGACAATAAGAAGAATATAGGTATTAAATGTGTAAATTATCGATGAAATTACCCTGAACCAATCATTTTTTATAAATAATCCCGAAAATTTATAAGATGAGGTTGTCGATATTAAAATAAATGGAATTAACCAGAATATTCTCTGCGATAACCACCAGGGTAGCTCAAATTTATTCGAGATGAAGTATGCAAAATTTGCATAAAGATCAATCCACATTGTTTTTAATGCATTTCCCCCAACTCCTCCATTTCCCATGTAGTCCCAGGCAAGAGAAGAAAAAGGAGAAAAATTTCTGGATTCCGGAAACAATAAAGGCCAATCATGAGCTACAAATGGAAGCTTTGAAATAAACGGAATAGAAAATAAACCAATAAAAACTATGAGAGGAATAAATTTAATTACCTTTATCATTTTTAAATATGTTTCTGTAAACACTTCTTATAAATCCTAGTACCATTATAGTGTAACCGTAAAAAGCGATTTTTTCAGCTGTATATTCCTGCCCAATTATAATAGTGGGTATAGAAGAGATAATTACAAGAAATGAAATTAAAAAGATGTATCTTGTTGATAAATTAAGAATTGAAATTATTAAAGAAAGCGCTATTAGAATAAGAAGCTGAGTACTTAAAATAATATTAAAATACGGAAGATTTGATAGAAAAAATAGCACAAATAATAATGCTATAGAAAATACATTTAACTTTATTTTAAGAAAATTTAATTTCATTTTTTTCTTTTATAAATTAAACAAATTATTGAAATTAAAGTAGCTATTGTTACAATTCCTCCCAGATAAAAGGCTTTTTGAGGTTCATAATAAACTGTAAATTCATAATCTCCTGGTTTATCAATATACCAACTATTGGAGTAGCCATTACTTTTTATGTGACCTTCCTCAAATATTGCTTTACTGAAGAATAATGAAAAAATATTTTTATTTCCTTCATAGATTTTCCAACCCGGACTATACGCATTATTAATAGTTAAAATAAATGGAGCTGAAGCTTTTTGAATTTTGACAATTGTTTTTGATGGATCAATTTTTTCGTATTCAACTTTAGGCGTAGAATTTCTGTCGCTAGATATGGTTTGAGATAAGTATATATTTGCGTCATAATCTTCACTAAGTAGAACATTTTTAATCCTTATTTGCTCATTAGTTGAGTCGCTATTTGTTAGATTGATTTTTGAATAATTAATAAGTAGATCTTTACTAAGCTTTAAACTGTATACACGTGATTCGGGATGATGCTTAAGATCTATTGTGATTTTGTTAGATTTTTCATTATTTCTTAGATATAAATCAAGAAATGTATCCTTAGGTGTAAAATATTCAAAAGTTAAATAATGATCCTTTTCATTTGCGCCTTGAGGATGTTCAACTTCAATGCTTCCATTTAGCTTTAGCTCTTTATCTTTTTCATCCTGTTTATATTCTTGGGTGATAATCTCAATGATATGCGAACCTGTTTTTAAATGATAATTATTATTTATGGCCATGTATTTTCCATCAAGCATAAAATTTTCTTTTCTATTTTTAGAATATGAACCGATAAAATAATCTCCTTCTTTATCGATATTTATTATCAACTTTTTATTCATTCCTGTTGAATACCAAAAATCGGATTGAAGTTCTTTTTCTTTTTTATTCACAAAATAATTCAACTCCTTATTTACTGAGGAATCTAAGTCAAAATTAATTTCTTTTAAATAACTTAATTGAGCTTCTAAATAGGTGTAGATTTTTATGTTATATTTGTTTTTCTCAATTTCACTTAGATTTTTAGCTTTCAAAACAGCGTTCTCAATTTCTGATTTGTACTCATCACTTACAGACTTCAAATATTTTTCTTTTTGCAAAGCGGATAAATCTTCACTTCTTAGAATTCCTTTATATTCTGATATCCTCTTATTCGCCATAGATAAATTGAAGTCAATTTCTCCAGGACCATTTGAAAATTTAGCTCTTAATTTATTTTCTCTATATTTTTTAATTTTATAGAAAATAGAACCTGGAAGAATATTTGAATCATTAATTTCTATCTGATTTTTTAAGTTATTAAATTCTCTGTCCTGACATAAATAACATTCTGGCTCAAAATAACTTTTTTTAGAAATTTTTCCAATAATATCTCTACTTAAATCATTCTCAGCTTCATTAAATACAGCTATTGAACTCTTGTCTTCATTTCCTAAGAGATATTCCAGATGTTTTTTGTTAATGTTGGCGTCTATAACCTTTTCCTGAGCTGATGCATAAGGGGTATAATTCGAAGAACTTACATCATAAATTTCCCATTCTCCATACTTTTTATCAAGCGAGACATTCGAAGAACCAATTATTCCATCTATTTCTTTTGATAGATTATGGATATCTGTTTTTTTATCGTTATACAAAACATCATTTCTTAGAATTAATTTATTAATACCAAACATTCCCAACAACTTGTTCGAATAATCTTTATTATCAGATTCATAAATTTCATTTATAATTTCAGGTGACACTGTATCATTTGAAATAACCGGATGATTTAAGGATAATTTCGAAATAGGCTCAAGACTCCAAAAACCCCATTTATAACTATCTACCCTATAATAAGGATCAAGCCTGGGGAGCAGAAGAATATTTAAATCTTTTTTATCCGAATTTAAATAATTATTTGCCTCATAAATATAATTTGGAATTATAACTTTTGTGGTAAATGGATTGCTAAATTTAAAGAAATTACTCGCAAAAAATGGAAAGTGATAAAAAAGAATAAAGATAACACTCGATAAAACAACAATTTTATAAACTTTTTTACTCTTTACATATTTATTAATAATAAGATTTAAATAAATTGCAGATAAAAAGATTAAAGACATCCAAAGGGCGGGACCGAATTTATAAATAGCTGAACGAAATATTGCAAAACCAGGTAAATGTTTAACTAAAAATACATATAAAAAACCAAACGGAGGATGTGAGCCTGATGCGAAAACTACTCCGATTATCATAATTATCAAAAGTAAATAAATTATTTTTGCTTTATCTTTTAAGGATGACATTTTTATTAGTGAAAGACCTGCAACTATAAGAAGTATGGGAATAAAACTTAGAACAATTAACGCAGGATTATTTATAAACTCTCCTGCATAAATATGATTAGGATTGTCGTACCAATCTGGAATCCCCTGAAGCCTTAAAAGATTCAAAATGCTAGCATATTTATTTATAGCTGCTTCCCATGCAAGTATTCCTGAAATTCCTCCTACCGAAGACAGCATTCCTGAATATGAATTAAGAGCTGTATAAATTTGAGGAAAAATAAAATAGGAGTTAATAAGAAAAAATCCTAAGAAAATGGAGAGAAAAACTTTCATAGAAAATATTATTTCTTTAAAACCATTTCTTTTTATATTTGTTAGAGTTAAAAATAAAAATGTAACTGCATATGTCAAAACCAATGATCCGTAAAGAGGCGGTGACCCTCCGCCATTAAGAAAGAAGCTAAGCAAACTAAAAAGGATCGTAGATCTCAATAAAGAATATTCCCTACTTAATGCCTTATAAATTATCAAAAAACCCAAAGGAAGAGCTGCAAAAAGAGAAAATTTGGCTCGCTCAGCAATAAACCAACCCTGAAGAATGAAAAAATTATACATATAGAATATGCTTCCAATCAGACGAGCAGGTGCATATTCCTTTTCGGGAAAGAAATTTCTTATCGTTACGTACATGGCTAGACCCATGATGAAAAACCAAAAAATAAAAGTGGCAATTTCCCCTAACCATACAGAATTAAAAATAAAACTAAAAAATGATTCAGGAGCTTGAATTATCAGAAAACCTTTTAAAATCGCCCAATCAGAACCAAAATTATGGTTTGCGTTCCAAGAGTAAAATAAATTTTTTAAATGTTCAAAGTAATTAAGCCTAAAACCAGAATCATGACCGATTATTATTTCACCATTTCTTAACCACCAAATTGGAGTTAAGCTTAATAAAAAAATTAACAACAATTCTGAATTTCTCTTAAAAAAACTAATCATTTATATCTCCACTTAAACTAGAGACGCGCTCTCTTGTTTCCCTTGTGATATCTATTACTCTATTTGTTTTACTTTCTATAAAAAACCCGTGAACGATTTCGGGAGTTAATTTTTCAGAATTTATAACTCCTACCATTTTATCTATATCTTGAAAATAACCAAAACCTAAACTTCCTTTTGAATCATATCCTTCAGCACCAAGATCCCACAGAAAATTTTCAGTTAAAAAACTTGAAGGAATTTTTCCAGTATCAAAATTCCATACCTCGATAACATATCCTAATCCATTCTGAAAAGGATTAGTGATACTACCATAATAACTTTTATCGCTAATTACGTAATAAATAGAGTTATTCTCAGGATTTGGATAAATATTTGTTATTCCTTTCAATACAGCAATTCTTTGCGATCCAATTTCCTGTTGAAAATTAATTTCTTTTTTAATTATCTGAACATTATGTAACATGTAAAATGAAATAACTGGAATTATTAAAATTAAGAAAATTTTATTAATTTTAACTAAATAGTTAATAAATATTCCTAATAGAATCCCAGCCCCTACAGAAGAAACATAGAAGTACCTAGAGGAAAGGTAAGAACTATCTCGATGAACTACTACATACGGAAGAAGACTTAAGAAAAAAAACAAAAGAATAAATATGATTCCCTTTTTGGTAAACTTATCTTTCGTCTTATAAATTAAAAATATAAAGATTCCCAGAATAAAAAATGCTCCAATTGAAGAAACCATATCCGCAGCTATGCTTTGTGCTACTAAATCTCTCACTGGAGAATCTATAAGAAATTTGTATTGCGTTTTAATTATAAGAGGAGTCAGATTATACAAATCAGTAGGAGGAACGAAAATTTGAAATAAGGATGTAATTGGGTAAAGAACCAAATGAACAAGAGCAGATCTAACTGGATTATCAGCTACTCCTACAAATCCCGCTGCATTATCATTTCTAAAAAATAATCCTAGATATCTAAAAAATAAGATTAAAATTCCATAAAAAAACAATGGAGAATGAACAACTAAAAATTCCTTTATTCTTATTTTTTCTTTATATAAGAAAAAAGCTAAAGGATAAAGTATAAATAAAAATAATGCACTTTCTTTAAACAACAAAGAAATCAGGCCAAATATATATGAGAAATAAATATATTTCTTATTATTTTTTGAAAGATATTCAACATAAAAAATTAAAGATGCGATCAAAAAAGTAGTCGCAGGCAAACCTCCCACCGCTGCAACCCAAGTAATAGATTGGGATGAAACACTGTTTAGAGCAAAGAAAAGTGAAGCAAAAAATGAAATCCAAAACTTATTAAATAGTTTTTTAGCTAGATAAAAAACTAACAAAGAATTCAGCGAGTGAATAACTATAGCAAAAATAGAGATAGGTAAAAGATTAAATTTAAAATGTCCTAATAAAATTAGATTAAGAGCGCGACTTAAAGGTCTTCCACCTCCTAAAAGAAGTTGTTCTGGAGTTGTGTAATGCACTATATTCCCAGCTCCTTGAACTAATATATGACCAATAGCCTGCCATTCGTCTTGTTGATAGAATGTTTTTGGTAAATCCCAATAAACAAATAGTATTAACAGAGGAATTATGACTAAATATATATGTTTAAATACTTTTTGCATTCAGATTTACCCTATACCATTCTATAGTTTTTAAAAGACCTTCGTCCAATGATACTTTAGGGGTGTACCCGATTTTTTTATCTGCTTTTTTATTATCGCTATTTCTTCTAGGGCTCCCATTTGGCTTAGATGTGTCAAATTTTATTTTATACTTTTTTCCAGCAATCATAAGAATCTTACCTACCAGATCCTTTATGCTTATCTCCTCGTTAGTCCCTAAATTTATAGCATCCGGAACAGGATATCTCTCTATTGCCAAAATCATATATTCCGCTAGATCTTCAACATATAAAAAGGCTCTTGTTTGCTTACCGTCTCCCCAAACATCTAAAGGATCTTCTCCATCAAAAATTCTTTTTATAATCGCTGGTATAACATGTGAAGTTTGCGGATCAAAATGGTCTCTTGGCCCATAACAATTATATGGCCTCACTATTCCTACCTTCATACCAAATTCTTCTACGTAATACTGTCCAAGCTTTTCACTCATTCTTTTAGCCCATCCGTATCCACCATTAGTAGGCTCAGGCTCTCCAATAAAACCTTCTTCTTCCGGAGTCGGAACACTTGCTTCCCTGGGATAAACACAAGCAGAAGAAACAACTAAGAATCTTTCCACCCTAGATATCTTCGCTGCTTCAAGCATAATAGAGCCAATAAGCATGTTGTCCCTAAACATTGTTCCTTGATGAGATCTGTTATATTCAATTCCTCCAACTCTAGCAGCGAGATTCATAACAACATCCTGATTTTTACATACGCTTAAAGCATCCTTTAAATTCGCACAGTCTCCTTTAATAAATTTATATTTTCCCTTTATATTCTTGAGGTTATCTAAATTGCCATTTTGAAGATTATCCATTACCGTCACCTCAGCACTTCTTTCCACAAGCTTTTCCACAACATGACTCCCAATAAAACCTGCTCCACCGGTAACAAGCACTTTCTTTTTATTCCAGAAGTTTGACATTCTTACTTTTTAGCTAATATGTAGAGTCCGGGCCAGAATAGATCTGTTCCTGAGGCAACTGCTCTAGCAATACTTCTTAAAAAGTCATATTTTAAATATTCAAAAAGCAAAGGCACTTGAAGTCTATCTACATCCACATTCGAGGATTTAAATCCAGATTTTTTAAATATTTTCCTAAGCTGTCCTTTCGTGAAAGAGTACTCATAGCCATAAATCATTCTTCTACTTTTTAGTAACTTTATATGCACAAATTCTGCAATCTCTTTCAATATTGGCGCATTGGGTATATTCCCCCAAAGCTGACGATATGTTAAAGATCCTAAATTGAGATAAGGAACTGTGTTAAACGCAATTCCACCTTTTTTTAAAACTCTAAAATTTTCTTTTACTACTCCAACTGTGTCTTTAAAATGCTCAATTACTCCTCCTCCGTATAGAAGATCAAAAGTGTTCTCTTTAAAAGGCATTTTTGATATATCTCCGCAAACTAAAAGATAGTTTTTAATTTTCTCTTCTTCGAGATAAAATTTTGCTAGTCTTAACGCATTCATAGAATAATCAATTCCCACTACAAAAGATCCCATTTGAGCCAACTCCTGACCTATAAAGAAAGGTCCGCATCCAATCTCTAAATATTTTTTATTTCTAAGAGTTTTAAAATTTTCCTTTATATATCTCATGTTTGATTCAAGATATGTTTTTTTAAATCCTTCTTTTAGAGATAGAAGTTCTTTTCGCTTTACTGTTTTCTTATATTCATCATCCCACTTCTCTAATGAAAGCTTTACATCTTTTGCCATTGAGGGAGACAAGAGAATCGGAATATTATCTATAATTTCGTATGAAGCATTACATTTTTTACACACTAATTTTTTATATTTTAATTCTAGACTAGACCTACAGTCCGGACAACATAAAAATTTTACGTATTCTTTTTTAAACATTTTTTTCTAAACTTTCAAATGCTTTATTAAATATATTTTTCCAGGAATACTCTTTAGATAATGCAAATGCGTTTTTTTGTAATTTATCATATTCTCTTACATTAGAAAATATGCTATTTACTGCTTGCGCTATTTCATCAATCTTATCATTTATTATTATTCCTGCTTTTCTATCCCTTATCACTTTAGCAATATTAGAAATATCAGACATTACTATCGGAAGCCCTGCGCCAAGATAGGTTTTAATTTTACCAGGGTCTGTATAATATTTAAAGCTGTTTTTTGATAAAAGATAAGGCGCTATACCCACCCTACATTCTTGAAGTAATTTGTCTACTTCTTTATTTTCCTTTATAAAACCTAAAAACTCTACACTCTTATCAATATCTAAATATTTTGACAATTTTTTTATTCTTTCCATTTCATTGCCTGACCCAATAATTCTTAATTTAACATCTGAATTTTCATTTAAAATTTTTGGCATAGCTTTTATTAAATTTTCTATTCCTTGGTCCTTACTAAGAATACCTAAGAAAACTAATAGATTTTTTCGTACTTTAGTATTCGTTTTCAATGGATTGCATCCAACAGGAACAGTAATTTGGTTATTGAGGTATTTTTTGCTTAATCCTCTTTTCTCTCTCTCAATTGCCATTTGGTCAGAAAGATTCCATGTTTGATCGGAGTATTTAACACAGATTTCGTCAATTTTATTATAAATTTTATTCAATAAAGAATTATTAAATCTATTTGGCACATAGTCAATCACATAATAAACAACTTTTTCTACTTTTCCCATTTTACGAAGAATAATTCCACTAAAAGCGTTAAGATTATCTACACCAAAAAAGATGTCTGTTTTTTCTTTATTTATAAAGAAAAAAATATTAAACAATAAATCTTTTATAAAAAATAAAACTTCAGGACCTCTTGCCGATAAAGAATAAAAGCTTTTTTGTTTTTTTCCATTTTTGTATATTCTTAGATTTGTTGATAAAGGCATATCATCTCTGGAATTTTTAAAAGGATGAGTCACGTAGTAAATCTTATTGGACTTATCTAAAATATAATTCAACAATTCTTCTTCCACCAAACTAGATAAAGTATTCGAATGATGTGCAATTACAATATTTTTATATCTCATTTTTTAGCTTATTTAAAATCGAAATATAAACATATAAACAAGGAACTGTTATGCAAAAGATAGGATGTAAAAACCATGCAACATCTGGTTTCTTTATAAATCCTCTTATGCTGATAAAAAGCGGATAAATTACAGTAACCATCAAAAAAGTAGTAAATATAAAATTAAATGAATTTACACCATAATCATATTTTCGGTATTTTCTGTATTTTAGAAATAGTTTCAAATTCCTGCTTAGTTTTTTATGAAAGTCAAAAAAACTAGAAACATATTTATGTTCTACTTCATATTTCATAAGCAAAAATTTGTTTTTTTTCTTCTTAACTAATTCCATTATTGTGTCTAAATGAAAAAAATATGGTTCCCAGGAAGTGTTTTTTTTAATTAAATCTAATCTCGTAATATATCCCTGAGATCCAAGCGTAGGTAAATCATTTTCATTAAATTTGGCTAAAAAGTAATAATCATTCTCTTCAAGAACCTGAGTCGTGTCAGTCCATTTATTTTCAAACAAAGATAAAACTCCTCTTTTCCCGAGCATGTAAACAAAAGGATCATTGACTCCAAATAACTCACAATACCTATCGTATAAATTATGTTTTTCTGAATATTTCCAATAGATTGCCTGCGCTCCCACCGCCTCTTTATTTTTCTCTAACGAAGTAATAAAGTCTCTAATAAAATTTTTTGAAACAAGCTTCAAATCTGCATCTAAAAAGAAAAGATATTTACCTTTCGCATGAGAAATTCCAATACTTTTAGATTTTTCTATATGATGATATCCACTTATAATTATTTTTGCTCCTAACTCTTTTGCGATCCTTACGGTATCATCACTGGATTTATCATCTACCACAATAATCTCAATAAGATTTTTTGGATAATTCTGTTCAGATACTGAATTAATACAGTCTCTGATATTTCTACTCTCATTAAATGTTGGAGTGATTATAGTTACCTTTGGAAGATTCATAATTGAGGTTCAAGAAATTCTATATATTTCTTAAGTCCTTCTTTCCAATGAGGAAGAATAATACCTTCTTTCTTAGCTTTGATATTCTTTAGAACACCATATTCTGGGACCTTAACATTATTATAATTTCCACCCCTCTTAACAGGAATGATTTTGGTATCTTTATTTGCAAGCTTTATAATTTCTTTAGCAAAATCTGCCCAAGATCCATATCCCTCATTAACAAGATGATAAATCCCTTTTGATTTTTTATTTTTAATTAATTTTAAAATTGCTTTCGCTAAATCATTTGCATTTACAAAACATGCCAAATAATCAGACGCAATCTCAATTTCTTTTTTGTTTTTTGATTCTTTAAGAATATATAAAACAAAATTTCCTCCCTTTACTCTACTCCCTTCAAGCCCCCCAAATATCCCACAGGTTCTAATAATGATACTGTTTTTATTATAATTTTCTCCAATAATTTCTCGTGAAAGACATGCTAACCCATACATCTGTAAAGGGTTTGTAGAATCATTTTCTTTGTATGGTTTTTTCTTGCTTCCATCAAAAACCTTATCGCTTGAAAAGTCTACGTATTTAATATTTAACTCATTGCATATTTCAGCAATATTTTTTGATGCAAATACGTTGATTTTAAATAGACGATCCGGATTCTTCTCACACTCAGAAAGAATATGATATGAAGCAGTATTAATCACCACATCTGGCTTCTTAAGCTTTATTAGTCTTCTAACTTTTTCATGATCTGTAACATCAAGCTCTGAACTATCATATCCAAATATTTTATAACCTAGTTTTTTACATTCTATGACAATTTCTCTTCCTACCTGGCCTTTCTTTCCAATTAAGAATATTTTCATAATTTTATATCTCCCCAAGAAGCATCTTTTTCAGAAAGATTTACTTTTTTTATTGGCCATTTTATTCCGAATTTTGGATCATTCCATCTAACTCCAGATTCTTTTTCAGGAGAATAGTACTGAGAGACAAAATACTCAACTTCAATATTATTCTCAAGAGACTGAAAACCATGCGCACATCCTTTAGGAATAATTAACATTTTATTATTTTCCTGCGTTAATTCTACTCCAAACCATTTTCCGTATGTCTTTGAATTTCTTCTCAAATCGATCACAACATCATAGATAGCACCTTTTGTACACCTAATATACTTATCTTCTTCTTTTGGTTTCTTTTGAAAATGCATACCTCTAATGGTTCCTTTTTTAATTGTTCTAGATTTATTTATTTGTACAATTTTAAATTTGAAGGGCATTAATTTATCATCAAAAACTCTGGTAAAGTGTCCTCTCTCATCCTCTCTAAGCTCTAGATCCACAACATATAAGTCTTTTATTTTTGTTTTAGTAAATTTCATATTAAATCCATTTTAAACTTTTATTCAGCTTTTTTGTATTAATTAATTTCTTTAAAACTTCAATTCTAGTAAAAACACCCGTCATTAAGTGTTTTTTTGTATATTTATTTTTTAAATTTTTGATCATGTCTTTTGAGGATCTATCAATATCCCATTCCATTTTAAAATCAGGAAAAACAGAAGAAAATTTTTCAAAACTTACTTTATAACTCCTTAAATCCTTATTCCCTTTTCCCTCTAAGATCACTTCGCAATCTTTCAAGTTTCTTTTAACCGTCTTCAACACATCCTTTATCAAATAGTTGCCGCTGTCAAAGCCAACATTAAAAATTTTTTTATTTATCATTTTACTATCAGCATTAACAAACAAAATGA
>CAYQEJ010000001.1:211415-243076 GCA_964416505.1 uncultured Gammaproteobacteria bacterium
ACATTAAAAATTTTTTTATTTATCATTTTACTATCAGCATTAACAAACAAAATGAATGCTCTAGATAAATCCCTCACATCAATCAAGGGCCTCCATGCTGTTCCATCACTTTTCAAAACAATTTTTTTTGTGGAAATACCGTTCGCAATAAAATTATTAATAACTAAATCATCCCGAAATTTAGGAGAGAAACCATACACGGTTGAATTTCTCATAACAGAAATACAAAAATTTTTATCAGCTAATTTTATTAATTCTTTCTCTGTATTTATTTTCGATCTTGCATACTCGGTTAAAGGATTGACCTTGGAACTTTCACTGACAACTGGCTTTGAAGATTTACCATATATGCTACAGCTTGATGAAAAAATAAATTTTTTTACTCCTGCTTTTTTTGCGAGCTTCGCCAACCTTACGCTTGTTAAAAAATTAATTTCCTTAGTTAAATTTTTATCAAGCTCCCCGATTGGATCATTTGATAAGGCTGCTAAATGAATTATAGTATCTACTCCTTTTAAATCCGAAAGCCTTATATCTCTTAAATCCTTACTAACCTTTTTGTATTTTTTTGAAGAGATTATTCTTAAAATCCCTTTTTTGTAAAATTCCGTATCGATTCCTATGACATCTAAATCATTTTTTAATAAAAGCGGTACCAAAACAGCTCCAATATACCCCCTATCTCCCGTGACTAAAACTTTTCTATTCATAAATTATTCCCAGATTTTCCATTTTGGATTCTTTCTCCACATTTTATTGAACTCTTCCATATCTTGATATGTATCCATTGCATGCCAGAATTTATCATGATTGAAAACCGCGAGCTGTTTCTTTTCTGCAAGTCTTACAAATCCACCTTCAATCATTTCCCCTTTCCTAAGATACCTGAAAAATCTTTTATCAAAAATCATAAATCCACCATTAACATATTCTTTTAGGACTGGTTTTTCCCTAAAAGAAATAATCAGATTATTACTATCGCTATTTATCAAACCCCATTTTGAGGTTGGATGAACACCTGTTATAGTTCCTATTACTTTTTTCTTTTTATGATATTTTATAAGCTCGTTAATGTCCACATCACCAACTCCATCTCCATAGGTAACCATGAATAAATCAGTTTTTATATATTTTCTTAACTTTAAAACTCTTTCTCCGGTAAGAGTTTCAAGGCCGGTATCAACTGCATCTATCTTAAATTTATCAGTATTATTATTTTTAAAATACTCTGCAATCATTTCGCCTTTGTATCCCAAGGCTAATACAAAATGGTTAAAACCAAAATGCCGATAAAGCTTCATTATATGCCATATGATGGGTTTTTCACCCACTCCAATCATAGATTTCGGCTTAAACTCTGTCTCCTCTCTTAGCCTACTGCCTTTTCCTCCACACAGAATAATTACTGGAATATTTTTCATCTATCTAATTTCCTGGTAAAAAGTCCTTTTATAAAAAATGCGCCATATGCTATATGAGTTAATGGAATTGCTAAAGATACGATTACAGCACCAATTGGGTCTGTTCTTGTAACAGTTGTCATAAAATATGTATAAAACATGAGCCCAAAAATTGCAATTATTGGAATAATAAATTGCGGAACAATAATTGATAAAATTATAGAAAGAATTACAAACATCATAAAAAGAGAAGGTAAGAAATAAATGATTTCTCTTGAAGTTTTTGGATATTTTTTAGCAAAATAACCCCTGTGAAGACCAATATTTCCTATTTGTTTTAAATGAGGGATAAAAAGAGATCTTCTGTGATGATAAACAATCGAATTAGGCTCATAGAGAATTTTTTTGTTGGCGTTTATTATAGATAAACATAGCTTGGTATCTTCACCACACCAAAGAGTTGTTTTAAAACCTCCAATTTCTTTAAATAAGCTTTTCCTGATCATAAAATTATATGTGGGATGGTCTTGAACAAAACTCTTTACTCCGGGCACAAACCTAATTCTAGTTGAACCACTACAGAACTCTGAAGAAAGAGTTAATCCCCCAAGTTTTTGAAAATATGAATCTTCTTGAGGAGTAACTCCTGGCCCGCAAACCGCTCCAACCATGGGGTCTTGAAAATGCTTAACCGCTTCTATCAGCCAATATCTGTCTGGGTATGCATCATCATCAATAAATGCAATGATTTCTCCTTTTGCAAACTTTAGTGCGAAATCTCTTTTTTCCCCAGGTCCAGTCAATTTTTTATTAGTGGAAATAAATCTAGTCTTAGGAAGTTTAATTTTGCTGATCTTTTTATCGGATACGATTAATATTTCATAATCCGGATAATCAAGATTTAGATGGTTTTGAAAATCATTATAGAAAGATTTTGAATTTAGATTTAAAACTCTATGAAAAGTTGTAACAATAGTAACCTTTGGTAACTTTTCCTGCCGATAATATCTCATATAATAACAGCTTGATTATACAAGCCGATTAAGTAATTATCAAACGATTTTCCTTAATTTTTTTAATTACTCTTGCAGGATTTCCTCCTACCATAGAATTTGGTGGCACATCCTTTGTCACAACACTTCCCGCGCCAATTACACAATTATCTCCAATAGTTACTCCCGGAAGAATTATACATCTTGTGGTGATCCAAACATTTCTTCCAATTCTTACAGGTTTTGCAATTATTTTTTGATAATCATTTGGATCGTGTGTTGCGGTAATTATCACATTTTCAAAAGAAAACGCAGATCCATTACCTATATATACAGGCGCATAATCCATTATAAATGTGTCATTAAAATAAACATTTTCTGCATGAATTTTTCCATAGAAGAATCTAAAACCCGGACCAAAGTAAATATTTTTACAATCTCTTAAATATTTGGAAATTATTATCTTAAAAGGAGGTAGTAGTATAAGAAATTTACTAAATAGAATTAACATTATAAAAATATTTTTTGGGGGTATTGGTTTATAGGTAATTGTTTCTGTTTTTTTCATTATTCTCCCACCTTAAGATTATGTAAACCATTATAATCATACTTGTAAAAATACATATCCCCATTTAGATTACTGGGAATTAATAATTTAGAATTTTTATCCATAATTAAGTCTATATCGTCAATTTTCTTATTAAAATGAACAGCTAAGCTCGTTTTAGATGGCATATATGCAACTAAAACTGCTGATTCAAACCAAATTGATGATTTCTCTTCTGGATTCAACCTAAAATAAAAGATACTTTTACTTTTTGAATCTAACTGTGGGGTTAATTTTACTAAATCTACAAATATTTTTTTGGCATAATTACTTCTCTCGTCCACAAACTTTTTTTGATGAAAAAAAGATAAATTTGCGAGAAGAACTATATATGGAATAAGAATGATGATATAAAGCATAACTTTTTTTTGTTCAGAAAACTTAAATACCAACGAATAAACTAAAGTAGAGATTAGAACTGAAAAACCCGCAAATGACAAAGAAAGGTATCTATTGACTTCAAAATTTGCATCAAAACTTGGAAGAAGCAGGAAAAAACCTACAAACCCCGCATAAGAAAATAATAAAGACAAGAAAATAGATTTGGATAAATTTTTATTTTTTTTAATTACAATCCCTAAGATTATGACTGAAATTGTAAAAATAATTCCAATAAAATCTTTGGGGTAATCTGGATTTATTTTATTAGGTAAAATCATATTTCCAAAAACTGAAAAGAATAAGCTGCGATTTTCTGTTACGAAGTTTTTTAAAAACATTTCAAAAATATTATTTCCATATGCCCCTACTCCCAATAAGAAATAGATAATTAAAATTGGAAGATTTCTTTTTATAAAGTCAGTTGCATAATTTCTAATTTTAAAATTACTTATTAAATCTAAATTGAGGATTAAATCTGCTAAAAGCAAGAAAATAACCATCTGAAATGCCCTAAACGGAAATACCACTAAGCAAAGAAAAAATATCAACAACATAATTAAATAATTTTTAATTTTCTTTTTTTCAAAATAATTTATCTGGAAAATTAGCGCTAGCATAGTGAAAAATACATTTAAACTATCTACCGTCGCAGTATTCATCTGAGTAAATGATTCGATTCCTATATATCCGGTCGAAAAAATTAAAGCGGAAAAAAGTGCAATTATTTTTTGCTTTGTGATTCTATAGGTATAAAAATACAATGAAAAAGCAGCTAAAACATGAGCAAAAACTGAAAATGTAAAATAGGGCTTTGGATTTAGTCCATATAAATCATATATCCATCCATAAAATTTAGGCACATACGTATAAAAAGGTGGATAATAAGTAAGATTATTTATGTGATGATATAAAACTGCATAGTCATCAGAATAAAAATAAAAGTTAAAAGTGTTTTGAAGAGAAATTAGACTCACTAAAGTAATTGCTAAAAAAACTAATATTATTTGGAGGTAAATTCTTTTAATCATTTTCCCAATCTTATTTGTAAAACTGCAAACAGCGAACGCAATACTTCTAATGAATTAGCATTTGATTTCCCTCTTTTTCTATCTTCAAAAAAAATTGGAACCTCCTGGAAATGGTAATTCTTTTTATAAAGTTGATATGCAGTCTCAGATAAAGCTATAAAGCCTTTATGATTTATTTTCATTTTTAGTATATCCTCAACAGCTTTTCTTGGATAACATCTAAATCCGTTTGTTAAGTCATTCACAGGTATACCTAGAATAATTTTAATGTAATAGTTTGCTATCTTGCTTAATATTTTTCTTTTTAACGGCCAGTCAATAATCCTACTACCCTTTATATATCTTGAGCCAATAATAATTTTATTTTTCCCCTTATTCGCAATCAGCTTATCTAAATCCTCTGGTCTGTGAGATAAATCCGCATCCATTTCAATAAAGTATTTAATATTTTTATCCATCAGGACACTTTTGAATCCTTCAATAACCGCCCCTCCTCTCCCTGATTTTTTACTTCTACTCACAAGAATCAGTTTTCTATTTTTAACTTTTATTTTTTTTACAAGCTCAGCAGTATTGTCTGGAGAATTATCATCAACTATTACTACTTTTATATTTAGTTCTAGTAATAATATTTTTTTTATTAATATCGAAATATTTTTTCGTTCGTTATAACTTGGAATAATTACTGCAATCAAATCATCATTCATTGGACCATTAGAAATAAAGTTGATTAATAAGCGAAAAGAAAAATCTTACCCCAGTAATTGTTTTAAGCTTAGATTTACCCCAACCTCTAGCATTTTCCCTACTTGGAATCTCTTTTATGCTAAAACCCTTCTTTAGGCATGTTACCACCATTTCCTGCTCTACGCCAAAATCATCAGATTTCAATTTAAGACTTTGAGCACTAGATTTTCTAATCGCTCTAAAGCTATATAAAATATCAGTGAGAGTAGTTTTATATTTGTGATTTACCATTGCCACGAGAAGATCGCAACCTGCTGCTCTAATTATTCCGGTAAGATCAATCGTCACATCTGTGCTTCCGCCTGTTCTTCTTGATCCAATAACCATATCTGCTTCCTTTTTTACAATCGGCGCTACGAAGCTTGGAATATCTTTTTCATCATGAGAACCATCTGCATCAAAAAAAAGAATTATATCTTTTTTCGCATTTTTAATTCCTATTTTCAAGGCATCTCCTCTACCTTTTTTATGATCTAAAAAAAATCTTGCTCCAATTTTTTCCGCTTCTTCGCGTGTTCCATCATTTGAATGACCATCTATTACCAATATATCGTTTGAGTAGGGCTTAATGGAGGTTAAAATTTTCCTGATTCCTTCTCCTTCGTTTTTACAGGCAATTACTATACTAACCTTTGATTTATCGTAGGCCATTTTACTTGGATTTTTTTACCCTTACCACACAGTAAAGAGAAAAATCTAGAGGCATAAAAGGAAAATAATGAATTCTTTTATCTATTTTTACTTCTTCATTTATCGCTTTAAGAATTTGCTTGTGACCAGATGGATGAATATCATTTGGATCAAAACTTAAAAAATGATCGATAATAAAATCAGTCATTGGATTTTTAACAGGAAAACCCATAACTAAAGTTCCGCCTGGTTTAAGAATTCTATACATTTCTTTAACTGCTTTATTTAATTCTTTTCCTTTGAAATGCTCAAGAACACTTATGCAAACTGCAGCGTCAAAAAAATTATCCTTATATGAAGATTTAAAAATAGACCCCACACTAAGTTCTGCATTTACACCTTCTTTTTTCAAAATTTGCTTAACTAGTTTCATTTGTTTTTCTGGAATAGTATCTATTCCATAGATTTTCTTTCCAAGTTTTGCAAGCATTGGAATAAATGTTCCACCACCGTACCCAACGTCTAAAATTCTGTCATATTTTTTTCTACCAAGCATTGAATAAGCTAGTTCGAGTCTTTTTCTCATGAAATATCCCTGGAACGGTCTGTAGTATTGATCAATCGTATAATCAATATATGTGTACTTTAGAGGAATTAAATTTTCTTTTTTTGGTATTTTTAAATTCATATCAATTAAATGATTTTAGCATTTATTTTCCGGATTTCAAATAGCAATTTGTGCCTAAAGCCTAACACGGGGGGCTAAACTCATAGAATTTATTATTAAATTGAAAGGTCCATTAATAAATTTAATTGAAACTTTATTTATGTATTTGTTTAGAAAGTTTCCTGTTCCCGAGTTTATCTCTCCTTCTGGTATTTCAACTTCAATTACATGATTTGAAAAATCTAAAATAACTGGGAAATATTTCCTTTGATTGTTTTCGGAAGAAGTTGTTTTACTCGTTTCCCAAACCAATTCTCCCCAGAATAAATTTAATCCTTTATCCTGAAGGTATAAAATATCGTTTTCACCTGAAGAAAAATTAAATATATTTACTGCATCATAAAACAAATTGTTTCTGTCTGAATACAAATTAAGAATTTTATCTGCAGATGAGTCAATCACCTCAAATTCATCCAAAGAAACAAAATCTCCACCAGAAGTTGTATCAATTTCCATTCTCACATATCTTGCGTTCACTGGCTTTATAAATTTATCAATCTTATTTGCTACAACAGAATTTTTAATGTCCGTTACTTTTTCCCAAGTTTTTCCATCTTTTGAAATTAAAATTTTATATGTTGCCGGAATTCTAGTAGTGTTTTCGATTGATCCCCAAGCTACAGCCGAGATTTCTTTTTCTTTTCCTAAATCTATCTCTACCCATGGCTCAAAAGTATCTGCAATCCATAACGATCTATTTCCTATATTTCCATCAACCAAATTCCTAGGTAGAACATGATAAAATGGCTCTCCCTCTCTCTGCGACATAGTATATGCAGTTTTTACTTTTGCAGTCTTAAGATATTCGTTTCTCTGCAATGAATAATCCACTAAGGCTTTAAACTTTTCACTATCCGCTTTACTTCCTTTTGAAAAATCCCGTACCCCTGAGGAATAGCTAATAACACTGTTATAAGGAATATCAGTAAATGGCCCTGTGAATTCATGACTTAAGAAAATATTAGAACCTTCCTGTTTCAAATTTATCGGGTATTCTTTTTGATCCAGAAGTTCTTTTTTTACCTTTTGAGTATTATTTATTAAACCATCTTCTTTGCTATAATCCAAAAAAATAACATCTTCTAAATTTATTTTTTTACTTTTAACTTTATTTAACACTGCTATAATTTGCGATTCGACTCTAAATGGCTGGTTATTTAAATTAGAATATTTTTGATCCTTGATAGTATTCCACTCATAAAGATAATCGCTTAAAGCAGGTGCGTGCGGAAATAAATAAAAAACTGTTTTTGTTGAAAGTGTTGGGAAATAGGTATTAAAAGCTATATAAAACTCTTTGGCAGGTTTATAAAAATCTTTATAAACTTCTCTTTCTATTTTCCATATCCAAAGTAAGTTTATAGCTAACCAAATAAAAATAATTCCATATAATATTTTCACTTTCCTGACTAATACGAATAATAGACAAGAAATTAAAACTGAAGTTCCTACAAATGCAAAAAATCTATAACGCATCGTATTATATTCATAAACTCTCGCTAACACTTCAGGAGTATATGGGACAGCTAAAGAAACAAATAAGGAAAAAAGCAATAACCAAGCAAAGAAAAATCCAAATAAATGAGAATAATTTTTATTATTTTTGATTTTTAAATAAAACAAAGAAAAAATTCCAAGAAGACCAAATCCAGTTAAAGGAAAAAAGTATTTATTCATCAATTCATAATTAATAAATTTCGAACCAAATTCTCTTATCCAATTTAAAAGTTCGTAAGGAATTATTTGTGGTGGAACTAATTTTCCAATTGTCAGAAGAGACGCTTTCGCATATTCAAAATACAGATGATCCTCAACAAATCTCATCTGAAGTTTTACATTACTATCCGCTGTGTCTCCACCGGTTCCACCATATATTGTCCTGATAAAAAAGAAAAGTAATGTGGTTAAATAAAATGGTAATTGCCTCTTTGCAAATTCTATTAAATATTTTCTGCTTAAAACTTTTTCTTTTGAAAAGAAGAAATCAAATAAAGTAATTAAAGGAATTATCACAATTCCTGTTTCTCTAACGTAAAAGCCTAAAAATGCAAAAAGAACTGACAAAGCATAATATTTTTTATTTTCTTCTGTCTTAAACTTTGCAAAGAAAGTTAAACACAAAAGCATACAAATTAATAAGAGAGGGTAATAAGCATTAAAACTTCCCCATGTTAGAACATCATTGTACGAAGTACTTAAGAGGAAAATTAGTGAAGCTATAAGTGAAAAATCATTTTTCTTTGTTATAACACTCAACAAATTATAAAAAAGAACTGAGGCAATAAGATAAATAATCAGACCTGTTAAATACCATCCCCATGGATTCCACCCAAAAATTTTCCAGTCAATGAAATACAGAAATGCATGTGCTTTCAAGAGATTAATTATGGTATATGGAGCGACACCAGTAAGCCAAGAGGCCTCATATGCTTTAAAAAACCAAAAATTTAAAGTTGGAGCCCAGGCTAAAATTCCGAGGCTGATAATTATAAGAATATGTTTTTTCTTTTCCGACATTTAATAATTCTCGAGATTTCCGCTGCTTAAATAATAATAATATTTAAGACTAACTTTTCTCGTAAGCATTGGGATAAATTCATCATCTTTCACTTTTCTTATACTTCGTTGGATTCTTCTTCTTTCTTTTACCATTTTCTTAAAGTTAAACAAATTCCAAAAAATAGCTTTTTGAATTGCGATTGCATAACCGGGTCTTCCAATTAATAAATATAAAAAGGTAGAAATCTCACAAATAATAAGATGTGGAATAAAAATTCTAATTATATTTTTCATTTCGAAATTTTTTAGATATGTATAAAGCCTATTCTTGAATGAATGATATTGTATAAACGCGCTAGGTAACTTTTCGGACGTTGATCCACCTTTATGGTAAATAATAGGATTTGTAATTATTTTTATTTTATATCCACTCATCCATACCCTGTGACAAAAATCAGTTTCCTCAAAGTATGCAAAATAATCAGAATCAAAAAGTCCTACTTCATCAATCACTTTTTTTCTGACCAAAAAACATGCACCATAGGCAGTAAATATTTCATAAGATTCTTTATAACTGGAAGCCTTATACTCTTTACCATAATCTAGATGATGAAGAAAACCGCTTTTGAGTAAAAAACTTCCTACGGAGTTAATTTTTTTGTCTAAATTTAAACCCGGTCTATGAAATAAAATAGTTGGTTGAACTATTGCTAAATCCTCATCCTTTTCAATAAAATCTACTAACTCATTTAAAAAGTTCTTAGTGACGATTGTGTCATTGTTCAAGAACAAAACATATTTTCCATGACAGTGCTTTATTCCAAAATCATTGCCACCCGCAAACCCCAAATTTTCTTTAGATTCTACAATTTTTACTTTTGGATATTCTTTTTCTACAAATTCTACTGATCCATCAACTGATCCATTGTCTACCATTACTACTTCATAATTTTGATAGCTGATTTTAAAAAGAGAACTTAAGCAGTCTTTTAAATTCTCTTTGGAATTCCAATTTACAATTAATATCGATACTAGTGGCTTCATTCAATTTCCCTTCCTAAGGCTTTTTCAAGTATTTTTTCAATATCTCTTTCCTCTGCTAATCTAAGTGCATTTTTTCTAAGCTCCAGATAAAGTTTTTTATTTCCCAGCAAAGCACTCAGTGAATCAGAGATATCCTTTTTATTCCTCTCTACTACTATACCAGCATTTTTATTTCTAATTTCCATCGAGGTCCCTATGTTCCCTGAAATAATCACCGGAAGACCAAGCGCAAGAAAGTCTCTTGCCTTCATAGAATCACTGTAATATGACCATGGCGCATCATTAGTATAAATTGCAATTCCGATTCCCTGATCTGAAAGAATTTTAAAAACTTCCTCGTGAGTTTTAGATCCTAATAATTCCACATGTTTCGTAAGTCTTTTTTCCTTAATAAGCTCTTTTAAATCATCCAAACCTTTTCCCTGACCAATTATCGTAAGTTTTACTTTTGGAAATTTTTCTACAACTTCTCCTAGGCTTTCTATTATCAAATTAAAATCATGCGCTTTCGAAATAGTTCCGACAGTAATTAAATTAAATATATTTGGATCTTTTTTAACAAGTCTTTTCAGGTCTCCGAAAGCTGGAGCATTAGGAACTATTACCACATCCTTCTCTTTTTTACCTTGTTTTAGTCTTAAATCATAAATCCTCTCGGAAACTACCCAGTTCTTATCGGAACTTAAAAGTGCAAATTTATCAACGAGATGATATATCGAATTAAAAATTGGATTACCAAACCTTTTTGGAGAATAATCAACAGTAAAATAAATTAAAGTTTTTACTCGTCCAAGTCTTTTTAAAATAACACCCCAAAGAGTATTTAAAGGATCAATTCCTATATAAATAATTTTCCCATCAAAACTATTTCTTACCAAATTAATTGTTCTAAAACCTTCAGATAGTCTGTTTAAAATTCCTCCATTTCCAACAGAATCAAGTTTTTCTTCAGACAAATTCCCTGATTTATTTAAAGTTAATAGAGTTTTATCTTCTGAAAATAAAGAATGCCTGATGAAAATATAATCACTTTTTCTTTTATTTAGAAATGTGATTATATTGTGAGCCGGACCAGCTATATCCTTTGAGTCCGATAAGACTGCGTGGGTAACTACAGCGAATTTATTCTTCATCTTTCATTTTTAAAAGTCCTTCTCTTACTGTATATAGCCTTACCCCAAGCTCTTCTTCAATTTTTGAAATATCAAAGCTGGTATTTTTTGGACGCGGGACTATGTTTTTAAAAAAATCACTCGAAACGGAATTTATAAGTGATTTATCTAGATTAAATACTTGAGCTGTTTCTAAAGCTAAATCTAATCTACTTACTACTTCCCCACCGGCTAAATTATAAGTTTTATTAAATTTATTATTTTCAATTAATTTCCAAATAATCTCCGCGGCTTGTCCTGCGAAAAGATGGTTATTGAATATATCATTTACAATATTTACTTCTTTTTTATTTCTGAGCTCATTTATCACCCATGAAACAGGATTTGGCCTTCCGCCTACTGGAGGCCAACCATACATAGTCATAAGTCTTAAGATCACATATGGAACCTCGCTTTCCCTAACCAAAACTTCACCTTCCAACTTCGTTTTTCCATAATAATCCAAAGGGTGTTTTGGAGCTTCTTCAGAATAAGGAGGATTCTTTCCATCATACACTGCATTTGATGAAGTAAAGATTAGTTTTGCATTAATTTTTTTTGATGCATTTAAAACATTCTGCGTACCTATAATATTTACTTTTCTTGCTTCATCTTTATGAGTCTCACAATAATCCACATTCCCTAAAGCAGCTGCATGAACTACAAAATCAGGCATAATTTTTTCAAATAGCGCATTTACATCATCCCCGCTTGAAACATCAAGCGTGAAAAGATTGGCATTATCAACTTTTAAATTTTTTATATAGGTACCATATAAGTCGAAATTTGAGGGTTTTTGTAGAAAAAAATATTTACCGAGAAGGCCGGTTGCTCCAGTAAACAGAACTTTACTCATTTATTTTTTGCTCCTGAAATAAGCATGAAACTTTTTAATCATATAATCAAGCTCTTTTTGAGTAATTCCCATGTGACATCCAATATAAAATGCATTTTTATTTAGCTTTTCCGATACTGGATATTTATATTCTATATCACCAAACAATTTCTTGTATACAGGTTGATTTAAAAGAGGCAATAAGTATCTCGTTTCAATTAGGTTTTTCTCTAGAAAATTTACTAGATCATTTCTATCTACAGGATCTTTAACCACAATCGGGTAAAACATAAATGCATGCTCAGTATCTTTCCTAATTTTTGGAAGCTGAAGGAACTTTTCCAAAGGCTCTAAACCTTTCGTAAGATAAGCTGCATTTTTCTTTCTCTTCTTTATCATTTGCTTGTGCCTTTTTATTTGACCATAGCCTATCGCAGCCTCAAGTTCAGTTGCCCTATATGAATAACCCACATGATCAAAGGAAAATCTTTTACTAACTATATTAAATAATTTTTTAGGATCTTTTACCTTATCATCGTCCATGGATAGATAAATACTGTCCCTACCATGGTTAAATAGGCTTTTAATTAAAACTGCAAGCTCGGGATCATTTGTTGCAGCAAATCCTCCCACTCCCGTGATGAGAATATGGGCTACGTAAGTCGAGAAACAGGACACCTCTCCCCAAGAACCTGCTGGTTCTCCCTTATATTTAGCAAACATTGTTTCACACGAATCTTCGAGTATCTTTAATTTATACTTCTTGGCAAGTTTCATTATGGGCTCCATATCACATGGATGTCCTCCAATATGCACAGGTATTATTGCTCTTGTCTTTTTAGTAATTGCTTTTTCAATTTTGGATGGATCAATTTCAAAATAATCAGGATCCACATCAACAAAGACTGGCTTTAGATTATTCTGAAGAATTATGTTTACTGTTGCTACGAAAGTTAATGCTGGAACTATAACCTGATCTCCATCACGCCATCCATATTTTATTTTCATTGCATGGAGTCCTGCCTGAAGCGCACTGGTTCCGCTATTGCAGAACATTGCAAATTTTCTGTTATGAGCCTTAGCAAATTCATATTCAAATTTTTGATGGTACTTTCCATATGAGAGTCTTTCTTTATTTAAAGCATCTAACACAAACTTTTTTTCTTGTGGACTGATTGAAGCATCACCTACACCGATTTGTCTCATAATCTCAAGAATTATAGCACAACTTATTAACGCTTTTTGAGGGTTTTAGTTGCCACGGCGCCACCATACACCATTAAAAAACTAAAACAAATAAATGGATGCAAAAACCATGCGACATCTCTTATCTTAAGATAGCCTCTTAAACCATCTAAAAAAGGCTTAATAAATGTTAATGAATAAATCACAAACAGGATCAATCCCTTCCTGTCCATTGAACCCATATAAACTGCATATCTCCTTTTTTTAAGACTTTGAAAATATTGACGCTCCATAATCTTTTTTCTTCTTATCAAAAATTTAATGAATTCTAAAAACTTTGTTTTCTTATAATGAATTATTGAGTCTTTAACAAATGCATATTTATTATGACCTTCCTGGATTAGATCATAGTTTATATCTATATGAAAAAAGTTATCCGGATCTGCTTTTGCGTATTTAAGTAGGCTTCTCCTAAGCATCGATCCGTTCGCTCCAAGAGTTGGAATCTTTTTCCCTTCAAATCTCACAAAAAAATAATCTCCTTTATCCGTGCTTTCTCCTAGCATATTATAAGAATCGAATGCATAGGATAACCTTGCGTCTTTTCCTAAATAATATGGTACAGGATCTACACCGCCAATCAATGAAAAATATCGATCGAGCATATTATCTTTTTTTGAATAGGTAAATCTTAATACTTCTACACCCGTTAAATCCTCAATTTCCTGAAACGGCTTAACCATTTTCTTTAACCAATTTTTATGAGGAAGAATATTATCATGATCAATTAAAAGAATTAGTTCATTTCTAGCGTGTGATAAAGCAACTCCCTTGTTGTATTCTGCTTCCTGTTTTTCAGGTGGAACATGAAAAACTTTACACTTGTATTTCTTTAAAATTTCCAAGGTTTTATCAGTAGATCCTCCATCAGCTATTATGAGTTCTATTTTTTCTATCGGATAATCCTGCGAAAAAAGACTATCAAGACTTAACTCTATAGAAAATTCTGAGTTATAAGTTGCCATAATAACCGAAATAGTCGGAAGATTTTTATTCATAAGCAAATTCCAAAAATTTTTCTGCAGTTTTTTCCCAAGTATGCATCTCTCTTTCTCTTATTGCACCTTTTTGAAGTTTTTCATAAAGTTTTTTATCAGATAATAGCTTATCAATATTTTGCGCTAAAGCTTTATAATCATTCTTATCACATACCAAGCCATTAACACCATTTTTTACTATATCTCTCAGTCCTGGTACGTCATAAACAACTGAAGGTGTAGCACGTGCCCCGGCTTCATGCACAGTAAGGCCCCATCCTTCTTTAGCTGATGGAGCAACTAGAATATGTGCTTTTGTAAGTAAATCTTCTTTTTCTTTTTCCGAAACAAAATCGAAAAATCTTACATTTCTAGTAAGGTTTAATTTAATCACAGAATCTTTCAGGCTCTGTACATATTCCTTATCTCCTCGCCCTAATATCCATAGCATTATATTCGGATATTTATTAATCAACTCTTTAGTTGCATTAATTGCGTCTTCTATACCTTTAGTTTTAGAAATTCTTGAGAGAAATATAAGGGTTTCGTTTTTTTCCTTTTGCGGTAATGAAGCAATTATTTTTGAATTAGAACCCATAGGAATTACTTTTACATTTTTTTCTTCAAATCCATTTTTTACTATTTCTCCTTTTGATGAATTTGAAATTGTAATTATAGAAATATTTTTATAAAATTTCGGATAAATTTTTTCTAAAACCTTACCTAGAAGATTAAAAGGAAAACCAACTGCGATATTCCATAAATCCCCAGCAATCTCACAGAGAAGAACTGCTTTCTTTTCTTTTACGAATAACGGAGTAAAAAAGGGTACACCATGAACTTCATCTATAACTAAATCTACTTTCCCCCTAAATTCCTTTTTATATCTTAAAAATGCTTTGAAATGTACCGAATTGAAGATTGTTCTTGCATCAGGATGTCCATCTCTAATTATTCTAACACCATCAATTATTTCTTCTCTTTTCGAATTCTGAAATTCTGCACTTATCTGAGTAACAATATGACCCATTCTTACAAATCGAACAGCTAACTCATGTGTAAGAATTTCAGCACCACCAGAAGAGGGATTCTTAATATCTCTCCAATTTAAAATCAAAATATTCATAATTCATTATAAAACACTACCGCGAAAAAACTAAGTGAGAAAATTATGATCAAAAATAATATATTTAATCCCTTTGAGAATTTAATAATTTTTTTGTTTTCTAAAAATAACGGTAATAAAGTGATACCTGAAGAAAAAAGAAAACCTCTCATAACTAAAAATGAAAATCCAAATTTTCTAGTCCATGTTAACTCTAGAAGAGACAATATCATAAGAAGTATAAATAAAAACGTAAGAATAGTGTTTTTATTAAAATACTCTTTTATAAAAAGTGCAATTGATGCTGCAAGGAAAGGATAAAATGGAAACCTATACCATCCATGAGATGGCTCGTTCGGAATAGCGAAAATAAAAACTGCTAAATACGCAAGTAATCCGAAAATTAAAAATATATTTTTTCTGATATCTTTTATTAAAAGCAAAACAAAGCTAAACCACCCAAAATAAATCCACCCATCAATAAAATATCTATCAACCATATAAGGATCTTTGAATAATGCATAGACACTATTAAATGTTAGGTCGTATCTTTGCAATTGAAGCTTCCAAAGGCTTACGAATAAATTCCAGTCATAGAAATATCCATACAATAAAAAGCCACAAAAAAACAAAAAGACTGATAAAACCACAATTAGTGATTCTTTATATTTCTTGTTGTATGTTAGTATTGAGACTATTCCTAAAGTAGCTGCTACCCAAGGAATTTTTGATACAATTAGGAGCCCACAAATTATAGAAATTGCTACAAGAAAAATTCGTTTTTTATTCTTTAAATATTTCGTACAAAAAAGAAGTGCCAATAAAAACATGGGAATGAAAAAATTTTCATTTTGAACAATTCTGGAACCTATTGCCACAGTTGGCATAATTGCATATATAAAAGCTGCAAGCAGAGCAACTGATTCATCATAAATTTCTTTAATGAGTAAAAAAAGTATTCCTATAGATAGAACTCCAAGAATAATTGCTAAAGGCCTAATAAGTCCGATATCTAAATCGTACATATTTTTTGCTCCATTTAGTAAAGCGAAAGACCCTGCTACTATTCCAAAAAATGGAGGATGCTCAAGATATGGACTCACTATCCAGAAAGGTGCACCCTTGAATATTAAATGTTCTCTTTCATGACCCACATATTGCGGATGCGAAGACCACGACTTTGGAACTCTATCCTGGATTAAATTTATTCCAAGCCATGTCCATGCAAACTCATCCATGGTAGCACCAAATCTTGGAGTAGCCTTATAATCATGGGCTCTTAAAAAAAATCCGATAAGTAGAATAGAAGCTAAAATTAAATATGTTTTTTTTGATAATAATTTTGTCATTATTTATAATAATGAAGAATTTTTAATCTATAGAAAACTGCAATCGTATCAACAAGCGTCCAAAATGAAACTTTCCAAAAATTGGTATTAGTTACACTTCCTTGTTTGAAAGAAAGCTTTATAGGCGCTTCTATAATCTTGTCATACCCAAAAGACCTCGCAACGGCCAATACTTCTATATCGAATGCAAATGCTTTAACTAGGATTTTTGGAAATACTGTTTTCGCCACTTTCTTCTTGAAAAACTTTAGCCCAACCTGAGTATCCCTAATACTTAATCTAAATAAAATTTTTATTAAACTTCTGTAACCCCACGATAAAATCTTTCGGCTTAATGGGTAATTTACTATAGAATCTGGATGGAGCTTACTCCCCACCACAATATCAGCATCACTCCATTCCATTAGATTTAACATAATGGAAATTTCCGATGGATCCAGATCCATTCCTGCATCTATAAAGCCAATAATGTCTCCATTTGCTTCTTCTATACCAACCTTAATTGCAAAACCTTTACCCTTATTTTGGGGATAGCCTACGACCTTTACTTTGTTGTTTTTATAATTTTTAATATTCTCATATGTTTTATCCAAAAATCCATCAACTACGACTATAATTTCGTATTTACTAATAAATGCAGATAATATAGAATCCAATGATTCTATATCCTCAACGATAGTTTTTTCTTGTTTGTATGCAGGAACAATTAAAGATAAAAAATTAACAGCCATCTTATAAATTCCTTCAATTAAAAAGCTTGAGCTTGTTTATTTTTAAATAATACATCACTAGAGAAATCATAAGCAATAAAGAACAAATTATTGAAATTAGTATTATTTGTCTGAAATCTTGATGAAAGTAATTGATGGAAATTACCTGAAGGACAGCAAAGATTGAAACGGGAACGCATACAAATATTTTTTTAATAGATAAAAAGAAATTCACAAAAACATTATTTATGCTGAAAAATGTCAAGAATATCCCGAATAGACCTAAGTATGGAGCAATAAAATCATAGTCTCCTCCACCTAAGAAAACATTTATAACCAAATTTGGCATCATATAATAAAAGATTGTTATTAATATAGAAGGTAATAAAACCAAAATAATTGAGATGTAGAACAAATTGCTATAGCTTTCTGAACTAGTATGTCTTTTAACAATTAATGGGAACATTGCCATAGGAATAGGCCCCGTAAAATAGAAAATTACTCTTCCTATTAAAGAAAGTCCTCCATAAAATCCTGCCTCTTCTAAATTAAAAAAATGTTTTACCAAAAGCACGTCTGTTGAAATAAATGATGACAAAGCAAATATTGAAATCATTGTAGGGAAAGCATATGAAATTAACTCTTTCTTATGAATTCCTAAAGATTTCTTCGAAGAATTTATAATTTCTTTCAAAGGCAACAGGCTTAAAATAAAATCAATAACTGAAAAAATAATTACGGCAACAATTGCTCCATAGACTCTAAATCCTAAAATAATGAGACCTATTCCTGCGATTAGTTTTCCTATACCAGCAATTACATACAAAAATCCTAATAATCTAAATTTCAAAAGGCTCTGGATAAATGCTAAATTTAATGTTGCGAGATAAAAAGTTGCTATTGAAAATCCCACCAAAACCAAAAGGCCTACTTCCTTAATTTTCAAAAATGAAAGAATAAAAGGAGAAACAACGATAAAAGACAGGTTGGCAATGAAGCTAAAAATTAATATATAGAAGAAAGTCTTCTTATAAAAAGTGCTTGCTTTTCCTAATTCATTTTTTGATAAAAATTCTGTTGCATACCTCACAACTACCGCTGACAGAGACCCCGCAGGAATTGTTAAAAGCGTGATCAATGAGATTAAACTAGAATACTCCCCATAGTCTGAATAAGAAAGATTTCTTGCAAAATATATGTTCAAGATGAAAGCCAAAAAACTTGATGCGGTAGTACCTAAAAAAACAAAAAAACTACCAGAAATAAGCTCATGACGAATCACATTTGATAATATTTCTCTTATTTTTATCATTTCAAAATTGATTTATAAACATCATAAGTTTCTATAGCTGTTTTTTCCCAGGTAAATTTTTTAGCATTTTTAATTCCAGCCTGTGAAAGACTTTTTCTTAAATTAGCATCCCCCATAACCCTATTTATACCAGAAGCAATTGAATCAACGCTTAGCGGATCCACATATAAAGCTGCGTCCATTGCCACCTCTCCCAACGAGCCTCTTTTTGAAGTTATTACAGGACAACCAGATTGCATTGCTTCAAGGATAGGTAATCCAAAACCTTCATAAAGAGAGGGCATAACTAACGCAGAAGCAATATTATATATTTTTACAAGATCTGAATCCTCGACAAAACCCAAACTTATTATTTTTTTACTTCCCAAAGACAGCTCTTTTGCTTTTTTTAAATCTTTATTCCATACATTTTCTCTATCAAAATCTTCATTTGCAAATGCTTTGCCTACAACAACAAGATGGTAATTTGTTTTACTAATTGCCTCAATGATTCTAGGAAGATTTTTGTTTGGAGTCACATCTCCCACATACAAAATGAAGTTTTCAGGAAGACTGAATTTATTTAGAAGCTCTTTTTTGCTTAGTTCCTCAATTTGCTTGAAATGTTTTGCTGCTGCTAAATATATAACTCTTATTTTGTCACCATCGATACCCGTGATTTCGTGAATATCTTTTTTTGATGATTTAGAGTCAGTAATTATAAAGTCAACATTCTGAAGAGATTTTTTTTGCAGTCTCCATTTTATGCTTCCTTTTATACCAGGTGGAAAATCTTCCTTAAATACGATAGGAGTTAAATCATGTACAGTAACAATAGTCTTTGCAATTTTTTTTAACGGCAGACTTAAAAAAAATGGCTCAAAATATGGATAATGAACAATATCAACATCTCCAATTTGTTCTCCTCTACTAAAAAAGTAGAAATCTTCTTTCCCGTATAATGAGATTAAATTTTCCTGAAGATTTTTAAGGTAAAACCCGGTTCCTCTTACTTTATGAGCTAGATAATGTCCACTGGAAATCGGGGAAACATCTATTGCTACCTTCATTTCTTAATTTTAATGTATTTATCCCACATAAACAAACCAAATAATAAAAGCGCTGAAACTATAGTAATCACTAAAGAAAGCAACTGAAGCTTTGTGCTTTTTAACACCACTCTAAGAATATGCTCTCCAGCTGGCGCGCCTACCTCAATTGCACCAAATTTACTTACGTTAAATGTTTTTTCATGATTATCAATAAAAACAGTCCATCCAGGAAAATATGCAATGTTTATCCTGATCTTGTCATCTTTTTTACCCTTAATCATTACCACTTCTTCCGTAGTCCTATTTGAAATTTTTCTTATATTAAAATTTTCAGACTCAATTCTCTCTTTACTTTTAGACAAGTCATCCCTAAACCAATAAGTATTAAATACATTACCCGGACTATTGGTTCCATCGGTAAAATTTCTTCTAGACAGGTAATAATTATCATTTCTTAAATGATGGAAAGGAGCTCTTATATAGTTAAAGCTAAATATAAAGCTTATGATAATTAAAGCAGCTGATATTAAAATTCTCCTATTTATGGATTTAATAAATTCATTAGATGCTAAATATCCTGCTAAAAAAGATGAGATAAAAATTAAAATACTTAGAAGTCTCCATGGAAACTGGATAAATGACATTAAAGGAACATTTTGCCATAAAAATTTAGAAAAAGGAGTTACCAAAAAAATAACAATAAAAAAATTAATCAAAAAATATCCCAAAAGCTTTCTATTTTTTCCAAGAAAGAAAAAAATTAAACATAAGAAAACAATAGAAATATTTGCAATTCCGATTTGAAATGACATTTGATCGGATACTCCCTTTCCAGAAAAACCATATCCCCATGACGAGTAAATTAGTTTATAAATCTGGGGAAAATGTTGTGTTGGGTCAAAAACCTGAAGTCCCCTTACGTATTTAGTTTCTAAAATTGCAGGAAGCCAGAAAATCGCAGACAAACCTATTCCAAGACTTGAGATCTGAATGATTTCTAAAATGTCTGTAATTTTGTTTCTATTTTCTTTTTTGAAAATTAAAAATGCTACATAAGTAATAAAAAAAGCAAAGAATACCATTGCGAGAATGTTATGCGCAAAGATCAAAAGAGATAAAAAAATTGATGATAAAACAAAGTATTTAATCTTTTTTGTTTCATAAAAATTTAGATATGACCAAAATAATGCGGGAGCGATCCCCAGACTCCATGCTTCCCCCACAGAACCGCGCACATAAACATCAAGTAAATGATAAGGAGAAAATGAGTAAAACGCGCTAGAAACAACGCCTCCCAAATCACCCCAGTATTTTCTGGACCATAAATAAAAGAACACTGATCCAAAAATTGCAGCAAAAATAAAATTTAATTTAAAAGAATCTATAAATGAAAAGCCCAATAAATGCATCAACGAAGCAAAATAGTTTGGTAAAGGATATACGTAATTAAATAAAGGAATTCCATATCCATTATTAAAATCTTCAGCCCATCTAGGATATAAAGTTCCTTGATTTATAGCCTTAAAAAATTGTTGAAAGCGAAGCACATGGTACTCCCCATCATGGGTCGGAGGAAGGCCGGGCCTCAAAAGTGATGCAACAGAAATAAAAGAAATTAATACAGATATGACTAAAAATTTATATTTTGATAGATGATTCATTTAATTTTTTTGAGTCTTAGATATGAAATGTAAATTGTAAAAATACCTACAGGGATAAGTATTAATAAATTGTTTATAAGAGGTGTAGATCCAAAATAAGAACCTGAATACATAAAAGAAATGTATGTCAAAAGTAAGAAAAAACTCATAATCATTGAAAAGAACTTAAAGAAATAATTTTTACTGAGTGCAGCAAAAATTAAAAACCAAATACTATACCAGGGATAAATTTCTCCTCTAAAAATAGACATAAAAAAAATAATTAGCATTGATATTCCTGAATACAGATAAACTTTTTCATATTCAATTTTTTTATTTCTTACTTTCATATAAAAAAGATAAATAAAAACCGGAATCAAGAAAATTGTGGCATACTTTATTAGAATTGATATCAAGATTAAAATTACCGATAAAAATATTTTATTTTTTCTAAATAAGACAATTGAGAAAAGCGCAAAAAACATCATTACGATATCATTATGGGAGGAAACTAAAGTTTCTATTAAAACCAAAGGATTTAATATAAAAAATGCCGAATTCTTTAAGTCAACCTCTTTATATACTAAATATGATGCACCTAGATAGAAAATCAGAGCAAAAGCTTTAAAATTAAAAAGGGTCAAAAGAAAATTATCAAATCCCAACAGGAACGGAAATCCCGTTAAACTTATCCATGCAGGTCCATATAAGGCCACCTTGTTTGCTGCATGAGTAAACAACAAGAGTGGATCACCCAAAAATTCAATCGGCATAATGAGAAAAGGATTCTCGTGGTAATGAAATAAAACTTTTGCAGTAAAAATATAATTAAAAACATCATAAGAAAGTATTGCCGGATAAGAAAAAAGCAGAAAAGTGACTGGAATAATAAATAAAAAAATAAATATCTTTTTTTCTATTTTCTTTAAAAAGTATATATAAAATATGAAGAATACTACTATAGAAATAAGATACAAAACACTTACAATCTCCCGATTAGTCTGAAAATATCCTGTGTAAAAATTGCTTAAATATATTAAATTTGGATCTATATAGACATACGTAAATAACGATAAGAAAATAATAAATATTGAAAATAGTACCAGCAATAACCTCATATATTTCTAAGTCGAATTGAATTAAATATTAATTCTTTAAAATTAATATTTGTAGATTCTGATTTTTCCGGCGACCAGTTAAAATTATCAGGCAAGACTTTATCTAACTCTTGAAGGACTTCTTTATGCTTTAATGACGCTTGCTCAAGCTTAGCATTTTTTTCTGAAATATTTTTCCCATTCAATTGCGCTGTTTCCAAGTTTGGTTTAAGTTTTGAAAAATAATGATCTGATTTATTAAGTGCTGAAACTCCTAACAGATACTGTTTATATTCAAAAAGAGTTCTTGCCTCAACTAAATAATGGTCTGCTTCTTTTAAGTTATATTCGAATTTTCCAAAATCTCCAAAATACACATAATAACTGAATTTACTTAAAATTAAACGCGGTTTATAAAAAAAATTTCCTGGCATATATGAGGGGTAAGGAAGAACATAATTAGATGCTGCATTTGCAAAATTTGTCTCCACTAAAAAAACTGAAGTTATTAGGAGGAAAAAGAATAAAAACTTCTTAGCCATTTTTTGTATGCCACTGCCATGCAGTCTTTACTATAGTTTCTAGATCTGAATATTTTGGATTAAATTTCAAAATTTCCCTTGCCTTAGAATTATCAGCATAAATCATTGCCGGATCCCCACTCCTCCTAGGCTTATACTCAACTGGAAAATCCTTTCCGCTAATCTTTTTTATTACATCAATTACTTCTTTATTAGAATATCCCACACCTGCCCCCAAATTTACGCTATCACTCACTCCTGTCTCAATTAAATGATTAAGAGCTTGCAAATGTGCTATAGCAAGGTCTTCTACATGTATATAGTCTCTTACACACGTTCCATCTTTAGTTTCATAATCATCTCCAAATAAAGAAAAAGGTGTATTATTAAGTGCTGATTTTATAGCTATTGGAATTATGTGAGTTTCCGGATTGTGCGTTTCCCCAAGGCTTCCATCCAAAGCTGCGCCAGAAGCATTAAAATATCTTAAGTTAAAATATTTAATTCCATATATTTTTTCGTACCAATCTAAAATCTTTTCAAAAATTAACTTAGATTCACCATATACACTTTCAGGTTTTTTTGATTCATTCTCAGTTACAGGAAGCCTATCAGGTGTTCCATATATAGCACAAGTTGAGGAAAAAATAATTTTATTGATTCCTGAACTTCTCATATACTCAAGAAGATTTAATCCCCCAATAGTATTATTGTAAAAATATTTATTAGGGTCCTTCATAGATTCCCCAGCCAGAGCATAAGCTGCAAAATGAATTACTCCATCAAACTTTTCATTTTTAAGGCTGGAAAATAAAAATTCCTTATCTACTAGATCCCCCACTACCAATTTAGATGTAACCGACTCCCTATGGCCATATGAAAGATTGTCATAAACTACAACTTCATGCCCTTGAGATTCGAGGTATTTAACTGTAATTGAACCAATATATCCTGCTCCGCCAGTAACCAAAACTCTCATAATTTGATTTTACTATATTATTATACTTTAATGCAGTATTTAAATGCCTGCTCTGGTAAGATAAAAAGCCATAATAAAGATAGAGTAATCAAAAGCAGATAAACGAGGATTACAATCCTAATATTTTTTTCCCAAATAAAGTGGTAATGACCATAGATAGAAACCATAAGCATTGGAATCGTAATAAATATAATCTTCAAAATAAATGGAAATGGTAAATTAAAAATTATTTCAATTAAAGGAAAAACAAAAATCAATAATGCAAAAACGATTACAAAGATATTTTTTTTCTTTGAATTAACTAAATACCAAATTCCCAACACTAAACCTACAAGACTGAGGAAACCTATTAAAGTAATAATCATTTGCAAGTCAAAAAAGTGCAAATATCTTTTATAAATATCTAAAACAAATTGAACTAGTTTATTATGTAATAAATGAGCGACAATTATTGATTCATCTCCATCGCTCATAAGAGCATAATTTACTTGTAAGGTTAAATCTGTAAGAGAAAAATGATAATAGTCTAAAAAATTTTTACAGGATAACCAAGTTTTTAATGACAGAGCTTGAATAAAGATAATTAATAAGATAAACAAATTTCTAATTTTCATAAACTCCAAAATTGTGCGAAAATCTTATCTGAATATTTTTGGTTTAAATACACGTTATAGATAATATCTTTGGAATTAGAAGGTCCATAGTAGGGCCTGATGTAAAGAACTTTTTTACCTTTCCATTTTTCAGGTTTTATCCATGTGTTTTTTACCATTTGCGGCTTGGAACTTGGTGAATAAAATTTAAAGTAAATTGGGATAAAGCTTAAGTATTCGTCGGCGATTACATAGTCATACTCCCCTCTCAATCTATCAGTGTTTTCTACTATTTCTTTATATCCAGCTCCCCAATCCAACTGGTTAACTTTTGGATAATGAACATAATAATAGTGCGAGTAAAAAATAAACTCAAAGACAGACAAAATTACAATTGCAATTATTCCTAACTGCTTGCTTCTTCCTAATCTATCTATAAAAAAAATTATTCCCACACTAATAATTAGTATCATAGGAATTACCATTAATAGTGACCTAAGCGTCTGTGGACTTGGAACTGCAAATGAAGCAGGCAATGGGGCAACTAGAAGTAAGAAAAATAAAATCATTTTTAAATATTTATTTCTAAACTTTAATATGCCAAATAAACCCAAAATAAAGAAAGGCAGTTGCCACCTAAACAACGGCCCAAATTCAGGAATCTGGTGTCTTCCAATTCCGTCCCCAGTTGCAAACAAAAAATAGAAAGAAAAAAAGGAGAGATAGTTCTTAAATAATGCAAAAGGGTATTCAAATAATTTTTGAATAAGACTTAGTTCAGGTAATTCTGAAAACACACTTGTTGCAGCAAATCTTGCCGAACCAGAATCCGAAAAACTGAAAATAAAAATAGGAATCACTAATACTCCAAATACTATAATAGGCATTAATATTTTCATTTTTTCTTTTCGATTTTCTAATAAAAAAATTGTTGATAAGAACATGACTGCGAGAGGAGAAATAATTCTATATGTGTGATAGGTATAAACTGTGAGCGAAAATATTACTGCTGAAAAAAATATATACTTTATTTTTTTATTTTCAAAAAATAATAATGCAGGATATATCGCTAAAAGAAAAAGAGAAAGTGCCATATTTGCTTCAAAACCACCCCTTGAAAACTGAATACCCCATGGTGAGATTGATAGTAATAATGTCGCTAACAAAGATATTTTCTCAATTACATCCTTGCTTAATTTTTCCTCCAAGGAAAATATTTTTTTAGAAATAAGATATATTAGATATACACTCAATACACCAGCTAAAGCGGAGGGAAATCTAACTGCTAAATCGCTTTTTCCAAAGACAGCCATTGCCCCCGATACAGAATAGATATAAATTGGCATCTTATAATCTCCGAAGGATTTGAAAAAAATTGGCATTCTTTCACCATGCTCATCATGACCTGTTCTTAATATTTGACTTGCATTATAACCAATAGCCACTTCATCTACATAAAGCCCTGGAGGATTTGTATCAAGCTTATAAAAGCGCAAGACAAAAGATAGCAGAAGAATAAATATTAATAAAATCTTAGAGTTTAATTTCATTTTCTATCCATTTTCATAATAATAGATCCATCAGGCATATTCCATACTTTTCTTGTCTCATATTCTTCCGGTGGAGCCTTACTATTTATAAAATCTAATTTTATAGCTTTTTCAACTTTAGGAATTATTAGATAAACAAGACCTGAATCTTTATTTATATTTTTCTCATTTCCCTTATCGATCCATTGAAAAAGATAATCATATTCATATGTGTAAATTGCAGAACTATACGAATAGTAATAAAAGTCTCTATCCGCATCTTTAAATATTTTCTTAACTATATTTGTTCTTGCTCCTAAATCTAGATTTGTATAATTGTTTTTTGTAAACATTTTGTAAATATCATTTTTATGATTATTTAAACTTAAAATAATAAAAATTAAAATTATAAATTTAAAGAAATAAAGTTTGCTAAAAATAAGTCCGATCAAAAGTACGAATATCACTTCAACTCCGATAAAATAATATCCCCAGGTAGGGTTTTCATTGAAAATAAAGGCAAATAGAATTACCAGTGAGATCATAAACAAGAGAAGTATTAATTTTCTTTCCCAAATCTTTAAATTCGTTTTTGTAATTAAGGGAACTAAATGGATAAGAATTAATATAACAACAACCAAATAAGGTAAGTGAGCAAAATCCATACCTAATAAATCTGTAAGTTTTGAGAAAAAAGAATTTATTATGTCATTATCTGTCATTCCTGTCTGACCAACAGTTGCAGAGTTATATACTATTGAATCAGTAACAGCAGTAATAAATGTTTTTAGTTGTATAAAATTGTGTTTAATTTCAAATAATACAAATGGAGTAAATGCTAAAAAGACTCCAAGCATAAAACTTAACAATTTAATAAATAAATCTTTTATAAAAGTTAATCTTATTTTCTTTTCTTCTAATACATGGGTTATTATGATAGTTATAAAGAATCCGACTACAGTCGGAATTCCAAATGATAAGTGAAAGTTAGTTAAAATACCCACAGAAATCCCTGTCAGTAAATATCTATATTTATAAAATTTTTTATTTTCGAATTTAAGAAAAAAATATACAGCTAATAGAAAAAATATTGCTACATAATGGACATTCCATATCTGTGTTGCATAGCTACCAAAATTAAAAATAAATAGAAACCAGATTGATAAAAATATAAATAATCCCCACTCTTTTGTAATTTTATAGAGAATAAATGGAAAAACTGTAAAATATGGAACTGTTAAAAGCAAAAAAGTCACTATTTTAGGATCTTGGGAAATAACCATTAACACGCTTATTGTCCATACCCAATATGGTCCATAGAATAATCCGGGTAATCCCGATGGCTGACCGATAAGTGTTGGATTTTTCAGATTCTGAAGTGCTAATAGGAAATCTCTAGCGGGGTCAAACCAGAAAGCAATTCTTCCGCTATATATATCCCCGACAGAAATTAAAAAAGGAAGCGCTGAGACTAAAATAAATAATAAAAGTTTAAAACGTTTTATATCTAATAAGTATTTCATTAGTAAGATCTGTGCACCTGCTTGTTTTTAAGTTCACCTGGATTCAAATCTACAGCTCTTTTATATACATCACATTTTTTTGTGATAAATTTTTCACCTTTTGGGGATATCAATTTTTCCTTTCTTAGAAGATACACCATACCTAAATCACTAGCACTTGATTCGCAAATATACAAATCAGTATCTTTGTTTATTTTATTTTTCATTTCAAAAACCTCTCTATTTGAAGATTCCGATCTTATAATTTTTAAATCTTTATTAAAAGAATTAATTATTAAAACACTCATTACAAAAAATCCAAGAGGAAATATTTTTTTAACCTTAATTGAATAGTAAACCGCTACAACCATAAAAATAAATATAAATGACTGCAAAAAATATAAATAGTAAATTGGCTTTTGAGATGGGAAATATCTTAAAAGAAAAAAATTAAATATAAATGCGATCAACAATAATAACAATTGCTTGTTCATTATTTTGCTTTGTAATAAATATGCAATTACCCCAACAATCAGTAGACCAAATAAAAATCCTACCAATAAACTTACTCCTAAGGTATCGCTCCAAAATTGAGGCCAAAAATCTCTAATGTAAAAAAGCCATCTATTTGCAACATAAACATTATTATTAGACTGAGTAATAAAAAATATTAATCCCTTGAGGTTATAAAAATTATTGACAAAATCAAAAATTACAATTGGTACAAAAGGAATAAATCCAGCAATAATTGATATAAATAAATTCTTTAACTTATTTTTAAAACACAAAACATTTAATAAAATTAATATCAAGAATCCAGCCATTTGAAAATGTATCGAAATCCCCAATCCAATAAACAATGTCATTAAAAAAGAAAATTTTAATTTTTCTGTTTTTATGTACTTAATAAAGAAAAATATTGAAAGGGAAGAAAAAAGAGGAATTATACTTGGATTACTTAAGGTCGTAGAAAGAACTAACTGAGATGGAGAAATGGAAAAAACAAATGCCAACAATAAGCCCAGTTTCTTATTTTCAATTGCCTCACCAATTTTATAAAAAACAAATATTGTCAATAAATTCGTAATTATAACGCTGATCCATGATCCATAAAACGGAATCAATTTTTCAAAAATTATTAATAAGTAGTAGTACCAAGGACCAAAATTAAAAGGCGCAACAGAAGAAGAAGCTCCGGTCAAGGGAATAATAAGTTTTTCTGAAAATAAACTTGCAACCAAGCTGTCCCTTGCCGCATCGAAATCGAACCCAAATCTTCTAGGAAAATTATAAAGCCTTAAAAAGGCACCTAAAGCAATAATAAAAATTAGGAAATAATTATAATTAATCTTTCCGAGGATAAATTCTTTTAATTTCACTTATTAAAAATATATTTCGTATATGATATCGGGAATCTCAAAGAGGAAAAAAAGAAAAAAACAAAACCTTGCCATGAATCTAAAAAACCCTTATGCCTAATAAAAGTTAACAAAAACCAAAATAAAGGTTTAATTATCAAGTAATTTATAGCTGTTAGTGGATTTTTGGATAATTTTTGTTCTCTAAATTGTGAAGCCATAAGTGTCGTGTATCTGTTATTTCTCTTGATATATTTGCTAAACGTGGGTGAATCAAAGTGAAGTAAGTTTTCTTTTAGCCATCCTACTCTACCTTCGACAACATACTGCTCATGAACATCTTTTTGTGGAAGCCTAGCTTTATTTTTCATGAATAATCTAATAACCCCATCAGGATAAACTCCTCCATGCATTAAATATTTTCCTAAGAAATAATTAGCTCGCGGAAGAAAGAATGCAACATACGGCTTACCAGGATTCCCAACCATCCCATCTCTTTTATCCAAAATCATTTGATGTCTTTTAAAAAGCTTCGGAATCTTCTCTTCATATTCAGCGATTTCTGCATCTGTCATAGTAATAACTTGTTTTATTTCATTTGCTAATTTTTTACTCACTACCTCATCTGCATCCAATTGAAGAATCCAGTCGCCAGTTGAAAGATCAATCGCTTTTTGTTTATTAATATGAAACATGGGAGGATTGTCTTTTACTAATACTCTTGCACCAAATCTTTTTCCAATTTCTACAGTACCGTCTGTAGAACTCCCATCAACAATAACAATCTCATCTGCGATATCTTTTATAGAATCAAGACATTTCTCTATATTTTTCTCTTCATTAAAAGTAGCAATTGCAACTGATAATTTCATATTAATATCTTCTTTAACCTATTCCTAAATAAGGATAGCATAGCCAAAATTATAAGTGAACCTATACTTACAATCTTTCCAAACTTTCTAACTTTGGTATCTTCAAATTTAAGATCTATCGTGTGTTTTCCTTCTGGCACTTGATATGTTATTACTCCTCTATAATTTGGGTCCTGAAATTCAATCGGAGTGGGTTTATTGTCTATATATAAATTCCATCCAGGAAAATAGAATGTATAATCTACCATCTTAAGAGGAGTACTTCCTGAAACAATATATTTTCTTGAAGAATTCTTAATATTTTTTTCTATAATTCTTCCTTCTCCTTCAATTATTTCTGGTTTTTCTTTTTTTACAGGATAATCTTCGCTTCTTCCTGTCCAGATAGGGTTCAATACAGTCGCATGAAGATTAAGGTTTGTAAATGAATAATAACTTTCAGAATACACAACATAATTTTTTCCATATAGCTGCGGGAATCTTGTTATACAAATAAGAATTACGACTATAAGGACAAAAAACAACCTATATTTTATATTTTGCAAAAATACACAAAGCATAATTGGTGGAATAAAAATTAAAACTGAAAAAAATCTCCAAGGAAACTGAATACCTGCAAGAAAATTAATTTTATAAATAGCTGCAGAATAACCTGACGTTAAAAAAATTAAAATAAAGGAAGCAATTAATGCAAAATATAACAAATATTTATTTTTTAGTTCTAATTTCATCACTAATCCAAAGATGATCATTAAAATCCCTAAGCATATAATTATTGTTTCTAAAATTCCAAAATTTACCACGAATCCTCTTGGCAAAATATTTATATTCGTGTAGTAGTACCATTTGGGGTCAATGTAATTAAAAAGTGATAAAAAATTTCCTGGGGTCAAATGATTTGGAGTAAGTCCATAATAAAAATATTTTATTTCCAGAAAAAGAGGAATTAAAAAATATCCAGAAACTCCGATCCCCAATCCTCCGAAAAAAATTATTAAAAGAATGTTTTTTATTAACAAAACATATTTTTTCGTTGAAAATAAATTATTTACAAATAAAAGATAAACTAAATATGGACCAACTAAAAATCCTGAGATAACTATCATAAAAGGATGCGTTAGAGCAAGTAATGCAACGGAAATGCTTAAAATAATAATCCCCCATATATTTTTTCGTTGAATGAAAAGATATAAACTTATCAGTATTAATGGCACAAATAATCCTGCAAAAAATTCAGGCAATGCTCCACGAATATATATGTTTAAAATCCTATACGCCGAAAAATGAAAAAAAAGTCCACCAGTAAAAGAAATGACTTCATTAAAATAAAATCTTAAAAAGATATAGAAAAAAAGGAAAGAGAGAAAAAATCCTAGAAATGACACTACATTAAATGCAATCTCTGGATTTCCTACTACAAACTGGATAAAAGCTGATAAATAAGTAGTAAATTGATGCGCAACTATTCCTAATGGAAGTCCATAGTTTGCAAACCCATCTACCCAACTTACAGGAAATTCTCCTCCCCTTAAAGCCATGTAAAAAAGATTTGGGGTTAGCGTATGAACTATTCCGTCCATATTTGCAGATCTCCCAGGATTTAAAAACCAGTCCAAAACAGTAGCCAAAGAAATAAAGAAAATAAATATATAATTTATAAAATCCAGCTTAAAATTTGCCAGTAGTTTCATTTTTTATTCTTTTTAAATTTAATAACGAGAATTAGAATGATTACAAATATAAAAATAAAACCTATACTTACAATCTTTCCAAACTTTCTAACTTTGGTATCTTCAAATT
>CAYQEJ010000002.1:0-170196 GCA_964416505.1 uncultured Gammaproteobacteria bacterium
TCGTACTCTTGAAGCCAGTCATAGGTTTGAAAGCTGTTTAAGAGTGCCAGCACGTCTTCATAAAACATATGAAAAATGCAATTGTTCTCCACGGGATGCCGCATAAAGAGGAGTACTTTGATCCTAAAGAGCCTTCCTTAAGTAATATGCATTGGTTCCCATGGCTTCAAAAACAGCTAATTATAAATGGCATAATAGCGCAAACTCCTGAAATCCCAAACTCCTACAACCCAAATTATGAAATATGGAAAAAAGAATTTGAAAGGTTTGACATCAATTCAGATACTATATTAGTAGGGCATAGTTGCGGAGGTGGATTTCTAGTTAGATGGCTTAGTGAAAATAAAGAAATAAATGTAGGAAAAGTTATTCTCGTAGCACCGTGGATTGATCCTTTCCGGGATGACACCACAGATTTTTTTGATTTCAAGATTGATCCTGATCTAGTAAAAAGAACCAAAGGAATCACAGTCTTTGAATCAGATGATGACTACGAATCTATTCAGGAATCTATAAAAATTCTTAAAGAAAAAATCCAAGGATTAAAAAATAAAGAGTTTCACCAGTATGGTCATTTTACATATAAAAGTATGGGTGTTTTAGAATTCCCCGAGCTCCTAGAGGAGTTGATATAATTAAAATATGAGAAAAATAATAGTTTTAGAATTCATTTCTCTTGATGGGGTGATTCAAGCACCAGGAGGGGAAGAAGAAGATCAATCTAATAATTTCAAATTTGGAGGCTGGACTTTTCCATTCTTCGATGAATTTGCCGGGGAAATCATGAACAAACAAATGCAAGGAGAGTATGATCTTCTTCTTGGTAGAAAAACTTATGAAATATTTGCATCTTATTGGCCCAAACACGTAGATGGCTGGCCTCAGGTCAATAAAATTACAAAATTCGTTGCGTCCAACTCATTAAAAAAGTCTTCATGGGAAAATACCGAAATACTCGACGGAGATATAGTAAGTAAAATTAAGAAATTAAAAAATGATGGAAATAAAGATCTTCAGGTCTATGGAAGCGGCAATTTTATTCAGACACTTCTAAAAAATGATTTGGTGGATGAATTATGGCTTAAAATTTTTCCTCTTACGCTTGGAAATGGAAAAAAATTATTTGAAAAAGGAACAATCCCAGCAGGATTTAAACTAATAAATGCGCAAGTTTCTCCAAGCGGAGTTATTTTTGCCAACTACAAACGCTCCGGTGAAATAAAAACAGGTAACATAGGCGAATAATAGCCTCTTTTACATCTATCCTACATTTTTCCAACATCAACATTACATTTTTTTGTCAGAATCAATTAATGGAATCTGCTCAAACAGGAAATAGATGGTACGTGGACATAAAATTCATCGAACAGGGAGATATATATTTTTTTTATAAACCCAAGAAAGGCCTAGAAAAAATTTCAGGAAAAGATGACGTCGCAAGATTTTTCTTTGTACTGGACCCAGATGGCACAAATCCTTCAAGATATATAGTTTTAGGCAATAAAAAAATGCCTGAACTTAAAGACGGAGGAAAAACAAATTGGGGATTTATTCAAATAGTAGGTGGCAGAGGATTTAAAACATCAAATAAACCGAAGGCAACTGTTAAAAATGCATCTCGTCCTATTGGAGAAGGCATATATTCGATAATAAACCACAGAAACCATACTCATCTTCTTTATTCTCTGGAGCTTCCTAAGAAAATCGGAGAAGTTCAAGAAGAATTTAGCATAAGAGAAGAGGGAAATTATATATTTATGGAACGCTCTATAGAAAACTCTCCACGTACCATCGAAGAACCATTCTCAAATTTTTCTTCCGTTACTATAAAAAATCTAAATAGAAGAGGAACAGAAATATTATTAATAGGAGTTGGAGCAGATTTAGGTAGGCTTGGAGTTAAAGCTCAAAAGGATGATGAAGATATTGAAAGCGCCGATATATTTTCAAAGCTAGAATTAGATAAAAGAAGACATCCTACTTACTCACTTATTTCAGGAAAATGGGAACGATAGTTACTTTCTTTTAGCTCGTGGCTTTCTTTTTGGGGCTGGACTTTCATTAACTATTTCCTGTGTATTTGCTTTTGGTCTTGAAAAAAGATAAACAAGCGTAGTAGCGCCTACTCCTAATACCCATGCTGCTAGAGAATACAAAAGAACTATTTTTTCTCTTTTTTCAATCTCACTTAATGATCTTCCTGCCAAGATATATCCATCTTTGTACTTTATCATCACCACTGCGTTTCTAACGCCTTTTTTTGGTTCCCAGGTAAATCTGGATTCATTATTATTTTTTACTTTTTCAAAAGCTCCTGATGGGGGAGTCGGAACTTTTTTATCTAGTTGGACTGTACTTCCAGCTACTTTCTCTTTATTGTCATAAATAATCACAAAAGAGGAAAGTGTATTTGCCATATCTGAAGCTGTAAGAGAAAGTTGAGCTGGCTCTGCGCCCTCATTTAAGGATTCTAAAACATCACGAACTATCTGGGTTTGAGGATCATCTGCGGAAAGCCTAAGGCTTTGTTGGGTTGAAGCATAAACTAGTCCACAAAAAAGTGTAATTAAGAAAAAAGCTAATAAAAAATATAAATTTTTAGTCTTCATTAGAACTATTATATCATATGCATTTAGCCTCAAAATGATTGACTTTGCGACCAAAACTTGATACACTGCCGACTCTTAACTGCCAACTAGAAATAGTTGGCTTTTTAAGAATTTATGGAACAAAGTTTACTAGCAGGCGTTCTAACGCTCTCCTTAGTACTCCTCAATCCTTCTTCAGCGTCCTCCGCGCAATCATCTCAAATAACTGAGGTTAGAGAGGTGCGGGATTATACTGTAAATCAGGGAGAAAGTCTTTCTAGTATCGCTGAAAGGGAATATGGTTCAGTTGATTTTTGGACAAATATTTGGATTGAAAATCCTTGGATTCAGAATCCAGACAGCATAGAAAAAGATTGGGTAATTAAATTATCAAAAAACGAACCTGAAAGACCAGCAACTTTGAGCGCTGATCTCAAGGCAAAACTTACAAAACAACTTCCCCAAGTAGAAAAGTCAAACATGTCTGGTAATGAGACTCAAACTCTACCTTCTCAATCAAATTATTCAGGCGGAGTCTTAAATGAAGCTCAAATGTCATTCTTGGGAAATTGTGAATCCGGAATGACGGCAACGAGAAATAGTGGAAATGGCTATTATGGCGCATTTCAGTTTTCATATGGAACATGGCAAAGAATGAACACAGGATACGAACGAGCAGACTTAGCTCCTCTTGAAGTTCAAAAAGATGCTGTTCAGAGACTTTTGTCTAGATCAAGCATATTTACTCAATTTCCTGGTTGTGCAGGAAAAATGCAAAACCTCGGCCTCTTATAACACCAAATTACTATAGTTCGTTGACTATACCGGGGGAGGTTGCTAGTATATTTATTCATGGGAGGGATAGTAGCAGGAGCTATGTTTCTTTTATCGGTTTTAACGCCGATTAGTAAGTCGTCTCATCATGAGACTGCTCATATAAGCCCCTCAAAAGCCCCAACTCCCACGCCCACACAAATTCCCAAACCAACAGAAAAAATTTATAAAGTAGAATCTGGAGATACTTTATTTACTATCGCTGAAGAAAAACTTGGTGGGCAAAAATACTGGATAAATCTATGGAATCATAATGATTGGATTGAAGATCCAAGACTCATAAGAAGCGGTTGGGAACTTAAAATCCCTATTTCCAAACCAACCGAAGTTGAAAAACCATTAGAAAAACTCTCTACTATATATAAAGAGATAACTGATCCAAGTCCCACTCCTTCTCCGGAACCCATCAAAGAAGTGGCAGGAGTTACGGCTCCAGCGGGTTCATTTGAAAACATATATAAAGAAGCTGGTTCTAAATATGGAGTGCCTTGGGAAATTCTTTATGGACTCCATTTAACCGAAACAGGTCTTAGGGATGGAGCAATTTCTAGCGGTTATGGAACCGGTGCGCAGGGACCTATGCAATTCATGCCTGGAACGTGGTCGCTTTATGGAGTTGACGGAAATGGTGATGGCATAAGCGATATAAATAACGCTTCGGATGCTATATATGGAGCTGCAAACTACTTAGCAGCGCATGGCGGAGTAGACCTAGGGCTTAAATCATATGGAGGAGACACACAGAGCATCCTGAACGCCGCCCGTTCCCGCGGTTGGAGTCAGTAATTTAACTTCGGCTCAATGCTATTTCAACTGCTGCGCTTAGCAAATTATATCTTCTGAGATCTTGTTCGCGCTCAAGTATTAGCTCACGACTTCTTTCAATTCCAACCATAAGAGGTGCTCTTCCTTGAAACTGCGCTCTAGTAAAATCTATTTCCCCATCAGGCAACCTATTCCAGTAGTGAGATCTCAAATATTCAAAATCTGTTCCTTTAAGAGTAGCTCTTAGAATATCTCCTCCAAAGTAGTCCTGGGCTACCACAGATGCCACTGCGCAATGACCAAGCATTGGATTTTCTGGAGTCCATAATTCAGGCGCTGAAGATGTTTCCCTGGCTACACTCACAGCTAAAGCGGTCTTAAATGCTTCTCTACTTATCATAGATGGGGCGGTGAGCGGATGACCGGATTCGAACCGGCGACCTTCTCGTTGGCAACGAGACATTCTACCACTGAACTACATCCGCGCTTTGCAAGTATAGCAAAATAGCCTCAACTACTCAATTATCAAATAGTTTGAACTACTTTGTTCGGTTGACAGATTCCGTCTAAAAATGCCAAAATAAGTTTCATGAAAAAACTCGCTGTCCTTGGAGGTTTTTTTCTAGGTACTCCTCTTTTCCTTTTCCTAACACTTTCTTATCTTTTGCAAATCTCCTCTCTTAAGGGAAGTGGTGCAGTTCTATCCGAAAGCACTCAAGGAATTGCTTATGCAGCTCTTCCTCCAAACGACAATACTATCGAGGGAACAGTCGTTCAGGAAGATTCCAAAGTTGAGATCGTAAGACAATTTTTAGCTAAATATGATTCACCCTTAGCTGAATATGCTCCAGATATAATTGCTGCATCCAATCGATATGATATAGATTACAGATTGCTACCAGCCATAGCTATGCAAGAATCTATTGGCTGCAAGAGAATAATAAAAGATTCAAATAATTGCTGGGGTTGGGGAATCTATGGAGGAAAAGTTACTAAATTCAACAATTTTCCAGAGGCTATAGAAACAATTACAAAAACTCTCTCTACGAAATACAGAGACCATGGACTAGTAACTCCATTTGAAATAGCCAAACTTTATAATCCCCGAAATACAAATAACTGGGCTGAGAACGTTTCTCATTTTATGAACCTCCAAAAGTAATCCTATAGTTGGGTATTGACAAATCCTATAGTCTTTGATATACTTCGCAATTAGATCCTAAGGTGCGCCTTTCCAAATGCTCACGTTAGGATTTTTTTTGGCCTAAAAACTTAGAAACCCTTTTTAAGTAGGCCAAAAAATATGAAAAAAATCCTAACAATTTCACTAGCTGTAGTTATGCTTTTAATAGGCACTGGGAAATCTTATGCTTATGAAGCATCAGCCTCGTCTGCAAAGCTACAACCTACAATAGTGAGTAAACCATACGACAATAGAGCAGAAGTACTCAGGGGGTTCTTAGAATCTTACGATTCACCTCTTGCTCCTTATGCCGGAGAATTTGTCTATTATGCAGATAAATACAATCTTGATTGGAGATTAGTTGCATCAATTGCAGGCCTTGAATCAACTTTTGGTAAAAGAATTCCTTACAACTCATATAACGGATGGGGATGGGGTATTTACGGAGATAATATGATCAGATTTAATTCTTGGTCTGAAGGAATCGAAACAATTTCAAAGGGAATTCGTGATAGATACCTTAAAGAAGGACAATATTCAGATCCATATGTAATTGGCCCAACTTATGCTGCTTCTCCTACATGGGCAGTTAGAGTAACATTTTTCATGAATAAAATGGAGCAGTATAGAATAAAAAACGGTAAATCTACCCTTGCCCTTGCTCTATAAAGCTTGTCCGCAATTTTTAAATAAGTTATAATCAAGCATAGAAATTGTGCGAAATCGTTGGCTTTTGAGCTCCGATTTTGCAGTCCCTAAAGGAAAATCGTTGGGAAAAACGCGAGTTTTGTCCCACATGACGGGCGGATGTGGTGGAATGGTAGACACGCAAGGTTTAGGACCTTGTGCCGTTAAAAGCATGGGGGTTCGAGTCCTCTCATCCGCACTCTTATACTACTTGCTTATTTTTAGATAACACGCTAGAATTATAGGCCTAAGTTTATATGGCAACAAAATCTAAAAAACAAATTAAAAAAGTTGAACCTGTCGCTTCAGAAAAGGCGGAAAAAGTTGAACCCTTTAAAAAAGGGACTGACGGGACAATTGAATTAAGACTTATTCTTCCATGGGATTTAGTTAAGAAAACCCAAGAAGTTGTTATGGAAGAAATGTCAAAAGGAGTAACGCTTCCTGGATTCCGAAAAGGAAAAGCCCCAAAAAAATTAGTTGAAGAATCTCTCAATAAATCTAGAGTAAGAGATGAAGTAATTAGACATTTACTTCCACAAGCATATGCAGAAGCTGTAAAAACCAATAACATAAAACCAATCATTGATCCAAATATTCATGTAGATGAAGCTCTTGTGGACGGAAAAGACTGGGAATTTCACGCTCTAACTTGCGAAGCTCCAGTTATTGATCTTAAAAATTACAAAGAAGTTGTGGGTAAAATAACAGCAAAAAGCAAAATTGTTGTGCCTGGGAAGGAATCTGAAGCTCCAAAATTTGAAGAAATCATTAATGCACTTCTGGAAACAGTTGATGTAAATATTCCAAATGTATTAGTTGAAAGAGAAGCAGATAGACTTTTGTCTCAAACTCTTGATGAAATTAAAAAGCTAGGAATGACACTTGATCAATATTTAGCTTCAACAAAAAAGACAGCAGAGCAAATAAGAGCTGACTATTCCCAAAAAGCTATAAGAGATTTGAAGCTTGAATTTATACTTCAAAAAGTTGCGGAAACTGAAAAAATATCCGTAGATGATGCTGAAATAAATAAAACTATTGAAAATGCAAAGCCAGAAGAAAAACAAAGTTTAGCAGCAAACAAATACCTTCTTGCCTCTATAATCAGGCAGCAAAAAACGCTTGATTTCTTGAAGAACCTGTGATAAATTAGGTGCGATTTATGCAACATTCAAAGCTAAAAAGCGGCAAAAAAGAGCCGAAACAATATATCACCGAAAATCCTTTTGAATCCCTTTTGGGAGTAGGAAAAGGCGTAGTTGATTCACTAAAAGAGCAGGCTGGAAAAGACGCTGTATACGATGCCTGGGATTCAATTATAAATAAAGCTCCAAGAACACACGAAGGCCATGGCGAGCAGGAAATGCATGCTGGTGAGGAAGTAGACATAAACAATCATGAAAAAAATACGCACAAGGAAGCTGGCAACAATTATCATAGAGACATTATTCATACATCTGAGAGAAGCGCCTCCTATGAAAGCCGGGAAGTAGCTGTTAAGGTACAGGAAATTCTTATTGAAATTAAACAGCTCGCCAACAGCTCAGCTATGCTTAAGAAAAAGATCGATGTTGTGGCTATCGAGCAAATGGGAGAAAATCCCGGAAAATATCAACTCAATTTCTTGGAGCAAATGCTTACATGGATAAGAGAAGCCAGAATGACCGTAGAGGATTCTTTGGCATGGTTTAGCGCACTTAGAAGCAAGAAAGCAGCACGCCAGTATGGTTCACTTGCTAAAAAACACGGTGCATCATTTATGCTTTCAGGCGAACGCGCACCAGTTACACAAACAGGCTAATTTTCTTATTGACTGATTAAGTAATAATTGGTAATATTTTATTTATGCAAAAAATTAAAAATCTTATTCTCGTCATTCTTAACTCCTTGAAGGGAGGGAAGTCTGACGCGTAAATAAGATAGATACGCAAAAAGACAAGCCTCCCAAACGGGAGGTTTTTTTGTGGTTAAAAATTATGAGAGACATATACGATTCATCAATACATCATGCAATAAAAGGTCCGGTTCCTCCTGCTCTTTGGAGAAGTTATGAAATAGGAGATAACGGCAGAGCTGAAATTTACACTCTTGGAGATACGCTTATTACCAAAGAAACCCGATTTGTAGGCAGTGAAAGGAGACCAAGTTTTAGGTTCGAAGTAGACGGAGGTACTTTAAAGGATAAATTATCAGCTGCTAATTGGCTAGCTGAAAGTATTGCGAGAGACAAAGATAGATATAGAATTTCTCAGCCTGGAACTCAGGTTTTCCCAGATAGAGTTGTTTTCAAATCAGGAACATATTTAGAAGACACTACAGAAGGGGGAGGTGAGTAGTTATGGAAGGAAATAGAAGATTTGGACAAGACCCAGGATTTAGCGGTGGACCGGGATTCGAAAGGCCTCGGCCAAAACAACCATTTGCTGGAGATTTAACGATCGGTCCAAACGGAAGAGTAATTCAGCAAGGGCAGGAAAGAAGATCCAGTGGTCCCGTACCCGGAACGTCAGCCAGAAAACACAGAACATCTGGCCAGCGCGGCAGATAAATATTTTATTAAAAAAGGAGGTGATTAATTATGACACAAAGAACAGTTTTTAGTAGATTACAAAGCGTTGCAGAACATCGCGAAGCCCAAGCATTGGGAGTGCAAAGTGCTCATTTAGGAGAAGCAGTATTGCCACCTGCAAATTACTTAAGAGGTCCTTATTTGGACCAAATAGCAAGAACACATCCCGAAAGACACGAACAAGCAACTCAATTAGTTGAAAAAGTGGTTGGTGGATCCAGGGAAAGAATGGGCTAGAAAAAAATTTTTAAAAAGGAGGTGTATTAACATAGTCAAAAGAATTTTTAGATCCAATAAATCAACTTAATAAGGCTAGAACAAATGAGGAGATTAGAGATGCTCTCGGTGCAATAAAAGAAGGCAGAAATTCTCTTTATAACCTAGTAGATATTTCCTATGAAATTTTACTAGAGCAGGAACAAATTGAAGTTGAGGTTCCAGCATATGGAACTCATCCACAGAGAAAAAGATACGCAAGTGGTTTTCCTAAAGGTGAATGGAATCATAATTTTGGAGTAGATAAAGCCAAAGAATAATAGTTTGTGGGCCCGACAAGAGTCGAACTTGTGACCTTTACAATGTCAATGTAACGCTCTAACCAACTGAGCTACGAGCCCGATGCGCTTATTTTAACAGAATGGTATCCTAGGTTCAATTATATATCCTAGAGTATTTGACCTGAAGCTAAAACTAAGCTATAATTCTGCGCTATGACAAGAGATTCTGAAAGACAGATGGGAATGTATGGTCAGGCGCCATCGGAAATTGGCGCAGTAAGAATCCGTTTTGGAACTGGATTATCAGCTCCAGTTGTTAGAGATGCAGAAATCTATATAAGAGAATTGGTGGCTGGACAAGCTACACCCGAGCAAAGACCAGATTCTCTTAATACACCAGAAGCAGAAGCTTTCCTAACAGAAGGAAGACCTGAATTTGGTGGCAGAAGTATTTTTGCAACACTACGGCACATTGTGGGAGAGGAACTTAAAAGAGGCACTTTCACACCAGGCGCAGCAGTTCCTCCTCTAGAGCTTGTGCAGACCATTTCTCGAAAAAAAGAAGGAAGAAAATCACCTGACGACACATGGGTAGGTAGAAATCATTTTTACGGAATTGGCGTACCCAGGCAAGTACTTAATCAAATACTTTCAGAAGTACCCACTCAGCCAAGACAAAAAGGATCAGAAATACTTACTACTTATGATAGGCAAGCAGTGGAGGAACGCTTACAAAAATACTTTGCCCAAACACCAAGAGTAAACTCTAGAACAGGACTTTTTGAAGATGAAAGCGGAGTTTGGGTCACGCGTGCGTATTTAACAGCTAGATATGGAATTTCACATTTTCTTCTAAACACTTACCTTACAGATGTCTTAACCAGACCAGGACTAAACAAAGGAAAAGACGCAACGCTTTATAATTTAAGTCAGGCAAAAGAAAATCTTAAAGGATTAATTCAAACTCCATCAGAGACAGGCGGAAGAGGAAGCCATGTTGAAAAAGGCGTAGATTGGATAAATGCAGAAGAAATCGCAAGAAGACTTCATCTTTCTCCCTCAACAGTAAAAGCTGCACTTACTGACGAAAGGTTCAAAACCGTTAGAGGAAAGAATGGAAAAGATTCAAAATGTTATGACTTTGGTAGAGCCAAGAAATTACTGGAACCTTTAACTTCTCTTCCGGTGGCAAATCCTACAAGTAACGGCAGGATGGTTACTGGAAGCTTTTTAGCAGAAAGATACCCTTTAAGCATACCTACAATTGCAAATAGATTAAAAACTATTGGCGTAAGAGGCAGAGGAATTGGCGGAAGACACGCAATCCTTTATCCGCTCCATGAAGCAGAAAAAATTCTTGCAGAAAAATAAACTGATATAATAGTTCAAATGACTAGACAGGAAGCCTGGGAAGAATTAAATAAAAATATTAAAAATCCAAATCTAATTAAGCATCATCTCGCATGTGAGGCAATAATGATCTCACTTTGCAAAAAATTAGTTCCGAATGCTGATGAGATTACCATAGGTAAATGGGGACTGACTGGACTTCTACATGATGTAGATTACGAACTCACCCGTGAGACACCGGAAAAACATGGAATTGTTTCATCAGAAATACTTAAAGATAACATAGACAGCGATATAATCTATGCAATTCGAGCACATAATTACACTAGAAACGGTGCGGAAGCTCCCAAATCCTTCATGGACTGGAGTATGTATACATGTGACGAATTATCAGGTCTTATAATTGCAGCAACTCTAATTCATCCAGATAAAAAATTAGCTTCTATCGACGTCCCATTTATTTTAAAAAGATTTAACGAACCTAGTTTTGCAAAAGGAGCAGATAGAAACCAAATCAAGATGTGTGAATCAGAGCTTAAAATTCCTCTTGCGGAATTTGTACAAATTGCGCTTTCTGCAATGCAAAAAATTTCTACCGATTTAAATCTTTGACATTTATTCTAAATTTAACCTAAACTAAACTTATGAGCGAAAATAAATACGAGTTGGTTACTAAATCCCGAAAAGACATAATTACAAATAATTTTCTAGGTGGCCTTGCGTGGGGAGTGGGAGTCACATTAGGACTTACTATTCTTTTTGGAATCATAGCTTTTGTTTCTTCTCACATTAATTTCGTACCGATTGTTGGAGAATTTGTCTCGAAAGTTTTGAATTACGTACTTACAAATAGAGTAAGATAGTCCCAAACAATTGCTAATTTGAGGCTATACTGCTAAAATCCGATTCATGAATAATATTGATCTCTCCAGCATAAGACATTCCACTGCTCATCTTCTGGCAGCTGCTATTTTAAAACTCTATCCTGATACGAAATTAACTATTGGCCCAGCAATTGAAAATGGTTTTTATTATGATTTAGATTTTTCAAATCCAATTTCAGAAAATGATCTCCCTAAAATTGAAGAAGAAATGAGAAGAATACTCCCAAGCTGGAATTCTTTTTCACATAGAGAAGTTTCCGATCAAGAAGCAAAGGAATTCTATAAAAATAATCAATACAAACTAGAGCTAATAGATGAAATTGTAGAAAAGGGTGAAAAAATAACTTTTTATAAAGCGGGAGAATTTGAAGATCTTTGCCGCGGCGGACATAGCGAGAACCCCTCAGAAGAAATTGGCGCATTTAAGCTTCTTTCTATCGCTGGTGCCTATTGGAGAGGAAGCGAAAAAAACAAAATGCTCACTCGTATTTACGGAACTGCTTTTTCAACTCAGAAAGAACTAGATGAGTACTTAGTAATGCTCGAAGAAGCAAAGAAAAGAGATCATAAAAAATTAGGTTTAGAATTAGATCTTTTCATGTTTCATGAAACATCTCCAGGAATGCCATACTGGCTACCTAAAGGATTTGCTCTATATAATTCGCTTCTTAATTTTTCAAGAGAAGTTCACAAGAAATATAGATATCAAGAAATCGCAACTCCAATTCTAAACAAAAAAGATCTATATATGACTTCAGGTCACTGGTCTCATTATAGAGATGATATGTTCCTGTCTCCAATGTCTTTCATAAGAGATGATTCAAAAGAACTTCTGGAGGGTGGAGAAGTATTCGGCATCAAACCAATGAACTGTCCAAATGCTATGAATGTATTTTCGATGACAATTAGATCTTATAAAAATCTGCCTCTTCGTTTTTCAGAAACTTCAGCTCTCCATAGATTTGAGCCTTCAGGCACACTAAATGGACTTTTCAGAGCAAGAGAATTCCACCAAGACGACGCTCATATTTTCCTCATGACTTCTCAAGTAGAAGATGAATTTCAAAAAATAATGGAGATGATCGAAGAACTCTATGGCGCATTCAATCTTTCATATAGGCTTAGATTTGGTACAAGACCTGAAAACTTCATGGGCGAAAGTAAAGATTGGGACGAAGCCGAAGATGCATTAAAATCAGTGCTTGATAAATCGGGCAAAGAATACGTAACTGAAGAAGGAGAAGGAGCATTCTACGGACCAAAGATAGATATTCTTATGAAAGATTCACTAGGACGTGAATGGCAAACAGGAACAATTCAATTAGATTTCCAACAACCCAAAAATTTCAAACTAGAATATATTGATGAAAGCGGAAAAACTACTACCCCTGTTGTTCTTCATAGAGCCCTATTTGGCTCATTTGAAAGATTTCTAGGAATTCTTTTAGAACATTTTGCAGGTATACTCCCAATTTGGCTTTCTCCTATTCAAGTAATAATTCTACCAATAGCAGATAAGCATAATGATTTCTCTCAAAATTTAGTAAATGAGCTTAGAAAAAATGGTATCCGAGCAGAGGTTGATTCTCGAAGTGAGAGACTTCAACTTAAAATAAGAGAAGCGACTTTGCAAAAGATTCCATATTTAGGTATAATAGGGGACAAAGAAATTGAAAAAAATTCAGTTTCAGTTAGAGCTTTAGATGGGGAAGATTTAGGAAGTTTAAATCTTTCTCATTTTTTAGAAAAGCTAAAAGATCAAATTGATAAAAAAGTCTAACAAAAATAACAATAAATTTTACAGAATTAACGAGCGAATATTTGCAAACGAACTTCGAGTAATTGACAGTGAAGCTAAGCAAATAGGGATATTAAGTAAGTCTGAAGCACTTGAAAAAGCAAGAGAATTGGGAATGGATTTAGTAGAAATTGCCCCAACTGCTAAACCACCAGTTGCTAGAATTATTGATTTTAAGAAATTTCTTTACCAGGAAGAAAAGAAGAAAAGAGAAGAAAAGAAAAAATCAAAAAATTCTGAAACGAAAGAAATTAGATTAGGACCTTTCATGAATGATCATGATTTGGAAACAATGGTCAAGAGAGCAAGAGAATTTCTTGAAGGGAACGATAAAGTAAGATTAGTTGTTAGATTTAAAGGTCGCCAGATGGGACATCCGGAATTCGGCCATCAAGTACTTGGAAAAGCTATAGCAAGCCTTTCCGATATATCAAAAGTTGATAAACAGGCACATTTTGAAGGGAGATCGCTTATTTCAATGCTTTCTCCAGAAAGGAAGAAAAACAATGACGAAGAACAAAAAGAAAATAAAGAAATCGATAGCAACTCGCTTTAAGGTTACAAAAACCGGAAAAGTGATGTTTTCGCATCAAAACAATCAGCACCGTTTTTCTCACAAAAACAAAAGACAAAAAAGAAGAAATAACGTAGATGGAGTATTAAATAATGATTTTGCTAAAAAAATTAAATCATTATTAGGAGAATAATATGAGAGTAAAAAGAGGAGTAGTATCCAAAAGAAGACATAATAAATTATTTGATAGAAATAAAGGCTTTAAAGGCACAAAAAATAGACTTATTAAAGATGCCAAAGAAGCAGATTTACATGCAGGTGCATATGCGTATCATGGAAGAAAACTTAGAAAAAGAGACAATAGAGCTCTTTGGATTACTCGCATTTCAGAAGCTTCAAAAAAAGAAGGAATGTCTTATTCAGTCTTAATTAATAAACTTAAAAATGCTCAAATTACACTTGATAGAAAAATCTTAAATGATTTAGTTCAAAACGATCCAGAAACATTTAAAGAAGTAGTATCCTCAGTTAAATAACTTCTAAAATATGCCCTACCTCTTTACCCAAGAAGGCTACGAAAAATTAAAAAAAGACCTAGATGAATCAGAAAAAAGAAGACCTGAAGTAGTAGCTACTCTTTCTAAAGCTCGCGCCATGGGAGATCTTTCGGAAAATGGATTTTATAAAGGAGCAAAATTCGAGCTAAATGACTTAGATAGGAAAATAAGGCATCTTAAGCATCTTATAAAGGAGGCTAGAATAATAGAAAAACCTACACAAAATGAATTTGTACAAATTGGCCACACTGTAAAACTTAAAAGAATTAATTGACACCATTTAGTTTTTTCTGCTAAAATCACCATCATATGCTTCCCCCTGATAGAAGACCTGGAGTACAATATACTGGAATAGGAATTATAACACCCGATCAAAGATTAACCGTCGATAAACCTGATATTTTTGCACCTCAAGTAGTAAAAGACGCATTAGCCAGAATAAGAAGCATAGATACTGATATGCAGGGATTTAGACAAAGCTCTGATTTAATTTTTAATATGCAAGGAGTTAGGCTTGCAGAAGAACTTCCAAAACGAAGAATATCCGTAGAGACTCCAGTTGGAACTCTTAGTACAGAAGTTAGCGACTCCCGCGGAGTACTACTTATTGGAATTCTTAGATCAGGACTTCCAGCAGCCCAAGGAATCAGAACAGCAATGCCTGACGCAACAATTGGAGTCGTTGACATAAAAAGAGACGAAGAAACAGCGCAGCCTTCTATGTTCTACGATGGAATTTCAGGATTGGACTTATCAGGATTTAATCAGGTTATAGTTCCAGATCCAATGCTTGCAACTGGAGGATCAGCATCAATGGCTATCGATTTATTAAAAGATAGAGGAGCAAGTAATATTCACTTAGTTTCTTTAGTAGCAGCTCCTGAAGGAGTAGAACGTATTCAAAAAGATCACCCAGATGTAAAAATAACTACAACAGCCATGGACGAAAGATTAAATGACAGAAGCTACATTGTTCCAGGACTCGGTGATTTTGGAGATAGATATTTCGGTAGAGATCCAATGGATATTAGAGACGAAATCCAAGATGTAACTCTTCATTATGAAAATGGAAGATTATTTGTTCCAGGTCCAAAAGGAAGTCTTTTCTAAATTGTAATTTCTTTTCTTATTTGCTATTATGTTTTTTATGATTAAAGGTTTGAATTTTGGTTTTTACTTTACACACCCTACGGGGAGGTAACGTATTGCCAAAATAAAAGGCAATAAGCCTCCCAAACGGGAGGTTTTTTTGTGTTTATATGGGAAGTTTAGAACGAAGAATACAACAAAAAAAATTAGGAACCAGAGAAATAGTACAGCCAAGAATGATTGCATGGCTTGGTCCTCGCGGAAATTTCACCCAACTCGCCCTAGAACAATTAGCTACTAGGGGCTCTCGGTATGATGATGCAATTCCCATGGAGGCAAGATCAATTGGAGAAATGTTTGATCTCGTAGAATCCGGGGCCTGTGAACTAGCTCTTGTTCCTTACGAAAACTCATCTGATGGACCAGTAGGCGAATCGCACAGAAATTTGCACGATAGATCTGTTCAGATTGTCGATGAAACTGTACTTGGGATAGAACAAGTGCTTTATATGAAGCGCGGCGTATTCGTAGGAGATATACAAGTTGTTGCATCTAAAGACTCTGCACTTGGCCAATGCGATTCACATATTTCTCAAGTTTTCGGAGAACATATCAAAAGACTTCCTACAAAAAGCACAGGTGAAGCAGTTGCAATGGCCGCAGAGGATCCAAGAATTGCCGCAATCGGCAGCAGTATTTCTGCCACAGCTCAGGGCTTAGACAAACTTTTAATAGCAACTAGAAATTTCCAAGACAATCCAGGAAACGCAACTACATTTACGATTATTCAAAAACCTGGCGAATTGCCGGCGCCTACTGGAAACGACAAAACCACATTTATCTTAACTATTCCTGATCAAACAGGCAGTCTTCACAAAGCGCTTATGGAACTTTCGGCAAGAGGAGTAAATCTTAACAAAATTAAGTCTATGCAGAAAGCAGATGGAGGAATGAGATTCTTGATGTCTATAGACGGTCATATTACTGATCCAAATGTACACTCAATTCTTATGACTCTTAGAGCTCAGGAAATGAAAATTCTAGGTTCATACCCGAGAGCAGATTATACACCCGCGAGAACAGGAAGAGCTTACGCTATGGATTATGCGGTTAAAAGAATTAAGGATGAAGCACAAAACGGAGATCAGGCAACGGATCAAAGAACCTTAGTCTTTACCGTAAAAAACGAGCCTGGATCTTTATTTAAAGCGCTTGGAGTATTTGCAGAAGCAGGAGTAAGTCTGAAAAAAATTGATTCCCAGCCAAGCGGAGAATTCGAAGAATACATCTTTTATGTAGCATTTAAGCAATCTCTAACATCCGATGACTTAATTACCCAATTAGGAAAACACACTGATTATTTAAAACAAATTTAAGGAGGTGATTAGTATGACAGAAAGAATAGATTTAGATTATAAATCTTTACCAATAGCAGATCCGCATGCGGGTATAGCTCCTGAGAGAAAATTAGTTGTCTTAAGTACAAATCCGTCAGCTCATGCACTCTATACAGCTGAGAGAGAAAGAGCGGAAAGAATTCGAATAAATGAGATTACAGCTAAAGTGAAGGGATGGATACGCGACCAACGCTCGATAGGCATGGGGGAACAACTTGATTTAATTGCTAAATAATTGACATTAAAAATTTCAAATGTTATCATCCCAGGCATGCAAGATAGATATAGACCTGCTGCAACACCGGCAGAAATTAGAGAAGGTGCTGACCAAACAATTGCAAGACTCAGGTCATTAACTGCGGAATATCAGTCAAAAGGAATAGCGCTTACTAGATGGCATGTAGATCCTATTGCAGGATCCCATGCAAATCTTGATGTTGCTCAGGATTTATTGGATACGACAAATCCATTAAGACAATTAACTCGAAGAGATTTGACCCTTGATAGACTTGGAGAATATCCATCTATCAAAATCTTTCCTAGTGGGGACGGAAGTAAAATCGGCCTTATTACCCCACATTTTACATATCAATTTAGTCATCAGAGAATAGAAACAGTTTTTAATGGAGGGTTTGATGTTCCAAGAAGAGTAAGACTTTTAGAAAGATTTGGAAGACAAACTCCAGGACAATTAATTTTAAAGGCAATGGAAGAAGCCCAAGAAGAAGCAAGATATGGAAGAACAATTTTTTCTAGATTTACAGGTAGAAATAAATAAACCAGATTCTCCCAATTTGCCCACAAATTAGATATACTTATTTAGATGGAAAATGATCTTATAAATATTAAAAACACAGCTCTTTCTATGATTTTGGATACAAGTGATCCAAAGGAGTTAGAGGAGTTAAAGCTACAATTTCTTGGAAGAAGCGGTCAGCTTACCATAGCCATGAAAGAACTTCCTAAGATAGATCCAGAAAAAAGAAAAGAAGTGGGTATACTAGCAAATGAAGTAAAAACTACAATAGAGGATGCTTTGAAGGAAAAAGGAAGAGATATAAAACATGGAGAAACAAAATTAAAAATTGAAAAAATAGATGTAACAAATCCAGGAATCAGACCTCCACTTGGCCATCATCATTTAATTACTCAAGCAATTTCAGAAATAACAGATATATTTGGAAGAATCGGGTTTACTCGAGTCAGATATCCAGAAGTGGAGTGGGACTGGTATGCATTCGGGGCACTAAATTTTCCAGAAGGTCATCCAGCAAGAGATGATTGGGAGACTTTTTTCATAGATGCTCCTGTTAACAAGAAATATGGCCCTATGCTATTAACTCCTCATACATCTAGCGGTCAAATTAGAGAAATGGAAGCAAATAAACCACCCATCAAGATGCTTAACATTGCTAAATGCTACAGACGCCAATCTGACATTTCACATACTCCTATGTTTCATCAATTTGAAGGATTAGCGGTAGATAAAAATCTTTCAATTGTAAACTTAAAAGGGGTTCTAGACTTTTTTGTAAAATCCTATTTTGGAGAAAAAAGAAGTGCCAGAATAAGACCTTATCATTTTGAATTTACAGAACCATCTTTTGAAGTTGATGTAAGCTGCGGAGTTTGCAACGGCAAAGGGTGTAAGCTTTGTAAGGAAGGATGGCTTGAAATGGGAGGCGCTGGAATGGTTCATCCAAACGTTTTAAAAAACTGCGGAATTGACCCCGAAGAATATAACGGATTTGCATTCGGGTGGGGAGTAGAAAGAGTTCTAATGATGAAAGAAGGAATTGAAATTGATGATCTAAGACTTTTATATAACAATAAACTTGAATTTTTGGAGCAATTCTAATGAATATAAAAATAATTGATTCTTGGTTAAGAGAATTTCTGAAAACGAAGGCGAATGCTAATGAAATAGCTAAAGAACTTTCTTTAACATCGGTTTCAGTAGAACGTGTCGAAAAAAAAGGGAATGATTATATTTACGACATTGAGGTTACAACTAACAGAGCAGACCTTATGTGTGTTGAAGGTATTGCCCGAGAAGCATCTGCCGTCTTACCCCAGCAAGGCACTGCGGCAGAATATATTTCTCATAAATCTCCAAAGGTTGAAGGCGGAAATATTTCTTTTCCTATCGAAATAATAAATGATCCAAAACTAGTTAACAGAATAATGGCAGTAGTTATGGAAGTTGAAATTGGAGAAAGCCCTAAGGAAATTAAGGAAAGATTGGAAACTAGCGGAATTAGAAGCTTAAATAATGTGATCGATGTCACAAATTATATTATGCGAGAAGTAGGTCACCCGGCGCATGTTTTTGATTATGATCTTCTAGATACTAAGAAAATGATTATAAGAGAATCTAAAGATGGAGAAGAACTAACAACTTTAGATGGCAAAAAATACAGATTAAGCGGCGGAGATATAGTAGCGGACAATTCGCGCGGAGAAATCATAGATCTTCTAGGAGTAATGGGAACAAAAAATTCTGTAGTTCAAAACAGCACTAAAAGAATATTATTTTTCTTAGATAATAATAATCCTAAAAAAATTAGAAACACTTCTATGAATCTTGGAATAAGAACTGAAGCAGCAATAATAAATGAAAAGGGAATTGACCCCGAGCTAATGGAAGAAGCATTCAAAAGAGGTGTTGAGCTTTATAAAAAAATCGCAAAAGGAAAAGTTGTTTCAAAAGTTTTGGATATTTATCCAAACAAATCAAAAACTCATATCATTAAAGTTTCAATAGAAAAGATAAACAAAATAATAGGCGTAGAAGTTCCTGTTAATAAATCAGTAGAGATTTTAAAAAACTTGGGGTTTGAGACAAAGAAAACTGATAGATATTTAGAGGTAGTTGTACCAACCGTTAGATCCAGTGAAGTATTGATCGAAGAAGATGTCATAGAAGAGATAGCAAGAGTTTATGGATATCATAAATTACCAAGTATAATTCCAACATTTTTAAACAATAAAAATAAAACTTATTTAGATAATTTTTTTATTGAAGAAAGAATTAAAAATTCATTAAAATATTGGGGATATACTGAAGTTTACAATTATTCACTTATTTCAGAAGATCTATTTGACGGACCCATAGAGAAAGCGGTAAAAATTAAAAATCCACTATCTTCCGATATGGAATATTTAAGGAATAGTCTCATTCCAGGAATGCTTCAGGTTATAGAAAATAACAAAAGCAGAGACGTAATAAAAATTTTTGAACTTTCAAATACTTACCAGAAAACAGACTTACTCCCACAGGAAAAATTAATGCTTGGTGGAATTTTAAAAAAACCAAATGTATCTTTTTTTGAAATAAAAGGTGTTATCGAAGTTTTATTAGAAGATTTAGGAATAAAAAATTATAAATTTAAAGAAAGAAAAGATGAAGTAGGTGCATATATACATATTGGAACTGACGAATTAGGATATATAGAAGTTTTAAGCGGGAATGTTTTAGATTTTGAACTTTCTATGGATGTAATAATCAAACATGCAACTCTTAAAAAAATATACAAACCTATCGCTAAATTTCCTCCCGTTGTTGAAGATATTACATTTGTTCTTAACGAAACATCCAATACGGAAGAGGTCATAGAAGAAATAAAACTTCAGAGTTTTTTAATATCTGACGTAACCCTTAAAGACCAATATGAAAATGCAAAAACATTCCATATCGTTTACCAAGCACCTGACAAAAACTTAACTAGCGAAGATGTAAAAGAGATTAGGGAACAAATTATAAAATCAATTACCAATAAATTTAAGGCGATTGTGAAATAGTTGGAGAGTTTCCGCTATCCCCAGATCCTGTAATTTCAGAAGGTGGATGATATAAAGAGTCATCTTTATGATTTTGCTCAATCCAAGCATCAATTCCTTGCTGCCATCTGTTAATTCCATCTGTCGAAACTGGATCTGATTCTCTTATCCAAAGATAGACTTTATCATCCTTTTTCTTATAAATTGGTGACTCCGAAGTTGGCTCAGTTCCCTTAACGAAATACTCTGATCTTGTTGGCTTCCCGGATGTAGGCATTCCTCCACCTACAGTATCTACCTGTACAGCAACCACATTATCTGGTTTTTTAAATTCTTCCTTTTTCTTTACTTCCAACGCTTCAAGCATTATTTTTCTCCAAATAGGGGAGGCTCCAGTTACACCCGATGCAATCGCAGGATTCATGGGGCTGTTATCGTTATTTCCAACCCATACTCCAACTACGACTCCAGGAGTATATCCAATTGTCCAATTATCTCTTTTTTCATCAGTTGTTCCTGTCTTTACTGCAACTCCAGGAATATTTAATGCTGAATTTGGACCAAATGCATCGCTTCTGGCATTATTATCTAAGAGAATATGAGATATCAAAAATGCTATTTCTTCAGATAAAACCTTTTGCCCTTTCTTTTCCTTATACTTATATAAAGTTTTACCTTTTGCGTCCTTTACTTCAAGGATAGTTACCGGCTCCTGCTTTATCCCTTTGTTAGCAAAAACACTATACGCTGTAACTTCATCCATCAGAGAAACTTCACGTCCTCCAAGAACTAAAGAAAGCCCTACATTCTGCATGTTTGCGTTAGTCGGTTCCCAATTATCGAGACCCATTTCATATCCTTTCTCCATCACATCTTTTATCCCAACTTTTGCAAGCATTTTTACAGCGGGTATGTTAAGAGAATTTCCCAATGCAAATCTTACCTGAACTGGACCTCTAAATTTCCCATCATAATTAACGGGAGTATACATACCACCACTTCCATTTGGAAACTCAGTTTTTACATCCATAAGCATAGTAGAAGGTGAGTAACCTTTTTCAAAAGATGCTGCATACACAACTGGCTTCAGAGAAGAACCTGGCTGACGATTAGCTAAAGCAACATTAAAATTCCCGTCAGATTTTTCGTCAAAATAATCTTTACTTCCTACCATCGTAAGAACCTCGCCTGTTTTTGGATCTATTACCATTGCCGCTCCATTTCCCACTTTATAACCCTTTAGTTTTTCTATTTCTGTTTTTACGATATCTTCAGATTTTTGCTGAAGCTCATAATCCAACGTAGTTTTTACTTGAAGACCACCTGTCTCAACCAACGATTCGCCAAATTGAGAAGCCAATATTTGCTTTACATAAATTACGAAATGTGGCGCTTTCATAGAAACTGCATCTCTTTTTGTGAATTTCATTTTCTTAATTTCTTCAAGAGCTTTAGTTTCTTGATCCTTACTGATATATCCCTGCTCGCGCATACTTTTCAGCACGACACGGCTTCTAGCAATATAGTAATCATTTCCTGAAAATGGTGAATATGCACTAGGACTCTGGGGAAGACCGGCTAGAAGTGCACTTTGTGCTAAGTTGAGATCTTTAACTTTTTTTCCAAAATATGATTCTGATGCAGCTTCTACGCCAATTGCTGTTCCTCCATAAGGCACATCATTTAGATACATTTCCAAAACCTCTTCTTTTGTATATCTCTTATCTACTTGAATAGACAAGACAAGTTCTTTAACTTTTCTAGGAAGTGATCTTTCTGAAGTTAACAAAACATTTTTAACAAGCTGCTGAGTAATTGTGGATCCTCCCGTAACACGCCTTCTAAAAATTGGATCAATTACTAATCCTCTAAAATAACCAGTTATAGAAAATCCCTTGTTCTTATAAAAATTTTTATCTTCAACTGCTATTGTTGCTTCTTGAAGATATTTTGGAATCTCTGGAAGCTCTACATAAGTTCTATTTATATTTTCATAAACAGAATAAAGGGGGACGTCATTCCTATCATAAATTCTCGTAGAATTTTCTGCTTGGGCCTCAATTAATTTTCCAGGTTCTGGTAGATCACGACTAAACCAGAAAAACATGAGAACCATCATGATAATTCCCCCGACTAGTGCAATTAATGCATAACGAGATAATTTTGAGTAGAGGACTATTTTATTTGGAAGGCGACTACCACTTCGAGACCTTATTCGGGTTCTTTGCCTTCTGGAACGAGATCCATAATCGACCATTTTGTATCATTAATTATATCAAACTTCAAATAATTTATGCTATACTCAAGCCTATATGGACGATCTATTAACGAGGGGCGTAGCGAATATAATTCCAGGTCAAAATGAACTTGAAAAGGTATTAAAAACAGGCAAAAAACTAAACATATACATCGGCATAGATCCAACAGCAACAAAAATCCATTTAGGCCATGCATTGCCACTAAGAAAACTTCAGGAATTCGCAAAATTAGGACACAATATTACTTTTTTAATCGGTGATTTCACTGCTCTTATTGGAGACACATCGGATAAAGATTCAGAAAGACCTTCTCTAACCAGTGAAGAAATTAAAGAAAATTTTCAGTCTTACAAAGAACAAGCTGAGAAAATTCTGGATTTTTCAAAAATAAAAGTAAGATTTAATAGCGAGTGGCTTTCAAAACTCTCATTTGAAGAAATAATAAAACTTTCTCAAAATTTTTCCGTAGGTGATTTTGTTGGAAGAGAACTGATCAAAAAAAGACTTGCTGAAGGGAAAAGGGTAGGACTTCATGAATTTATGTATCCGGTAATGCAGGGCTATGATAGTTATTTTATGGATACAGACATACAGATAGGCGGAGCCGATCAAATCTTTAATATGCAGGCGGGTAGAATACTCCAAAAGAATTTAAGAAATAAAGACAGTTTTGTATTATGCACTGATTACCTCTTGGGAACAGATGGGAGAAAAATGAGCAAAAGCTGGGGTAATGCAATTTGGCTTAGCGATGAACCTAAAGATATGTACAGAAAAGTTATGGCAATAAACGATGATCAAATAAAAAATTATTTTGTCCTTGCTACCAACTTACCATTGTCAGAAATTCCATCAGATGAAGAAATAAAAAATAATCCTCTAGAAATTAAGAAAAAATTGGCAAACATAATAGTTTCCGATCTTCATTCAACAAAAGATGCAGAAATCGCAAGGAATTTTTTTGAAGGAAGAACAGAAGAAGAAATTCGAACTGTAAAATTTGATTCAAACCTAAATTCATCAGTTCTGGACGTAATTATAAACGCTGGATTATTAAATAGCTCTTCCGAAGTAAAAAGAAAGTTTTCTGAAAAAGGAATAAAAATAAATGATGAAATTCCAGAAAACTTGAAGACAATTCCACTCGAAGGAGATATAATTAGCGTAGGAAGAAATAAAATAAAACTTATAAAAAGCTAATATGGACTTGGAAAGAAAACATAGAGTGATCCTTATAATAATTACATCGTTTGTAGTAATTTCTCTTATTGCATCCTCAATTCTTCCTTTTATAATTCAATAATCTATGTCAGGGCTTCAAACAAATATTCGCTCCCTGGGAGGAGTTTATAAAAGATATTCAACACTTCTTGAGAAACTGGGAATAATAAAACTGGAAGATTTTTTATATCATATTCCTTTTAGATATGACGATTATTCTTTAATTTCTAAAATCTCAGATATTCAAGCCGGAGAGATTGTAACGATAAGAGGGGAAGTAATTGACATAAAAAATCAATATACTAGACGAGGCTTTACTCTTCAAAAAGCAAAAATAAAAGACGAAACAGGAACTATAAATGCCACTTGGTTTAATCAACCCTATATACCCAAAAGCATCTCGGAAGGGGATAAGATTTCGCTATCTGGAAAAGTAGATTTTAACGCGGGAAAACTTGAATTAAAATCTCCGGATTACGAAATTGGTGAAAAAGATTTTATTCACACAGGAAGACTTGTTCCCATTTATCCTGAAACCAGAGGACTAACTTCTAAATGGATACGAAGACAGGTCTTTAAAATTTTAAATGAAAGTAAAAATGATTTATCTGATTTTTTACCAAAAGAGATAAAAGAAAGAAATAATCTCGAGGATCTTTATGATTCTTTTAGAATGACTCATTTTCCAGAGAATTTTGAAGAAGCAAAATTAGGAAAACAAAGACTTTCTTTTGATGAACTTTTTTTAACCCAAACTTCAGGTCTTTTAAAAAAAGAAGAATGGCAAAAAAATTTAAAAGGTTATAAATTTAACTTTTTAAAACACAAAGAAAATATCGATAAACTTATAGAAGGTCTGCCTTTCGAATTAACAAACGCTCAAAAAAGAACGATCGAAGAAATTTTCAAAGATTTGTCTCTGGAAAAACCAATGAACAGACTTCTTGAAGGAGATGTAGGTAGTGGAAAGACAGTCGTAGCTGCTATATCAATTTATTTGGCATATTTAAACGGATTCCAATCTGTTCTAATGGCTCCAACGGAAATACTTGCAAACCAACACCTAAAGACTATTTCAAATTTATTATCTCCATTAAAAATAAAGATTGGATTTGCAACAGGTGCAAAAAAAGAAAACATAGAAGACTTTGATATCCTAATTGGAACTCACGCAGTAATAGTAGAAAAAATTAAATTTAAAAAACTTGGACTTGTGGTAATTGATGAACAACAACGATTCGGAGTAGAGCAGAGGGGCATTTTAAGAAAAAAAGGGAGCAATCCTCATCTCCTAACAATGACTGCAACACCTATTCCTAGAACCATAGCTCTAACAATGTATGGTGAACTTTCGCTTTCAATTCTTGATGAAATGCCAAAAGGTAGAAAAATCATAAAAACTTGGTTGGTTCCAAAAGAAAAAAGACTAAATGCTTACGAATGGATAAAAAAAGAAATAAAAGGGAAGGGAAGTCAGGTTTTTATTGTTTGTCCTTTTATTGAAGAATCTGAAACCATGCAGACAGTTAAGGCAGCAACTAAAGAATTTGAAGTTTTGAAAAAAAGTATTTTTAAAGATTTTAAACTAGCGCTCCTACATGGAAAATTAAAATCTAAAGAAAAACAGGAAGTTCTGACAGATTTTAGAAATAAAAAATTTGATATTTTAGTAGCTACTCCAGTTGTAGAAGTCGGAATTGATATCCCCAATGCAGACATAATCCTAATTGAGGCTTCTGAAAGATTTGGCTTATCGCAGCTTCATCAGTTAAGAGGACGTGTTGGCAGAAATGATAGGCAAGCATATTGTCTTCTTTTTACAGAAAGCCTAAATCCTATGACCATAGAAAGATTGAAGGCGATGGAAAAAACAAACGTTGGAGCGGTTTTAGCTGAGCTAGATTTAAAATTAAGAGGCCCGGGGGAAATTTTTGGAACAGAACAATCAGGCAGAAAATTTTTAAAGATCGCTAATTTTTCTGATTTTGAACTTATTAAAAAAACTAAAAAAGAAGCTGATAAAATTGTGAAAGAAATTGACAAATACGCACTTCTTAAAGAAAAAGTCTTAAAAATAAGCGGCAAAGAAGTCAGCCCTGATTAGATCTTTGCAAATAGCCGTGATTTAAGGTAAAATACGCATATGGCTGGTGAACCAAAAAGAAGACATTCTAGACAAAGGAAAGGAAAAAGAAGAGCGAGTATTTCGCTTAGCATTCCTAACGCAGTTGTTTGCCCAAATTGTGGCGTCATGAACGTAGCGCATGCAATTTGCAAGAATTGTGGTTTTTACAAAGGAAAAGAATATATTTCTAAGTCAGAAAAGAAAACAGAAGTTGCCAATTCATAAATGAAAACTGCGCTTGACCCTCGCCACAGGAGAAGGCAAAAAATAGTTGAGGACCTCTTTAAAGTTGAATTTCACAAACAGCCAATTACAGCTCCCTCAAAAGAAGTCATGAACGAATTAAAACTGATTGATGAGAAAATCACAGTTGCTGCACCTGAATTTCCAATTGATAAAATTAATAAGGTTGATTTAGCAATTTTAAGATTAGCAATATACGAACTTCTAATCTCGAAAAAAGAACCACCAAAAGTTATAATTGATGAAGCCATAGAACTTGCAAAAGAATATGGTGGAGAAACAAGCCCTGCATTTATAAATGGTGCATTGGGTAAGATAATAGAAAATGACAAATCTTCCAAAAATTAATAATCAAATTCTTTTCGAAGAATCTCTAACTCATCGTTCTTATTTAAACGAATCGAAAATAAAAGTTAATTCTAATGAAAGATTAGAATTTTTAGGAGATAGTATTTTATCGCTTATAGTTTCAACTTATCTTTTTAAAAATTACCCTGAATACAACGAAGGAAAATTAACAAATTTAAGATCTCTTCTCGTCAACACAAAAACGCTTGCGGAAATCGCTTTAGAGTATGATTTAGGCAGCAGATTAAGACTTTCAAAAGGAGAAGAAGAATCTGGAGGAAGAAAAAATCAAAGCTTACTAGCTGATGCACTGGAAGCATTTATAGGTGCACTATTTTTAGATCAGGGGATTGAAGAAGCTGGAAAGTTTATTGAAACAGCAGTAATTCCAAGAACTGAAGCATTTATTGAAAAGAATATGCTTAAAGATCCCAAGAGCTTACTCCAAGAATATATTCAATCAAAAAAACAAGGTTCTCCCTTATATAAAGTCTTGGTCGAAGATGGTCCGGCGCATGCACGAATATTTACAGTTGGTGTGTATGTAGGAGAAAAATTAATTGGTCAAGGACTGGGAAAATCAAAGCAAGAAGCAGAGGAAAAATCAGCAGAAAAAGCTTTAGCAGATCTAAAGAAATAGATTCTTTTCAAAAAGTTTAAAAAATGGTACAATTGAGCCTATGTCATTAGTAATAAGACTCTCAAGAACGGGAAAAAGAGGAGAAAGAAAATTTAGAATTGTGGTTGCAGAAAAAAGATCGCGAAGAGAAGGCGATCCTATTGAGATGCTTGGATCTTTTGAAAAAGGAGCAAAAACATCTCCATCAAATCTTAAAAAAGACAGATTTGATTACTGGGTTTCTCAAGGCGCAAGACCAACTCCAACAGTTTCAGCTATCTTCAAAAAATGAATAAAACACTAACAGAAATTATCAAAGGAATAGTAGACAAACCAGAAGAAGTCATTGTCAACGAAGAAGAAAATCAGGGAATTGTAAATTTGACAATAAAAGTTTCTCCGGAAGATATGGGAAAAGTAATTGGCAAAGAAGGAAAAGTAATAAAAGCTATTAGAAATTTAATGAGAATTCCTGGTGTCTTAGAAGGCAAAAAAATTTATATAAATCTTGCAGAAAATTAATTTTATTTTCTTAAGATTTTATGAAAATTTCCATACTCACATTATTCCCCCAAATGTTTCAAGGTCCCTTTGACTATTCCATCATTAAACGCGCCATAGACAAGGAACAAGTAGAGATAAATTTCATTGATATAAGAAATTTTGGAATCGGAAAACATAAAATAGTCGATGACAAACCATATGGTGGGGGAGTTGGTATGGTTCTAAAAATTGACGTTTTGGTAAATGCCCTAAAAAGCGTATTGGATAAAGATCTAGAAAAAGAGGAGCAAAAAATTATTTTAATGAGTGCCTCAGGAAAAACCTACAATCAAAGCAAAGCTAGGGAGTATTCACAATTAAAACATTTAATTATTATTTGCGGGCATTACGAAGGAGTAGATGAAAGAATTTTAGAGTATATTGATGAAGAGATTTCGATAGGAGACTTCGTACTAACGGGTGGGGAGATTCCAGCCATGCTAATAATCGACAGTGTTACAAGGTTAATTCCTGAAGTACTTAAAGAAAATGCAACAAAATATGAATCCTTTTCTGAAGATCTTCTAGAACATCCTCAGTACACACGTCCTGAAGAATTTAACGGTCAAAAAGTTCCTGAAATTCTACTTTCAGGAAATCATAAAGAAATTGATAATTGGAAAAAAGAAGAATCGATAAGAAAAACTAAGAAAAATAAATCCTAAAAAGGTGACCCTGAAGTTCTCGCAGAAGAGGAAGCATTTTCTTCAAAAATTATTTCCCCGGTATTTGACTCATTCCAGTTTTTAATTTCGTTTAAAACTTTGCTTTGCTCAATAGTTAATGCCTTAAGTAGATTTCTGCTCTCTCCCTCTACGATAGGAAAGGGTTTATAAAAAAAACTAATAGTGATTGTTGAATCACCCAAATCACTCTGAATACCTGTAACTTCGGAGATTGGAAATGTCTTATATAATTCTTTGATAAAAGGAGTTGTCTCTCTAGCATCTCCTAAAATTGTTACCCTAAAATCAATTTTTAAATATTTCGAAGGTGTAGTACCGGAAACATCTAAATTTTGAAATTGATAATTTTCTATTTGAGTTCCAGATAGTGCTGCCGCAGTTGAAATACCATTCAAAATCTCTTCAAATGATTTTGTCACAGGAAGTGTTTTCGTAACTAATTTAAGATTGGAATCTAGCTCATCATTGTCTTGTGATACTATAATTTGCTCTGTTTCTTTTATTTTATTTAATTTTTCATTTTCCAAATCAACAGATTGTTTTTTTGCGGGAAAAGAAATCAATTGGGGTAGAATAAAAATAAAAAATAATACTATTGATACACCAATCGCGACAAAAGGAATTAGGTAATCCTTATTTTCATAATATGCTAACTGCAAACTTTCTTTATTTATTTTATTTATATTCATTTAATTGATCGTTAATGCTACTGTGTAACCATCCGAACCCGACGTAAGTTGATTTAGCGTAACGGAATTTATTTTTCTAGATTTTGAAAGCTTTAATAAATAATTAATATAATTATTCATATCTAACAGCGACCTAGAAGTTACGGTCATTGCCGCTGAAGAATTATCAATTTTATATTCTTGTATAGAAATCACGCTTGGCATTTCTTGAAATATTAATTCCGTCTTTTCATGATATTTTTTTCTTTGAGAAATTATGCTCGTAATATCCGTTACTCTTTGGTTGAGTAGAAAAATCTTAGAAGCTGTTTCATCATAGGTAGACAACTCTTGAATTAATTTATTTTGCTGATTCTTTACATAGTTTACTGAAAATCTTAAATTTATTAAAAATAAGATTACAGATAAAAGCGCAGTTATAATAAGAGCACTAAAAGAAATTGCTTTTATCTTTTTTAATCTTTCGTCTCTAGATCCTTCGGAAGTCTTCTTTGTAACTAAGTTAATATCAATGCTCATAGTCCCGTAGGCTTAACCCAACAGCAATTGAGTAATCCGGAGCTTTATCAAGTATTTCTTTCGGGACTTGAGTTGGATTTAAAAATTTCCAGGGATTTGCGATTACTGATTCTATTCCAGAGCTATTTGCAAAATAAGTATCAATCCCAGGAAGTTTTGCGCTTTCCCCAGAAAGAATTATTTGCTCAATTCTACTATCTTTATATTTTTGCGAATAATATATAACTGCTTTTTTAACTTCAGAAAGAATAGAAGACATTATGGGTTCTGTTGCAGCTCCGATTCTTTGTCCCAATGGTCCTTTTGAAATACCATAAGTTTTTTTATACTCTTCCGCCTGAACACTAGAAAGTCCAAAATCAGCAGATATAGCCCTATTTATAGCGGAACCACCAATAGGAAGAGAGTAGGTAAATACAAGATTATTTCCTATAACTATGGCAAGAGAGGTGGTGATGGCTCCAATACTTACAATAATTGTTGGTGTTATAGAATTTGTCGGCATGAATGCAGTAAGAGCTCTTACGCATGAAATTATTTCTGTTTCCATAGCATTCACGCTTAGCCCTGCCATTCCAAGAACTTTTTGATATTTTTTAACTATCAAGCTTGGTGCGCCCACCATAAGCACTTCCATTTTTTCACTTGACTTATTATTTGCAGATCTTTTAATCACGTTCCATGAAAGCGAAATATTAGCAAGGGGAATTGGAATATATTGCTCTGCCTCCCAGTAAATTGCGGATGCTAATTCTCTGTCTGAGAGATATGGCATTTCAACTACTTTTGTATATACCTGATTTTCGGGAAGCGCAACGTTTACGCTTTTTGTTGAAATTCCAGCATCAGAAACAGCTTTTTTAATTGCCTGAGCCATCTCCTCCTCATCAACTGGAGACTCAGAAAGCATTCCCTTAGGTGGGGTGGGGACCACAATACACGCGCTTAGCTTAAAGCTTTCTTTATCAGCTCCTAATTCCACAGCCTTTATGGTTGACGTACCTAAATCTAATCCGAAGGATTTTTTATTCATAATTATGGAAGGAATAAGTTATAAGGAAAATATTCAACAGGGACTTTGGGAAATCCCTTAAACACCCTTACTCTTCTTTTAGTATTTCCTGATGTTCCTACAGAGTCAATAACATAACCCTGAATAGGAAAATTTGCGCTTCCTCTCACCCCAATAAAAGTGTTTGCAAACAAAGGAATAATTCTTGCTATATAACCTTGAGAAATATTTATACGAGTTCCTCTGTCATACGTAACTCCATCTACAGTGAGCGATCCTGGAGGTGCACTAGGTGTAGAAAAACCACTTCTTCCGCATCTATCTACTACTGTTCTCGTCATATTAGGACTATTCCTATTCGCTCCACTTATAATTACTATTTCCAAAGCTGGATCAGGATCCTCATCAGCCGGTGGATTACAACCATTATTATCCTTCCAGTAAATATCTAAATTCCCAGTCCAGGGAGTTCCGCCAAAATTTGGATGTGTTGTAAGCCAAAGATCCACTCCGTCATCTTTCAATACTTCTCCTTTTCCATTTAAATTAACTTCCAGTCCGTTTTGAGGATCCACTGTAGCATCAAATCCAGTATTTGAGGAAAAATCTGGCTTAGATAAATTAGCAGGAGTGGAATCTTTAATAAGCTCTTCTACTCCTGCTTCAGCTGCAGATAAAGCTTTTTGAGAATTTGCTTCTTCAGTCGTTACGCTCGTATTTGTAATTGTTCGCGATACAGCGGATAAACCAACTGTTAAGGATACTACAGCAGCTAAAACAACAATGAGGAGAATTTGCCCTTTTTGGCTATTTTTTGGACGGAAAAGCCCCATACTTTAAGACTAACAATGCCAAAGCTTGATGTCAACACGCTTAAAGATTGCGCATTTTTATCGATGTGGAGAAATAATTTGATTTCGTTTTATTTGAATCAGGTGCTCCTAAACGAGTTAAACCAAAACTCACCCCAATTACTGGTGGGGTAGAATCATCTTTTCTTACGCAGGTAATCTGGCAGGAATCTGGAATAACTTGAACTCTTGATTTATCCAAATAGGTAACAGTATCAATTGCTATATCTTCATCCGTACAAGAAATCATTCTCGTAGCTCCTCCGCTTTTTATTTTTACGTACTTATAATAAAGTCCGCTTACAGTATCAGAGCATGAAGTTATATATGAGTCGGCTTCTCCTGTTTCACTTACTCCTTCAAAACCCTCTGCGAACTGAATTGACCGAGAAATTCTGGTTAGGGCACTTGTACCATTTTGCCTAACTTCTTCTGAGACAGTAGACTTTGTAACACCTGTGAAAGATGAAGCGAGAATAGAAACAACAACCGTAGTTGTAGTTATGATAATCGCCATCGAAACAAGCATCTCGATTAATGTAAATCCAAAATTTAATTTATTTTTCATATTAAGGATTATTTAACTTATCTAAATCTGATAGGCAAGTATCTAAGGCCACCTTATGACAAAAATCTCCATTTGTACATTTAGGATCAGTCCAACTAGCAGTAGAGGAAACAAATGATGAACCCACCTCGCATTGACTTACGCCAGTTTTATCCCTACCTCCAGACAAAGCGGTTCCATGATCAATATAAATCTCTATTAAGAATTGATCTTTTGTACAAACATCAGAAATCTCGAGGATTCCATCCTGCGTTGGACAATACAACGGTCCTCCACCAAAAGAAGTCGCAAGAGAAATAAACGAATCATAGTCAGAAGACTTCATATATCTGGCGATATCAATTCCTTCTTGAGCATATTGAGTAGCTGCATTCTGACTTTTGGTATAAGTTGCATTATTCAAACTACTAGTCACTGCTACTACTACCGCAGTAATTATAGCCACTGCAAAAGTTAACGCCAAAAGCGCTTCAATCAATGTACTTCCTCTTTGTAATTTATTACTCATTTTCAGTTATGATTCCTGAAGTATCGACGCCAATTGATCTATATGAAGAACCACTTGTAATTCTAATTACAGCATTATTATTTGCTTCTCCAGATAATATATAAAATCTAATGGGGGAAGAGGAAGATGGCGTCGGAGGAGATTCAAAATTTACTCCAGTCGGAAGACTAATCGTTTTAACAATAGGGAAATTAGTTACACCACTACAAACCTCTTGTAAAAAATATCTGTCTGGATCAGTTGAAAAATCAAAACTTACTTGATATCCGACCAATGCTCTACCGGTTTGATTGCAAGCTGCTGTTGCCACTACCTGTGAAAGCGCTTTTGCTTTTGCTTCATTAAGAGTATTTAAAAGCGTATCTCTGGCTATGTTTAAGTTTTGATTTGCACTAAACCGTCTAAATCCCACTAAAGAGCCAATTGACACCAAAAGAATAATTGCCATAACTAATAGAATTTCAAGAAGCGTAAAGCCTTTATTGAAGTTCATGGATTTTGTACAAAATAATAATACCCACTTGCGCATCCTAGATAGGCAGGGGGAGTTCCTGTTGCCCTTTCGCTATCATTTCTTTCCAAACAAGCATAAAGCCTATATCCTCCAGTTGTCGCTCCGCATCCTGGATCAGTGCAGTAATAATAATTATTTGATGATTTAGGATCCTTTGGAACAGATTGTAGATAAGTTACCTGAGGAGCAGAACAATCATCCTTCATGGATGTATTGGAATCGCAATTCGCTACAGTATTACTTATTCCTTGATCAGGATAAACACCTTGATCTGATCTATAAAGCTCGAGTGCTGCCTGAATTTGTTTCATATCTGATTTTCTCTTTGAATCTCTCGAATGCTTAAGCTGATTCGCAGGATTAATTATAGTTATTAGTCCTGCGGCAAATATGCCAAGCAAGGCTACTACTATAACAAGCTCTACTAACGTAAAACCCAATTTTGAAGTGCGAGAAGAGTTGTAATTTTTGGTATCAAAATTTCTGAAAAAAACAAAACTACGATTGCTCCGAAAACTAAAAAAGGACCGAATGGTACGGCAAATTTCATGGATTTTTTCTTCCATAAAATTAGTATGATGCCCACAATTCCTCCTGTCAAGAACGCTACGTAAAGCGATAAAACAATTCCCGGGAAGCCAAGTATCAATCCTAAAACAAAAGCAAATTTCACATCCCCAAAGCCCATCCCTTTTCCTTTTGTTAATAAAAATATTAAAAGAAAAAATAAAAAAGTACCTAAACCAGTAAATAGATTTATTACTAATAAATTTGGATTTATAAAAATATTAAATATCAAACCTAGGATAACTAAAAAAATTAAAACTTTATCTGGGATGATTCCGAATTTCAGATCTACAAAAAATATTACAATCAGACTTGAGACTATCAATAAATTGTATGAAGTAAGCAGAATATCAGGATAACTCGCCAAATAGATAAACATAAAAAACAGACCAGTTACAATTTCCAATAACAAATATTGGTAAGAAAGCTTTATCCTGCAATATCTACATCTTCCTTTTAGCACTAAAAAGGAGAGGAGGGGAATAAGATCAATCCACTTTAGAGTTTTTTTACAGTTTTCGCAGTAAGACCTTCCAAGCAAAGTTTCATTTCTAGGAAGTCTGTCTATGAGAACATTAAGAAAAGAACCAACAAATGTTCCCAGTATAAAAAAAATTAAGCCGAAAAAAATGCTCACCAAAGTGAGCATAATAAAATACGAAGACAAGGTCAAGTTAGTTGCATGCGCTTGCTGAAGTTGGAGCTGATGCTACAAAACATGACTTTCCAGTTTGAGAAGAATACATAAAATATGGGTTTGAAGTATATTTCTTAGATTTTACAGTTCCATATACTACAAAATTATTATTTGTAGTATCTACTAAGTAGTCCATTGTCCATCCACTTGGAACACTGCTCAAATTAATTTTCATAGTTGTTAAATTTGCCGAAGTATTCGTTAAATAAGTTCCATTGTTGCTTTGTATAGCATACTGTTCAGCTCTATTAGCATACTCTCTAACTGAATTCATAACATTTTGATCATTTGCTTGTTTTATTTTATCTGCTGGATCTATTGCGAGAAGAAGTCCTGCAGCTAAAATACCTAAAATTGCTATAACTATTAAAAGCTCTACCAATGTAAAACCTGAAGAACTAGAAGAATCTGATGAACTCGAAGAACCGCCGAGAAGCTTCTTAAGTAATTCGAGCAGTTTTTTCATACTAACTTATATTAGTCACAGCAAAACTCTCTTGTCAATAGCCTCTATAGAAACTATTGAACAGCGTTAAGAATGCTATAAATTGGAGTAATAACTGAGAAAACCAAGAAGCCTACGCCGACGCCCAAAACAATCATAATGAAAGGTTCCATTGCAGTAGTAAGTGTTTTTACAGATTGACCAACTTCGTCTTCAAAATACTCAGATGCCTTGAGCAGATTTTCATCCATTTTTCCTGTTTCTTCTCCAACTTTCACTAATTGTATTAGAAGAGGAGGGAATATTGCGTAATAGGAAAGCGCTTCACCTACAGGTACTCCTTTTTCTACTCTTTTCGCAACATCCATTACGGCTTTTTCATAAAGAATATTTCCTGTAACCCCAGCGCTCTGATTTAAAGCATCTACTATAAGCGTTCCTGTCCCAACTAGAAGGCCAAAGGTTCTGGAAAATTCAGTAAGAATTGTTTCCTTCATAATCCTCCCAAAAAGAGGAAGCTTCAAAATATTTTTATCGTAAATCTCTCTTCCCGTAGGTGTTCTTTTCCATCTTATAAAACCATATATAAATACTCCAAAGAATCCCACAAGGAGAAACCAGATTTTTCCTATCATACTTGAAACACCCACCACTATTCGGGTCACTAAAGGCAAGGTTACCCCCAGACTGTCATACAACCTACTTAGCTGAGGAATAACAAATATCATTAAAATAAATATCACGACAAACATAAGTGTTATAACGATGGCAGGATACATAAGCGCCCCTTTGACAGTACTTCTCAACTTATGTTGTTTTTCTAAATTTGTGGCTAGACGAAGAAAAACCTTATCCAAGAGTCCTGAGGATTCTCCTGCTCTAACCAAAGAGACATAAATTACTGGAAAAACATCTGGATATTTAGAAATTGATTCTGAAAAAGATTTTCCCTCTTCGATATCCAGCAAAACTCCTCCTATCGTTTCCTGAAGATATTTATTAGCAGTTTGCTCTTTTAATATTTCTAGAGCTTTTACAAGAGTGAGACCTGAAGCAAGCATGGAAGATAATTGTCTTGTAAAAAGAATTAAATCTTTAGACTTAACTTTGCCGGTTCCCGGAAGTTTTTTTAGAAGTTCATACTCTGCTTCTTTTGATATCTGAATAGGAATAAGGTTTCTTTGTCTTAAATAATAAGCTGCGTCTTTAATTTCTTTTGCTTCTACAAATCCTCTTACTTTTTTTCCATCCTGAGAAACTGCTTTATATCTTAATCTCATAATTAAACAACCATTCTAAGAAGATCGTCAGGTCTAGCTGCGTAGCTTTTTGCAGTCTCTAGACTAATAGTTCCACTCATTACCAGAGAAGAAAGTGAGGACTCAAGACTTATCATTCCAATATCCTGAGAAGTTTCTATTATCGAATCAATTAGATGTGTTTTTCCTTCACGAATATTTGTAGCAACAGCATTGTTCCCAATAAGAACTTCTGCTGAAGGAACTCTTCCGCCATTTATTTGAGGCAAAAGTCTTTGAGAAATAATTCCTTTAAGAGTAGATGCAAGCTGAATTCTTACTTGGGCTTGCTGACTTGGCGGGAATGAATCAATAATTCTATCAATTGTTTGCGATGCTGAGTTAGTATGAAGAGTAGAAAAGACCAAATGTCCTGTTTCGGCGATTGTAATAGCAGCAGAAATTGTTTCTGGGTCTCTCATTTCTCCGACCAAAACTACATCTGGATCTTCACGAAGAGCAGAACGTAGCGCATAATTCCATGAATGTGAATCTTGTCCCATCTCTCGCTGAGACACGATACTTTTTCCCACAGGATAGACATATTCGATAGGATCTTCGATTGTTAAAATATGCATTGACCGATTAACATTTATCTCGTTTATCATTGCGGCAAGCGTGGTCGATTTTCCATGACCAGTTGGGCCTGTCACTAAAATAAAACCCTGTTTAAGTTTGGCAAATTCATTACAAATCTTAGGAAGCCTTAGCTCCTCAATAGTTCTAATTCTTGGCTCCAAAAACCTAAATGCACCAGAAATATAACCTCTTTGATAATAAATATTTACCCTAAATCTTCCTTCAGAGCCGCTTTCATCTTTAGAATAACCAAATGAAAAATCCAATTCTTTATTTGCAAGTAAAAGCTCTTTTTGATGTGGACTTAAAATGGAAAAAATCATCATTTCCAAAACTTCACTTGTTAAAGGTGGATAATTTGATAAAGGAATCAAGACCCCGTCAATTCTCAGAGTGGGAACAATTCCCACTAAAAGATGTAAATCTGATGCTTTATTTTTTACTGTTAAACTTAAAAGTTCTTTAATATCCATAAAAATATATAACTAAAATAACTATTCCTGCGCAACGCGCAAAACTTCTTCTACCGTAGTGACTCCTTTTAGCACTTTAATATATCCATCCTGCTTCATAGTAATCATTCCTTCAGCGACAGCTTCTTTTTCCAAAGAAATACTATCTGACCTTTTTAAAATCATTTCCGCAATTTTTGTAGTTATGGGCAATACCTCAAAAATTCCAACTCTTCCTTTATATCCTGAATTATCACATTCGACGCAACCTTTAGTCCTAAAGAACTTTGCTTCACCAGGAGGGAAAAGTGGTCCAAGCTCTTTTTTCATAGTCTCTAAAAGCTGTGGTGGGGGAGGATATCCTGTTTTGCATGTCTGACAAAGCCTTCTAACAATTCTTTGTCCAACAATTGCATTCATAGAAGAAGATAAGAGAAATGTTTCTGCTCCTAAATCCAAAAGTCTTGGTAACGCACCAGAAGCGTTGGAAGTATGTAGAGTAGAGAAGACCAAATGTCCTGTTAGCGCAGCTTGTATTGCCAGATCTGTGGTTTCTTTATCACGAATTTCTCCTACAAGTATAATATTTGGATCCTGTCTCAAAAATGCTCTAAGACCCGTAGCAAAAGAAAGCCCCACTCCGCTATTAACCTGAACCTGATTTATTCCTGGCATTTCATACTCAACGGGATCTTCCAAGGTCATAATATTTACCTTAGGACTATTCAGCTTGTTCAAGACTGAATAGAGCGTAGTTGTTTTTCCAGATCCCGTAGGTCCACAGACAAGTATTATTCCATGGGGTCTTAGCATATTTGTCTCTAAATTCCTAAGAGAAGTTCCTACAAGCCCAAGCTCTTCCAGAGTTGGTATACCTCCGCTTTTTCGTAAAAGTCTCATTACAATTTTTTCTCCATGAGCAGCAGGAAGGACTGAAATACGAAGATCAACTTCTTTATCATCCACTTTAAAATTAAATCTTCCATCCTGAGGTGTTCTATGCTCATCAATTTTCATTTCTGAAAGAATTTTAATTCTTGAAACTACTGCTTCTTGTACAGTTTTTGGAAGACTAAGTCTGTCATACAAAATTCCGTCAATTCTGTATCTGACTCTTACTCTTTCTTCCTGAGGCTCTATGTGAACATCTGAAGCTCTACTTTTTACAGCATATTCGAGAATAGTTGATACAATCTTGGCAATCGGAGCTTCTTTAATTATTTGAGCAATCTGAGTAGAATCTACTGTCTTTGTTTTTGGAGCCTCTTCTGTCTCTTTAAGCGCTTCTCCAACTTGACCCACCAAAGCTTGCTTGTACTGCATATCAATTGCTTGCTTAACAGCAGTTGGCGCAGCAGCGAATGCTTTGATATTAAGTCCGGTTTTTTGTCTTACAAATGAAATCGCATCAAGATCCACTGGATTTCCCATAGCAATCGAAAGCGTTTTTGTCCTATCGTCATAAGCGAAGGGAATAAGATTAAATCTTTGAACTACCGCTTCAGGCACAAGACCAAGTGCTTGGGGAGAAAAGGAAGTAGCATCAATCGAAATATATGGAATTCCTAAAAGCTTAGCTTTTACTTCTGAAAGCTTGTCTTCACTCACATATCTTAGAGTGTTAAGAGCATCTTCTTCTGAAATTCCCTGAGTTACAACGCGAAGTTTTATGTCATTATATTGAACAGGCGACAGAAGTCTCTGTGCATAAAGCGCGTCGGAAATAGCTGTTTGAGTAACAGGATTTATGGGCATTACTATAATAGTATGTAAAAGTGTGGTATAAATCAAGAAAAACATGAATACATTTATCATTTCTTCAAAAAATTTAGAAAAGGGAATAGGGGAGAGTGAAAAATTAATTAAGGGATATAAAATTGACGCTTTTGATATTCAAAAATTAGAATTTGAAAAAGCGCTGGGAATTGAAGACGTAAGGAAAATTCAGGAAAAAATTTATCTAAAACCTTTCAAAAGTGAAAAAAAAGCAGTAGTCATTATTATGAAAAATGGCGCTACAGTAGATGCTCAAAATTCCATGTTAAAACTTCTAGAAGAACCCCCAACCACAACGCTTATTTATTTGATTACGGATAATTTCCAATCTTTTCTTCCTACTATTTTATCTCGCGCAAAAATTATAGAACTTAGAGAAGAATTAGAAGCAAATATAGAAAATCTGGAAAAAATTTTGACATTAGATAAGACAGGAGACAGGCTTTATCTCGCACAAGAAGTTTCTAAGGAAAAAGGGGATGCCATCAAATGGCTTGAAGGAGCTATACTAGCGGGTCGTGAAGAAATGTTAAAAACTTCAGATAAAGAAGAGGCCTTAAAATTCAGGAAGTTAATACACAAACTCGAACTAACTCATTATGATTTAAAAACCACCAACGCCAATCCTCGCCTCGCATTAGAAAACCTATTTCTAAACCTATAGAAATTTACGCACGCAAGGCCTGGCCTTGCGAGGCTAGAGAACTCATAGTATAATCCGCGCCATGAGTAAAGAAAATTTATTGCACCAAGAAGATGACTTTAGAAGTGAATTCCGAAGACATTTTCCGTCAGGAACAATAATTCCATTAGAAGCTTCACAAATTAGAGATAGAAGGGTAAGACGTTATTTTAGAATGGACGACCCAACGGAAGGTGGAGGAGATTTAAATTTTGCAGTTCGACATCCAGATGAAAGCACAACTTATGCTTTTGCAACATATGACCCTGACACAACCGTAGTGGGCGAAATGGGTTTTATAGATATAAGTCCCCGTGGACTAGTAGCAGGTTATGGATCAATGATGTTTGGCTGGATAGGTGAAAACGCTGAGCAACTAATAGCAGAAGTAAGGTGGACAGACACCGTAAGACACATGAGAAGAAGGGGACTTGGAACCAGAAGGCTAGAACTGATGAATGCGTTCGCAAGAACTTTTCGCGGTGTTCCTCTTCAATCCGATTGGCCAACTGAATCAGCAACTGGAGTATGGCAAAAACTTGTTAATCAGGAAAGAGCCACAACTACAGAACATGGAGATTTTATTTTCCGCTAGATATACGCCAACCCCCGCCTCGCATTAGAGAACTTATTTCTAAACCTATAGTTTATTTTTAGCCTCACTTCTGATATAATTTCGCGATGCATGAACTTGGCCCACGTCCAGGAGTAGACCAGAGATCTCAACAGAGCAGAAGAGACTTTCTCAAAAACGCTGCAAGATTTTCTACTGGTATAGTTATCGCAAGTGCGCTTCCGGAAATCGAAAAACCGGCTTTTGGTGAATTGAGCAGAATAACTGCTGATGTTACAAGAAAACAAACAGGAAATTCTGGATTTAGAGATAACATTCTTGAACAGTGTAAAAATAGCCCTGATATACAACAGTGCAGTACGGATTATTTACGCTCACCTGACACTCAGCTATTAACTGTAGTTTTTGCGCCGATAAATGAAGAATTTCAATACAGAGCGGTGCCATCTTTATTGGTCAGTGCAACTGACAAAAACACAAAAAATCCCTTTAAGGATTTAGCTGTTGGAACTGGAGGCTTTAAATTTAGCAGAAGAGAACTCGTGGCGGGTGCCATAACTACATTAACTTTCGGATTTTTACATAACGTAACAAATAAGGGCTTCGACACAAATACAATTCCTGTATCTCAGCTAGCTCTAGGAGCTGTAAATTGGGTATTACAAAGAAGATTTGGAGCACTGGCTCCGATAATTAATCATGCTCGATGGAATTATAAGTTTAACAACGAATAAACTTATTCCTACGCCAATCCTCGCCTCGCCCTCGAAAACCTTTTCCTAAATATTTGACACCTAATTATCCTGTAGTATAATTACGCTATGGGAAACGAGGGGAACATAAGACCTATTAATCCTAAGGATGCAGCATTTATCTCAAGATTAAGAACTATCGCATCTCCAACTCCTGTTGTAATTGAGCCATCAATAACTCCTAAAAATCCAGATGCTCCCGATAGAGAAAGGGCAATAAAAGCAACTTTCGAAGCAGCAAATCAAGCTGTGGGCACTATGCGTCTTGCAGAAGAAATAAGAGACCATCTACTCCCAGGCTGGAGCGTTGAAACGATAGACTCTACCTCTTTAGGATATCAAACAAGCTATCGTTTTAGTGAACATTCCCCACGTCATGAAGGAGAAGAAATGAGATTTTCTTTTTTTGGAGCAATATTAAAAAATTCCATGGAAGGAAAAGTCATCGCAGTAGGATTCGCAGGAGATCCATTCAGTGATTATATATTTGGTCCAGAAGATATCGATAGGGGATTTACTGGTTTATCTTTTGGAGTTTCCTATGCGGAAGGTAAACCAAATTCAGATACAAATACACTCGCCGAAGCAATAAATGCAATTAGAGGAATAGGGATTGAAGATGTGCGTCATGAACCAGAGCCTAGATATAGATATTTTGACACAACATCGAGGGTAGTCCTTGGTAAAAGATCAAGACAAAGCATAAAATCTAATGAAGAAACTCCGACTGAAGATCAAAGTGATTTTAATCCTGAAAGTGGAGCTATATTAAAAGACTATTACCCAGCAGAAGGAATGTATGTAGAAAAATTAAGACAAGTTATGGAAGATGGACTCGCAGCAGTTTTTGAACTACAACCTAATTTACCAGTCCAAGAAAGAAATCGAGAGCTTACACCACATATAATAGACGTTATTAGACAGACCATGTCTCATTATGCTAGCCTAGGAGCAATGAATGATCGACCCTATGGAGATATTGGAGGCCAATATATAGCTGCAACCGAACGGGGCTACGGAAATTATTTGTCATCCATAACTAGCCTTCAAGAAGTTGTAACAAAATGGTGGATGGAGGGAGCAGCAAGAATTAGATCTCTTAGAGAGAGCAGGCCTTTGATAATTCCATCAGGAGGAGGAAGATACCATACGCCTCCTTCTCCTACATTCCTAGGTCAACCCATAATTCATATTGAAAGACCCTTTGATCCGGATTCTGCCGACTAATCAAAAATTGCTTAAATTCCCTTTAAATATTAGCCTCGCAAGGCCAGACCTTGCGAGGCTATTTGATAATTGAAATAGGGAGATGTATACTACAGGACAATAAAATGTCCAGAGATATTTACGATCAATTTAGAGCTGCTCAAGAAGCATTAGCTGTAAAAGCAGCAGAAGAAGCAAGAAGATTAAATGAAGCTGCACAAAGAGCAGCTGACGTAGAGGCTGCAAAAAAAGCTGAAGTAATTAGGGCAGCCAATGAAAAACAACGCTTAAGAGATGAAAAAGTAGCCGCGCAAAGAAAAGAACTAGAACCTGTTGCCCAACAACTTCAGGAAATTTTGGAAGCCATTAAAAATCATGATCCAAGGATTCAGGCAGCAAGAGAAAAAGATGTTGCACTAACAACTGCAATTATTGGACAAATTGATGATCCTAGATTGTTATTTGTTCTATTCCTAAGATGGGGAAATAAATTTGGGTTATCCCCACAGGAAGTACATCAACTAGAACATCCTAAAAAAGGACTCATAGCAAAATATTTAGGAGAAGAAACTCCAGACAAAATAATCGGTGAAGATTTCCAGCAGGTAACAGTAACTCTAGGCGTTGACTGGATAAGCACTGTGTCCGAACATGGCTTAGCTCCTAGACTAAAAACAGAAGACTTTATTGGAGACAATTCGTTAGTTTTTCCTACGCTGGCTACTGCTATCGAACATCCTATGAGTAGATTTGAGTCTTTTGAACTTTTTAACAACAAATATTCAGATACAAAACATTATCAACGAAGAGATAGACAGGGTAGAGGATGGGATATGAGTTCTGTAGATTTATTTGGAAGAAGAGAATTTGAAAATCAACCTCAAGATCCTGGTGATTCATGGTAAAACTTTCTTTTCCGCCAACCCCCGCCTCACCCTCGAAAATCTATTTCCAATTATTTGACACCTAAATATCCTGTAGCCACGCAAGGTCTGGCCTTGCGAGGCTAAGAAAAATGTAAAAATTCCTAGACTCGGAAGCCTTCGCTTCTTAAAGCCACTTTGTTTAATTCTACCGTAGCTCGATCGGTTGTAAAATATGGCCGATTAACTGTAATTATCGCACTTCCTCGTGCATGATGTTCATAACCTCGGGTTAATTCATGCCAAGTAGTAACATGAGGAACTAGAGGAGACCTGATTGGGACAAGATCGTATATAGTAGCCTGCTCATACCCAGAGGGATCCTCAAAAATTAAGGTATCAGGAGAAGTTCTTGGAAAAACCCCAAGCTGAAAACCGAGATCAAGTACTACATCTGAGGTAAAACCTCTTTCTCCTGTAATCTCGGGTATTACTTTTCTGAATGTATCGCTAAATTCTCCCTCTCCCCAAATTAGCTTAGCGCCAGAGACCAGAAGGGCTCCTGGTTTCTTAGTGGCTGCTAGTTCCCTTATTCTTCTTAAAGCTTCTTCAACTGTAACTCCTAGTTCGTATGAACCCCATCCGTCAATTGCGCCTTCATATCCGGGTCTTCCTTCCCTCATCGCTTCAAGGTCGCGTCTCCTCCAATCAATGTCGAACTCTAAAGAGCCTTGAAATCTTGGGCCACTTTCTACTTGACTCATCCTATAATTATACCACCGAAAGCCAAATTAGCCTTTTAAATTGACACTAAAGCTGATTTTTGAAACTATCAGATTGGTGAATAATTGTAAGTTTTGTAAAAGTCCCACTCAGGAGAGTTTTTATTTCTGTCCTAATTGTGGAAAGAAAATAAAAGAACCTCCATTTAAGTTTTCGGTGGGGAAGTCTATTACTATTATAATAGGGGCGATTCTTCTACCTCCTTTTGGAATAATTCCGGGAATTCGATATTTCCTGAAAGATGACAGACGGGCGCAATTTGTGGGAGTAACTACAATTGTTGTTACTATAATTATGTCAGTCTTAGCAGTTTTGTTTACGATAAATTTAGTTAATGGATTTTCAAAATCATACAACGATATTCTAAAACTCCAAGGAGGCGCACCAGCATCCACAAATCAAAAAGATATCTTAAATCAAATCCAAGATCTTCAATAGCTTCTTATATTCATTTGGTATAATATCAGGCATGGAAAGACCTGTTTGGATCAGTAGATCAACGATTAGAAGAACCGACGCTCCCAGATGGGAACCAAAACGAGTAGAACCTATAAATGACATAATTCATAATCATGCAATTCATGAAATCAAAGAAGAAATGATGCATGAACTATGGGGGAGATATGGGAATGATAGAACTTTTGGAAGATTTGTCGATAGAATAAAAACACAAGAAGGACTTGAAGATCATAGATAAGATCTGGAAACCATTCGTTTTTTTTGCTAAGATAGTCTATAATTAATTTTCATGGCGAAACAAAACCCCTCAGATTATTCAGCACAAAATATTCAGGTACTCGAAGGACTTGAGCCTGTTAGAAAACGCCCCGGAATGTACATAGGAAGTACCGATGTCATCGGACTCCATGAATCCTTAAGAGAAATTATAGACAACTCAGTTGATGAGGCTTTAGCAGGATTTGCTAAAAATGTCTGGATAACTCTTAACAAAGATGGCTCAGCTACTGTCGCTGATGATGGACGCGGAATTCCGGTAGATTTAGTCCCTAATTATAATAAACCAGCTCTTGAAATGGTTATGACCAAACTTCATGCAGGTGGAAAGTTTGGCGGAAGCGCTTATAAAATCTCAGGAGGGTTACACGGCGTGGGAGCTTCAGTTGTAAATGCTCTGTCAGAATGGGTTTGGGTTGAAGTAAAAAGAGACGGAAAAATTTATACCCAGGATTATGCAAGAGGAATTGTAAAAAGCAAACTCGAAGTAGTTCCCAAATCCAGAGTAGACCATGAAGAAATAACAAGCCGGGAATCCGGAACTATGACTACATTCCTTCCTGATTCACAAATTTTCTCAACCACAACATTTGAATTTGATATCGTCAAAAAAGCCATTAGAGAAAGAGCTTACTTAGTTCCTGGACTATTTTTCCACTTCATGGATTTGAGAGAAGGACAGGAAAAAGAAGTAAATTATTACTTTGAGGGTGGAATTACAGCATTAGTTACAAAATTAAATGACAACAAAGGGCCACTTCATAAAACTATTTTTATTAACAAACAGGATAATGATGTGGAAGTAGAAATCGCTGTTCAGTATAACGATGGCTACTCTGAAAATGTAGAAAGCTATGTAAACGTTATCAATACAGTAAACGGAGGAACTCATTTAACAGGTTTTAGAATGGCGCTTACTCGCGCGATTAATGACTATGGTAAAAAAATTGGAAGCTTCAAAGATGATGAAGAGGGAATTGTAGGGGATGATACGAAAGAAGGACTTACTGCAGTAGTTTTTGTAAAAATGCCTCAAGACAGAATTCAATTTGAAGGACAAACAAAAGGAAAGTTAGGAAATGCAGAAATTCAGCCAGTTGTTCAGACAATTGTAAAAGAAGGCTTATCAACTTATTTTGAAGAAAATCCTTCTGAAGCAAGAAGAATCTTAGAAAAAGTCTATTTAGCTGCAAAAGCTAGACTTGCTGCAAAAGCTGCAAAAGAAGCAATTCTTAGAAAGGGAGCACTTGAGGGTTCAAGCCTTCCAGGAAAACTTGCAGACTGTCAGGAGAAAGATCCGGCACAATCAGAGCTTTACCTTGTTGAGGGAGATTCAGCAGGAGGAAGCGCCAAGCAGGGAAGAGATCGAAAATTCCAAGCAATTCTTCCACTTAAAGGAAAAATTCTTAATACGGAAAGAGCAAGACTGGATAAGATCATAGAGCATGAAGAAGTAAAAAATCTTATTATCGCCCTTGGCATGGGAATAGGGGAGACAGTTAAATTTGATAAACTCAGATATCAAAGAATTATAATCATGACTGATGCAGACGTAGACGGAGAACACATCGAAACATTAATTTTAACTTTCTTCTACAGACATCTTCCTGAAATTATAAAAGCAGGTTATTTGTTTATCGCTCAACCTCCTTTATATAAAATTCAAATGGGAAAAACCTCACATTATGCATATAGTGACACTGAAAAAGATAGCATTTTAAAGGCTGGAGGGAAAAAAGCTGATGATCTAGCAAGCGCAGTTGAAGAAGACGCAGCAACTCAAACTACAAAAAGAGGATATTCAATACAGCGTTATAAAGGTTTGGGAGAAATGAATCCGGATCAACTTTGGGAAACCACAATGAATCCTGAAAATAGAGTTTTAAAACAAGTCAACATTGATGATGCTGAAGAAGCAGATGCAGTCTTTACTATGCTTATGGGAGACGAAGTTCCGCCTCGAAAACATTTTATTCAAAATAATGCAAAAACAGCGACTCTTGATGTTTAGAAGAATTTGAATAATAATCATTGAGGAGTCAAGCTAAAATTGCTATAATATCTTTTTATGGATTTATCTTTCATAATCAGTAATGCCCTAAACCTCTGCTTAGGAGCTGGATTTTTATCCATTCTTTATGGCGCGTATTTAAGCTTTGTAATCATCAGGAATCCTCGCGGTGATGAAAAAATGAACGCAATAGCAGATGCTATCTCTCAAGGAGCAAATGCTTTTATGAGAAAGCAATATATTGTTATCTCTATAATAGGAATTGTTATTCTCGCAGGATTATATTTAATTCTTGGTTCATATACAGCAATTGGTTTTGCAATCGGAGCAATATTTTCTGCACTAGCAGGAATTTTCGGAATGAGTATTGCCGTAAAAAGCAATATTAGGACTGCGGAAGCTGCAAAATCCGGATTATCAAAAGCATTTGGGATGGCATTTAAAGGCGGAGCAGTCACAGGACTATTAGTTTGTGGACTTGCTCTTATATCTGTAGCAGGCTTCTATATGTTTCTTAGCTCACAAGATTCCACACCAAACCTACAACCTTTAGTTGCGCTCGGTTTTGGTGGATCACTTATTTCTGTTTTCGCTAGACTCGGTGGAGGAATATTTACAAAATCTGCTGACGTAGGAACAGATATGGTAGGAAAGATCGAAAAGGGAATTCCAGAAGATGATCCTAGAAATCCAGGAGTAATCGCTGATTTAGTAGGGGATAACGTTGGAGATGATGCAGGAATGGCAGCAGATCTATTCGAAACTTATGTAATCACTGCAGTTGCAACAATGATTCTTGGAGATTTAGCATTTAGAGGAAATCAATCAGTTCTACTTTACCCATTATTAATTGGTGCAATTTCTATAGTTACAAGTATTGTTGGTACTTGGTTTGTAAGAGTCAGAGGAAAATCTATTATGGCAGCTTTATATCAAGGGCTCTTAGTATCAGCAGGGCTCGCTTTGGTAGGATTTTACTTCTTAACCAATCTCTTCTTCCCAAATGGACTAGGTGGAATTAGTTCAATGTCTATTTTTATTTCTTCCATCATCGGACTCGTTATTACGCTTGGAATGGTAGCAATTACTGAATTCTATACCTCCAAAAAATTTAGTCCTGTTAGAACAATTGCAAATGCTTCGACAACTGGACACGGAACAAATGTAATCGCCGGACTAGCAGTATCTATGAAATCTACTCTTCTCCCAATTCTTTTAATCTCAGCTGGAACACTCTTAGCTTACCAATTAGCAGGTCTTTATGGAATTGCTATAGCTGCAATGTCTATGCTTTCTCTTACTGGAATCGTTGTGGCAATCGATGCATTCGGACCCATCACAGATAACGCAGGAGGAATCGTAGAAATGTCAGGCCTTCCTGAAAAAGTAAGAAATGTTACAGATCCGCTTGATGCCGTAGGAAATACTACAAAAGCAGTTACCAAAGCATACGCGATTGGTTCTGCAGGACTTGCTGCATTAGTTTTATTTGCAAGCTACACAGAAGAGTTAGTTCATCTTGGAGGAGAAATTACTTCGGCTGCATTCACTCTTTCTGATCCAAGAGTAATCATTGGACTTTTCATCGGAGGAGCATTACCTTATTTCTTCGGAGCATTAGCAATGGAAGCAGTTGGAAAAGCTTCAGTAGCAGTAGTAGATGAAGTAAGACGTCAGTTCAAAGAGATCAAAGGAATTATGACTGGAAAAGCAAAACCAGAATATGCAAAAGCTGTAGATATCGTTACAACCGCTGCAATAAAACAGATGATTGTTCCAGCGCTTATTCCAGTAGTTGCCCCTATCTTAGTTGGATTCTTATTGGGACCAAAAGCACTCGGTGGACTTCTTATCGGATCCATCATAACAGGACTGTTTGTAGGAATTTCAATGACTACAGGTGGAGCTGCATGGGATAATACGAAAAAATACATCGAAGAAGGAAAACTAGGTGGAAAAGGAAGCTTTGCTCATCAAGCAGCAGTCACCGGAGACACAGTAGGAGATCCATACAAAGACACAGCCGGACCAGCAATCAACCCAATGATTAAAGTACTAAACATCGTAGCATTATTAATTGCTTCATTTTTAGTTTAATTACTAATCTTTCCTCAAAATCAAACAAATTTTGAAGGAATGAAACGGCCGAAAAGCCGAAGGCAATAACCTTATTTCGACGACATGGCTGACATAGGAAAACTTCACCAGACAGAAATCACCAGCGAGATGAAAAGAGCGTATTTAGATTACGCTATGTCAGTTATCGTCTCCCGCGCACTCCCAGATGTCAGAGACGGCCTAAAACCAGTACATAGAAGAATTCTCTTTGCTATGGATGAGCTGGGCCTTTCTCATAGTGCAAAATATTCCAAGAGTGCAAAAATAGTTGGAGAAGTAATGGGAAAATATCATCCGCATGGAGATATGGCTATTTATGATGCACTCGTACGTCTTGCTCAAGATTTTTCTATGAGATATCCACTTATCGACGGGCAGGGAAATTTTGGCTCCATGGATGGAGATCCACCTGCTGCTATGCGTTACACAGAAGCCAGAATGTCATCGATTACAGCTGAAATGCTTCATGACATTGAAAAAGAAACGGTAGAATTTATAAATAACTTCGATGCTACACTTCAGGAACCAAACTATCTCCCTGCAAAGCTTCCAAATCTTTTATTAATGGGTTCAGAGGGAATTGCTGTAGGAATGGCCACAAAAATTCCACCACATAATCTTGGAGAAATAATCGATGCCGTAAATTACATGATAGGAAAAACCAAGGTAAATCCAGATCCAATTTCCGTCACCTCAGATGTTACAGTTGATGAGCTTCTAGAATTTATAAAAGGTCCAGATTTTCCAACGGCAGGAAGTATCTATGACATAACTGAAATTAAAAATGTCTACACAACAGGACGCGGGAAGATTCTAATTCGAGGAAAAGCAGATATCGAAGAAATCGGTCAGGGAAAATCCGCAATTATAATCACGGAACTTCCATATCAGGTTAATAAGGCCCTTTTAGTAGCAAGAATTGCAGAGCTAGTAAGAGAAAAAAAGATTGAAGGAATTTCCGACCTTAGAGACGAATCAGATCGACATGGAATCAGAGTTGTAGTTGAACTTAAAAGAGACTCTTCACCCAAGAGAGTACTTAATAATTTGTTTAAGTACACAAGTCTTCAAACTACATTTCCAGCAAATATTGTGGCACTTGTAGACAACACACCACAAACATTAAATCTTAAAACGATTCTTGAAGAATACATAAAACACAGATATATAGTTGTTAAAAAACGCTCTGAATTTGAACTCAAACAGGCAAAAGCACGCCTTCATATTTTAGAAGGACTCAAAATCGCTGTTGACAATTTAGATGCAGTAATTAAAACAATAAGAGAGTCTAAGACTCAAGATGATGCTAAGGAAAACTTAATGAAAAAATTCAAGCTATCTGAGCTTCAGGCAGTAGCAATACTCGACCTTCAACTTCGTCGACTTGCAGCTCTTGAAAGACAAAAAATAGAGGACGAATATCAGATGGTTAAAGAAACTATCGCATACCTGGAAGATCTTTTAGCACATCCTGAGAAAATCTTAAAAGTCATAAAAGATGAATGCGACTATCTTAAGGAAAAGTATGCGGATGAAAGAAGAACAAAAGTTTATAAAGGAAAAGTTGGAGAATTCTCCGAAGAAGATCTTATTCCAAATGAACCAACAGTTATAACGCTTACTACTACTGGATACATAAAAAGACAAAGCTTAACCAGCTTCAGAACTCAACAAAGGGGAGGGAAGGGAGTTAAAGGCATGACCACTAAGGATGAGGATGGAATTATGAATATCAGATCTACTATGACACATGATAATATACTATTCTTTACAAATAGAGGCAAAGTTTATCAAACAAAAGCTTATGAAATAGATGAATCTTCAAGAACAAGTAAAGGAACTGCAGTAGTGAATTTAATCAACATTGAATCCGGAGAAAAAGTAGAATCATTTATTACATACAATAAGGATGATCAATTCAAATATATTTTCCTAACTACCAGAAATGGTACTGTTAAAAAAACTGCAAAATCAGAATTTGAAAATATCAGAAAATCAGGAATCGTAGCAATAAAACTTGATAAAGGAGACGAGCTTGCATGGAGCAATCCTACAACAGGCGCAGATGACATATTAGTCTATACAAGAAACGGAAAGTGCATCAGGTTTGACGAGAAATCAATTAGACCTCTAGGAAGAGCCACTATGGGTGTTCGAGGAATTAAGCTGTCAGGAGATGACATGGTAGTAGGAATGGACGTAGTTACCAAAGATGCAAATCCAGAGCTTTTAACTATCATGGAAAATGGGTACGGAAAGAGAACCTTAGTTAAAGAGTTCAACGCGCAAAGTAGAGGAGGAATGGGAGTAAAAATCGCTGAAGTAACTACAAAAACAGGGAAAGTAGCATCCTCTCAAATTATTCCAACGAATGCAAAAGAAGTTATTATCACTTCTATCAAAGGTCAGGTCGTAAGACTAGAAATAAATTCAATACCAAAACTTTCACGCGCGACTCAAGGAGTAATTCTTATGAGATTTTCTAAACAAGACGATAAAATCGCAGCCATAACTTGCGTAGAATGAAACTAGACGGTAAAACAATTTCTTCCAATATACTAATTGAACTAGAAAAGCGTGTAGAAGTTCTCAAGAAAAAAAACACAGTGCCCACAATGGCCATAATCCTTATGGGAGACAATGAGGCTTCTAAGATCTATGTCAACCAAAAAAGATTAAAAGCAGAAGCAATAGGAGCTAAAGTAGATATTTATCCAACATCAAACGAAACCACGCAAGAAGAATTGGAAAAACTTATCAAGAAGCTTGATAAAAATCCTAAAATACATGGAATAATCATTCAACGTCCAGCTGGACCAAATGTCGATGCTGATAAGTTGACTGAATTAATTTCAGGAAAAAAGGAAATTGACGGATTTGGTTCACACTCAGAATACCCAGTTCCAGTTGCCGAAGCTTCACTTCTTATGATTCAGGAAGCGTTCGAGACGAATAAACAAAAGAAAGGTTTTTCCAGTTGGCTTAAAAATCAAAAAATCGCTGTAATTGGAAAGGGAGAAACAGCAGGAAAACCTATTATCAATTTGCTTGAAAAGAATGGAGTCATTCCTACAGTTATTGATTCAAAAACAGAAAACAAAGAAAAAAAACTCAAAGAAGCAGATATTATTATCACCGCTGTCGGAAAAACTATTCTTTCAACTAAGCAATTTAAAAAGGGCGCAATTCTTATCGGAGTCGGCCTCTACACTGATGAAAATGGAAAACTAAGAGGCGACTACAATAATTCTGACGTTGAAAATGTGGCAAGCTTTTACTCCCCAACCCCTGGTGGAGTAGGACCTGTAAATGTTGCATGCCTTTTAGAAAATTTAATCAAAGCTGCAGAAAATCAATCCAAATAACCTCTAGTTAGACTTTATAGTTGATAAACATTGATCTATCAATCTAATTTTTATTGACATCATAACTTATAGTGTGCTAGAATCCGCAAACAATGAAAAACACTGATAATTTTGAAATAAACTACTGGGGGAAAGACTTCCAAAATATTTACACAGAAGAGGATTATTTACCCAAAAGAACTTTTAAACAAAAGCTTTTAATAGTAGTTTCATTCATTTCTGTTTTAGCAATCTTACCAACAACTATATTTACGATCACCACAATTAATCAGAATAACGGCGAAAAAATTTCTAGCGCGATCGAAGCTCCAATCCCATCTCCAACTAAAGACGCGGAAATTACTCCAAAAATCGCGAGACCTGATGCAGTGGAGATAATTAATAATGATAGTTATTGGAAAATAAGTAAGCGCGCTTGTGGAACAGGTAAATATTACCTTTCTATTCAAGAACAAAATGAAGGAAAAGCATTATATAAAGGTGAATTTGTAAAAGTAGATTGCTCCCTGTAAGTTAGATTGTCCTCTCTTGACAAACTCCTCCTCAATGTTTCAAGATAAATGTATACCATGGAAAGATCTAAAGGGATAGACCTTATTGGTGCTATTGTCGTTTTTTTTGTTCTTCTTTTTGTTTATACCAAATTTATTGGCCCAATTCCTTTTGCTATAAATAGCACAAACACTGCTACCACAGACGTCTTCCAGTCTCAAGGTAGCGGAAAAGCCTCCGCTGCTCCCGATGAAGCATTGATAAATCTTGGTGTAACATCTCAAGGATCCAATGTAGAACTAGCACAAAACCAGGCAAATGAAGCCTCCAAAAAAATAATTGACTCACTAAAAAAACAGGGAATTAGCGAAGATGAAATTAAAACTACTAATTATTCTATTAACCCAAATTATAGTTTTTCTGGAGAATCCCAAAAAATAATAGGATATTCTGTTTCCCAGAATTTCGAAGTAAAATCTCCTATTGGAAAGACAAATCAGATTGTAGATTCTGCAACAAGTGCCGGAGCAAATATGATAGGGAATATAATATTTAAATTAAATGATGAAAAAGAAAAAGAATTAAAAAACCAAGCAAGAAAAGAAGCAGTGGATAATGCAAAAACGTCTGCCGAAGGCCTCGCAAAATCTGCAGGAATGAAATTAGGGAAAATAATCAACATAACTGAAACAAACGGAACATCTGGTGTTCCTATGCCATTTGCGGTCGCAACAAAAGCACTAGATTCTTCTCAAGGTGGAGAAATATCATTACAAAACTCAACAAGAGAAGTATCAAGTATCACTCCTGGGGAAAGCAATGTCGAGGTAACTGTGATACTAACTTACCAAACAAATTAAAATGTCCAAGGACGAAGTTAAGTTTCAAAAAGCGTTTTTATTACAAATGAAAGCTTCTTTAAAAGGAGATTCCACAGAAGCAAGTAAAGCTCGCTCAATAGTAAATTTCTACAGAAAAAGAATAGAAGGAAAGAATTAAATATTACTTATCATTTCCACTATGAAATGATCTATGTACCTCTCTTAGCTGCTTGTTTGTTATATGTGTGTAAATTTGAGTAGTTGCAATATTTTTATGCCCCAACATTTCCTGAACACTTCTCAAATCTGCTCCATTCGTTAGAAGATCTGTTGCAAAACTGTGTCTTAATGTATGAACGGTAGCATCCACCGGAATCCTAGTTTGGCGAACATATTTCTTAACAATCCTTTCCACACTTCTAGCAGTGAGTCTCATTCTTTCCCCATTATTTTCTTCACTTATTGCACCAGAGTAACGAATAAACATTGGTTTAAAAGGATCTTTTCGATGATTGAGGTATTTTTGTATCCAATCTGCAGCTCTATCTGAAACGAACACAATTCTTGATCGTCTACCTTTTCCTATAATTCCAAACTCTTTTCTATCCAGATTAATCTGATCGCGATTAAGACTCACTAACTCAGACACGCGAAGTCCAGTAGAAAATAAAAGCTCCATTATAGCCCTATCCCTAACACCTTCTTCTTTAGATGTATCGGGTGCTGTAACGAGTCTCTCAACCTGATCTCTTTCCAAAAACTTAAGAGACCTACTTTCCGTTTTAGGTAAATCTATCTTTGAAGGCTCGAGAGTTTTCTGATCATTTTTTATAAGAAATCTTAAGAACGAGCGGAGCGCTATTATGTAATAATTCTGAGTAACCCTCTTAAGACCTGCGCCTTTTTCATCTGTCTTATTTGAAAGAAATACTCTGTATTTTCTTATATCAGAAAGCTCTATATTTTCAAGATTTTTATTTGGTATGTTATCCAAATACCACAGCTTAAATATTTCTAGGTAATGCCTGTAGTCTCTAATAGTAAGCTTGCTGCAGTTTTTTTCTATTTCTAAATATTCTAGAAAATCTTGAGTTAGCTTTGTAAGTTTTTCATCCATAATAAATTAATTTAAATTCGAGGCTAATTTTTTAAAAAAAGAGTCATTAGCAGAAGGAAGGGGAGAGTGCCACGTTTGAAATTTTTCTATATCGAAGTGGATCAAAGAATATCTGATTTTTTTAAACATTTGGACAGAGAATAAAAATTAAAAAGTTCAGTGATGCCAATCCATTTTACGACATACACGCGTCGTAAAATAAAATGAATAAAGCAACATTATAAATTTATTATACGACGTGAATAATTGATAAGTCAACTGATTTTATTTATAATATGCGACTATGTCATTAGAAGCAATGAATCCAACAGATAAAAAGATAAACCCAAAAATCTTATCTAGAGCAATTGATGCTTCCATAGCAAGATTAACCGGAAGTCAAATAGTAGAGCCCGGAACAACAATTCATTTTAACGGGAGATACTTTGGAAGCCATAAAATTGATTCATCAGGTGAAACTGCACATTTCTATGAAGGACCAGATTTCTCTGATTTTAGGACAAGAAGAGGCTTCATCGTTCAGGGAAAAAAACTGGAAGGATACTCATACCAAACAGGAACTGACATATTAACCAAATATCCTATTCGTCCAATTGATGCAATACGGATGCTTGATACTATCCCAAACATGACCCCTAAATCGCGTTAATTTGTTTGCATTATAAAAATTGTAATGTTATAAATTATGCATGGAACATTCTGGCGACAGACCCATACCAAACATAAGAGAAAGCTCTTCGAGCTCAGGAACTACGGGTGAAGTAATACCTCCTCAGCAAGTCCCGACTGCAAAATCAGTAAATCAAGATTTATCCTCAGTTAGAGGCAATTTATCGAGCCTACAAGCCCCTACGATTAGTTTAGAGGGGTTTAATTTTAGATTTACTACTGATACTCCTTCTAAAGTTGATCAACCTAAAGGATTCGCTGGAAAAGTTGTTAGTTCTCTAAGAAAATTAAAGGACATATTAGTTGTTAACGATAAACCGGTTCCAATCGAACAGTTAGACGAAAGAACTGTTGCTTACTTGATACTGACTAATCAAAGAAATGTTCTCAGAGGATCCAACCCAACACTAATACAACCGTTTAATGCTGCTGATATTCTCAGAGATGCTGGATATATTGCTTTAAATCCAAACGCAGATTATGAATCCAAATGGCCAGCTCCCTATACAAGAGCCCTACATGTCCTACGATCTCTTCGGGATAATGGTGCTATAGAATTTCTAGAACCTGATCAAGATCATGCCCACCGAAATCCAGGATACCGAGTACTTCCTGAGCAAGCTCCACTCCTTATGGAGCTAGCTAAAACAGCCAGCCAGACAGATAAAAGATTTGATCCTAAAAGCCTAACACCTTTAAAATAGACCTCTCCATGCGTAGATGAGTACGATAGTATTCAAATTTTAGCTTCATTTAGCCTCAAAATAATTTATTTCATAAAACCTATAGCGGGGGATAGCAGAAAAATTAAGCAATTGGAAAATATAGAGAGAAATCCATGCCAATAATAAAACGAAATTTAAAAATTTAAATAAAATGGAGAAAAAAATTGGTAAGGAAAATGGGTCTTCTCCGGGAATTTAGCCTCCGTGACGTCGTAAAAGTATTATTCTACGACATAATCAATCTATACTTCCTAGTGCCTAATTTGTCCAAATTTTGTTATAGAAAGACATCTAGAGGAACGTAGTAAATATTCCTACTCTTATTGCTTAAGTAATACCTCTTCCTTTCCTAAGTAAACGATAATATCTATAAATTAGCCTATGTTACAAAGCCCCTCCTCTGAGTTATCCACATGTGTTTTATTTAGCTTGTTAAATCAATCTAATCGCATTATTTTAGCCTCAAAATATAACAAGAAATAACGTTCGTATTTTTTTCGATTTGAAAACAACAAGGTATTAAAACGAGGAGGAAGTACTAGCGCATGAAGTATAATCTTAGGGATAATTACCGAGATTCAGCTCCGTGTCAATTAACCATACACCACTCTCCATAAGAGATATGAGCGTGTCCACAGGCTCGTGAAAATTTACTTAAAAGCTCGTGAAATTACGACATGAGACCATTTTTTACCCATAAATATGTCCTATAATATTTAACTAAATATATCAAACTATATCATCACTACCTGTATCAAACTATATCATTTAGCCACAACACCCTCTCCTCTTCCCTGTCTTCAGTTGACCATTTTTTTATAAACAAATTTAGCCTCAAATTATGCGTAAATAATTAATTCCCACTTAGCCTCTAAATCAATTTAAATATAAGGGTTTGTAGCTTAAAATCTCTTCTCCACTTTCCTATTATGTCCAGGAGGTAAAAAACACAAGAACGATAAAAACAAATACAGCTACCCAAATGTACTCCCAAAGCACAGATTTGAATAATCTCTTTTCAAACCATAAGTGAGACAAACCAACAATTATATAAAAAAATCCAGTTAGAAAAAGAGATATAACTAATGGTTTACTTGGCCAAAACCATAAAAGAAAAGACATCTCGGTAAGAGTGATACTTAAAAATGCGCTCCAAATGATTTCGTTTTTTATTTTCTTTTCTAAGGTATAAGTCCATAACGAATGAACAATTAAAAAGAAAGAGTATGAAAATATCAATGGAAGTATTATGAAAAAGCTCAACTGAGAACTAAAAATAGTATTTGTGAAAAAGGCATAGATAAAAATAGATAACACGAACGATACTGTTCTCGCACTAGATAAAAGTGCAATAGTTCTAACAGATGAAACCGTGAAAATGTTCTGACTTAAGTATGCAGAATATAACCCAACTGCATATAAAACAGTCAAAAATGATTGCACTAAAAGCCGTGGGGGTAGTGAAAAGTAAAACAAACCAAAAGCCAATGTAAAAGCAAAAGGAAGTATCAAAACCTGCGGTGAAAAATTTTCTTTAAATTCTTTTTTAAGTGCCCAATAAAGAAAAACATCTGTCAGAAAAGATAAGAAAACTACGAAGTATATACCGAGACTTGTTAAGAAATGTTCAACTAAAAAAAGACTAACTGATAAAATTATTACACCTGTAACGAATCTTTGTCTTTTAGTTAGGAAGTTTTTTCTAAAAGAAGACAAAAATTTAATTTTCATTTAAAGACTAATATTTGAGTATACCTTTTGCACGTCATCCATATCTTCGAGAGCAGATAAGAAATTAATAATTTTTTCCTTTTCTTCCTCGCCTACACTTACTGTGTTTTTTGGTTTTCTGGAAATTTCCGCTCCTGTAATTTCAAACCCAAGCTTTGATAATTCTTCCTTTATTCTCGCTAGATCAGAAATCTCCGTATAAATCGATGCCTCTTCCCCATTATCTTCAACGTCCAATGCTCCAAGCTCTGCGGAAGCCATAAAAATATCATCTATTGATTTATCGTTTTTTTTAATAGTTATCTCACCTTTCTGATCAAACTGATAAGCTACAGATCCAGGCCCAGCGAAACTTGCTCCTGACTTATTGAATAAACTTTTTACCTCAGAGGTAGTTCTATTAGTATTATCCGTTACCGCTTCCACCATTACAGAAACTCCCCCAGGAGCAAAACCCTCGTAAGTAAGCTCAGTCAAATCCCCTGCTTCTTTACTTGTAGCTCTAGCAATTGCTCTTTCTATATTGTCTTTCGGCATGTTAGCGCCTCTCGCTAATTCAATTGCTAGTCTAAGCCTTGGATTCTGATCTGGATCACCTACTCCTCCACCCTGCTTAACGGCAATTGTGATAGCGTTTGAAATTTTTGTAAAAGTAGCTCCTCGCTTTGCATCTGCTACTCCTTTTTGTCTTTTAATTGTCGACCATTTAGAATGACCACTCATAGGCATATATTTTACCATTTGATTATTGACTTTTGCAATTTGTAATAGTAAAATTTTTCAATTAAATCCTCAATGAAAATTACTTCTAATGATGCAATTCAAGCCACGCTTAACGGTAATTGGGACGAAGCTATAAAACTTAATAAAAGTCTTCTGGAAGATAATCCTAAAGATGTTGCAGCCCTTAATAGAATGGGACTAGCTTATGTGATTCTTGGGAAAAGTAAGTCCGCGAAGGATGTATTTAGTAAAGTTTTGGAAATTGACCCTCTGAATTCAATTGCAATAAAAAACTTAAGTAAAATCAAATCAGACTCTTCAGATGATGGAGAAACAATAACAGTGAATGTAAATAACATATTTATTGAAGAGACTGGAAAAACAAAAGTAGTAGAATTAATAAATCTAGCTCAAGCTGAAATTCTCGTATCCCTGAGAACAGGACAATCACTTGACCTATCAACGAAAAGATTAAAAGTATTCATCTCTCAAGGAAAAAAATATATAGGAGTTTTACCTGATGACATAGGAAAAAGACTAATTAAATTTATTAATGGCGGAAATAAATATGAAGCATTTGTAAAATCAGCAAATCATCAAAACGTAACTATATTTCTTAGAGAATTAAAAAGAGCCACTAAATTTAAAGATCAACCATCATTTCTTCACGCGATTGAAAAAAAGCTTAGTATCAAAAAAACAAACAAGAAAAGTAAAGATGATTACGATGATGAATCTGGTGAATCAGAGGAATAATAAATCACTTTTCCTTTTTTTAAATCATCTCTAACTTCCTTCACTTCTTTTTTATTTTTTTCTTTTTTTAACGAAATCATGGCTAATATGACTGATATTAAAAAAATAGCAGCAACAAAAACGTAAATCATAAATCCTCCCCCTTATCCTTCCCTATTACTATCACTATTTGAGCAATTGAGCTAGCTTTTTTCTTTTCTGTTTTCATTTTCAAAATCTTTGACAATTTTCTTACTGTGTAACTATCATTTTCAAAATAAATTATCGATTCGGTTTGCTGGTCTTTCGAATTGTTCACCAATACCACTGCTCCTCCTAGATTTGAAACCATTGAGGCAACTCTATTCCCCAATCCTCCTATCTGAGTAGAATTAGTAATCTGAATATCTATTTTTTCCTTTGCTAACTCTTGATCTTCAAATTTCTCTGAAGAAATATTTGCCAGACTCTGAACTTCATCTTTTTCTATTTTTTCCCTCTCAAACTTATCGCTCCCCACTCCAAGCGAATACATACTTAATTTGAATAAATCCCAAACATTAATATCACCATTAATTTTTCTTTTATTTATCAACATTCTCAAGAAGATTAATTTCGAATCTGGTGAAAAATGAGATTTTGTTTTTACATAAGAATCAATCGGTATGGAATATGCCTTTGTGGGATCATTTAAGATCTCGCCTTCAATATTAATATTTAGCTGCTGTCCTTCGCTAGGTAAAACAGTGTAGATGTCCCAATCATTATTATTTACAACAGCAACAGTAAATCGGTGCTTACTATCAAATTTACTTTTTCGCACCAAGTCAAAAGCTTTAAATAAAACTGAAATTATTATTATTAGAAGTACTAAAAGACCAAAGTATAAAGCTAAATTTATACTCTTCACTTCTCCATTCTTCGATTTTCTCATTACCAATCTTTCTTTTTCTTGGAGATTAATTCGGGCATAACATATGTTGGAGCTGTTGAGATTCCTCCTTTATTGTCCTTGCCCTTTTTAGGTTTTTTCTTCTCTCCTTTATAAAATCCACCAAATCCTGGCATAATTTCACCTCCTTAATTAGTTTATCAATTAGATGTTGTTGAAATCAACTTTAAAAATTTCTCTAGTTCTGGACTTAATTCACTTTTATAATGAACCTTCTCATTTGTTTTTGGATCCAAAAAATCTATTTGCTCCGCATGAAGAAATATCCTACCCAAGTTCTTTCTATCATCACGAGAAACTTTTCTCCCTCCATACAAAGGATCCGAATAAATCGGGTAATTTAAATGTTTTAAATGTACTCTTATCTGATGCGTTCTACCTGTTTTAGGAAATAACCTAACAAGACTTAAAATTTCATTTTTGAATTTGTAATATTTGATAACCTCGTATTTAGTTAACGCCTCCCTACCACCAGCCAAAACTCCAAACCTCATTCTATTCCAAGGAAGTCTACCAATTGGAGCATTTACTTCTCCATTTTTTGGTTTAATTTCTCCATGCGCTAAAGCTACATATGATTTACCAACTAATCTATCTTTAAATTGCTTCTGAATTGCTCTAAAAGAAAAAGAGTTTTTAGCAATTATTAATATTCCTGATGTTTCTTTATCAAGCCTATGAACAATTCCGGATCTATCTATAAACTCAGCATCCTCACTATTTGTATCAATTTTTTTTGAATGATTTATTAAATCTTGTAAAGTTTCTTCGTTATTTGTAGTATCGGATTTATTAACAGTAATCCCAGCTTGTTTTTCAATGATAAAATAATCATCATTTTCAAACAAAATTTTTAATTTATTTTCCATTTTTTATAGATATTCTCCCGGTTAATTCTTGCTTAATTATTGTGATTATCGAAACTATTAAAATCCCCAATAGAATAAAATTTTCTTTATGATTTATAAAATAATTTACTCCCGGATTATCGATTGCCATAGAGAGAAGCGAAATTAATGAAAAGAATGCGAGAAACAGCGCTCCGGTAGTACCATCTTTTATTTCAAGTGAACGAGCTTTAGGATACAGGTATATATTTGACGCTATTAATATTAAGCAATACAAAACAAACTTTACATTGGTCCCAAGAGAAAAATTTTGAGAAAGAAGAAAATATCCTAAAAATCCAAAAGGAATTACAAAAATAAATGAAATTGAGAAAAAATCAAATATCCTTCCCATAGATATTTTTTTTCGCCTACAAAAAAGGTAAATTGAAATTATTCCTCCAATTACCGCGCCGGTCATAGAAAGCCCTGGAAAATATGGAAATAATATAAAACCTAAAGGGTTTAAAAAAACTTGACTCGGATTCATAAAAACAAAAAATATTCTTGATACGATCAATGATATAAATGCTGTTACGAATACTGCATTAAAAACATCTTCAACAGAAATATTTTTTTTAACTAAAAAAGAATCGTCTATGGCAAGATGATAAATTCTATACAAATATAAAACTATACAAATTAACAAAACAAAAATAAAAAACTGCATATTACTTATATTTAAGTATTCTTAAGAGCGCTACTGCGATAACACTCATCCCTATTAATGTAATTACCCTAGAAATCCCAATAAAATCAGCAAGGGCACCAACTCCTAAAACAGGAATTATCGACACAATTCCAACTAACGTATTCAATGATCCGTAAATTTTACCACGTTGTTTATCTGTAGTCTCTTCCTGAATAAGTGTATTCGAAGGAACAAAAACCAAAGAAAATGCAAAACCAACAATCACAGCTAAGGTAACCATAATATGAATATCAGTAATGTGTAGAAAAACTGGAACTAAGGAATTTATTTTTTGAACAAACTCTCTTGAGGTTACCAAATAGCCATAAGGAAAAAGAAGAATCACAAAACCTATAATTAAAAGTCCGATTTTAGCTAATGTTTGTTTGGACTTTTTATGCCAGAAATTACCAATAAGAACTGCCCCTATGCTCATTCCTATCACTGCGGGGGTAACAAAAAGTATTGGAAATTTTTCTACTTCAATATGCAAAATGTTTTCAGCATAACCAGGACCTATAACTGCTATTATCAATATTAAAGTTTGAAGAAGAGTTAACAAAAACAAAGAATGATATACATTATTTTTCTTTGCCATTAACGAAAAAGCATCCCTCACCTCTTCAAGAATATTTATCTTAACTTTCTCTGAATTATTTTTTTTAAATTTAATCAAATATGCAAAGAGTGCGGAAAGAAAAAATAGAATCGTAATTAATCCGAATACATTCTTCTCCCCTAACACCAATAGAAGCGGGCCAGATAATGCATAAGCAACTATAATTGATCCAAATATTCCCATACTAAAAAGTGCATTTGCACTTATTAAATTTCGCTTAGGTACCAAAAGAGGAATTATTGGTGTCTCTGCAGGAATAAAAAATTGAGTTATTAAAGAAATTAAAAAGCTTAAAAAATACACAAGAAAAAGTTCACCAGAAATAAAAATCAATGGAAAACTTGCTAAAGCACGCAGAAGATTTGTATAAACTAAAACATGTTTTTTATTCCATTTATCAACATAAACACCTGCAATTATTCCAAATAATATTGACGGCAGAGTGAAAGATAAAACTACGCCTGCAACAGCAACATTTGATTTAGATAACTGAAAAACCACAATTAACAAAATGAAATTCAATAAATTCATTGCAAACTGTGAGAAAAATTCAGAAATAAGAAGATACAAAAAGGATGGAATAGAAAGAACCTTTAAAAAGGGGTTGGACATAAATTAATTAACTTTTTGCGAATATTCTCCGGTTCTAGTATCAATCTTAACCTTGTCCCCTACTTTTATAAAGAGAGGTACTCTAGTCTTTAATCCATTATCTAAAGTTGCATCTTTGTAAATATTTGAAGCAGAATTGCCTTTTACACCCGGGTCCGCTTCTTCTACTTCAAAATCCATTTTTGGAGGCAAGTTAAGAGCTAAAACTTCATTATCTAAAACTGAAATATTAAAACTCTCTCCCTCTTTCAGATACGCTCCATCCGTTCCAACCAAACTTAAAGGAACAGAAATCTGCTCAAATGTACCAGGATCCATAAAAAAAGCATTTTCCGAATCTTTATAAAGATATTGGACATCCTTCTTAAAAACCTGAACATTATTCACTTTTGCATTATTAGTAAATCCTTTTTCTGTGGTAGAGCCTTGTCTTATGTTTTTAACTTTTACTTTAATATTTGCTGATCCTCTACCCATTTTTATGTGCTCATATGACAAAACTTGATAGAGTTGTCCATTCTCTTCAAAGATTGTCCCAGCACGAAGTTCTTGTACGCCTATCATTTATTTCTTCTTACTCGGATCAGTCCAGATCCGGCAATAATCTCTACTCCTTTCTTTTCTATTAAATCTAAAAATATATTCGCTCCAATTGAATCTGAGGCCATATGTCCTGCATTAATTACATTTACATGAAGTTTTTTTAATTCTTTCAATGCGTCTTCTGGGATATGCATGTCAACAAGTGTACCAACTCCTGCTTTAGCAAGTTCTGCATATACCTCTTTTGAAGGATTTGTTCCTCCTGTAAAGAAAATCGCTACTTTTCCAGCTCTAGACTTGGAACTTCCAGACACAATCTCAGGACCATTCTTGCCCCTCATAGCTTCCTGATATTCAGGAAGTTCCATGAGATAATCGACTATCTCCCCTACTGTGTCAAATTTCTTCTTTGATAAATAATTTTTCATAAACTCGTCACCAATATTGTCCCAAGTAGTATGCAGATTCATCAAAGGCATTTCCAAAAGTCTTGCTGTATCAACTATTTGATTGTGATTACTTGGGTGAATCCTTCTTTTTATATCATTCATTCTTTCCCCCATTAAGGCATCTACAACATTTATAGGGACTCCAGCTTGAGCATAAGCATCTACTTGAAGATCCATAACATCATGAAGTGCTGCAAGAGAAATTCCAACTGGATGATGTCCAACTACTGCGTCAATTTTTGCACCTTTTTGGTTAAGCCTATCTGCTAATAAAATCTCTGTTGCGTCAGGATCGATCCCTACTAATATTTTCTTAATCGGTGTCTTAGGGTCACCAAATAGAATTCTTGTGTCAGAATATGGATTCGTAAGCGCTTCCTTATCAAAATACTTTTTCTTTGACTCTGGAAGCTCTTCAAATTCTTTTTTTATTCTTTTAAGAAGCGACAAAACCCCCGATTTACCTCTTGGATCCGCATTTATACCCATTTCGAGAGCTAAATCATAAATTTCTTGAAGTGTCATATGGGAAAGTATATAATATTCGAAGCTAAAAATAAAGATTTAAACGAGGCGCGGTGGTGGAATGGTAGACACGAAGGTCTCAAAAACCTTTGAGCTTTAAACTCATGTGGGTTCGACTCCCTCCCGCGCTACTTAATATAAAAAAATTAGACTAGCTTCCAAATGTTGCTAGTCTAATTTTGTTTCGAAACAAATTACTCAAAGAAAAAACTTAAACAGTTCCTCCTTGACCAGATGTTCCTTGATCTCCACCCCCCATTCCTGGATCTTGAGGTGGCATTCCACCTGCATTTGGGTCTGGTGTTGGAGTAGGTGCTGGAGGTGGTGGCGTCCAACCTTGATTTGGATCAACTACTGGAGCCTCTTGTCCTACACCTGGATCAGCTGGAGGTGGAGTTGTTCCACCAACGTTTGGATCTTGTGCTGGCATTCCCCCTCCCATTCCTGGATCTACGGGTGGCATTCCACCTGCATTTGGGTCTGGTGTTCCTACTGTTGGGTTATTTTGGTCGTCCATATAATCACCTCCCTCTTGCCTGGGTAACCAGGACTTTGTCTTATCATATCGGTCTTATTTATAAATGTAAATATATCAAGTTAGAGAGCTTGAGACTGAGTTGGCGTAGGTGGAGGCGAGGGTTGAATTTCTTCCATTCTTTTTTCTACATTATAAAATCTAATTCTATCTCCTCTAAATAGTAGGTCAATTTCACCCATTGGTCCGTTCCTGTGTTTTGCAATCGAAAGCTTAGTTTGCATAACATCTGATATCTCAGCATCAGGTCTATATAAAAACATAACCACATCAGCATCCTGCTCAATTGCGCCTGATTCTCTAAGATCTGCCAATTGAGGCTTTCTCTCTCCTCTATGTTCCACTGCACGGGAAAGCTGAGACAGCGCTAAAACTGGAATCTTGAGTTCCCTTGCTAGATTTTTTAAAGCTTGAGATACAATTGAAACTTCCTGAACCCTATTGTCATAATGCTTACCTGGATCAACTAATTGGAGATAGTCTACTATAATAATTGAAACATTGTGCTCAAGCTGAAGCCTTCTTGCCTTAGTTCTAATTTGTGATACAGAAATACCAGGAGTATCATCAATATAAATCGGCGCATCTGCCAAAACCCCCATAGCCTCTGATAATTTAGTAAAATCAGATTCAGTTAGCCTACCTGTTTTAAGTCTCCATGCATCCACGTCAGCTTGCCCTACTAAAAGACGGTCAACTAACTCCTCCTGGCTCATTTCAAGTGAAAAAATTCCCACTGCCTTTTTCTCATTTACAGCAATATGCTGTGACATATTTATAATAAATGCAGTTTTTCCTTGACCAGGACGAGCTGCAAGAATCAAAAGATTCGATGATTGCATTCCTGAAAGAACGTTATCTAAATCAATAAATCCAGTCTTGACTCCCCTAAGCCCTGCTCCCGATTTATGTAGCTCATCAATCCTATCAAAACTTTCAGCTAAACTATCTTTTATAGGAGCAAAACCCTTTATAGTATGACCTTGAGTTATGGAAAAAATAGATGCTTCGGTTTTATCTAAAAGCTCTTCAGAATCCTTATCTTCCATAAAACCCATTTCCGTAATTTGACTCCCTAAGCTTATAAGTGATCTCTTAATTGAATCTTCCTGAATAATTTGAGCATAATGCTCTATATTCGCTGCTGTAGGAACCACATTCATTAGGTCCGTTAAATAAGAAGCATCAAATTTTTCTTTATTTTTTTTAAGCTCTTTAGTAAGAGTAAGAATATCTATGGGTTTTACAGAATCATGGAGAGATAGCATTGCCTCGAAAATTTTTCCATTTATTTCAAAATAAAAATCCTTAGGCTTTAATTTATCTGAAATAAGCCCGATAGATTCTTTACTAATAAGAATTGCGCCAAGCACACTTTGCTCAGCTTCTTCGTTGTGAGGTGGTAATTTTAAAGATGCCATAAGTTCTAAAATGATAATTGAACCTTATTTAAAAAACAATCAGTCAAACAGTAGCAAAACCTAATTTAAAGAAACGACTTCAAGTTCCTGAGGAAGTTTATCGGAAGCAGTTGAATACTTAGCTACCTTAACTGGTTCATCTTTCCCAATTGTTTTAATTACCTCTTCTTTTTTATTTCCGTAGACTACAAAAACATTGGGCTCCAGCGAAGCCAAAATTGAATCATTAAAGGGTAAGTCAGAATTAATTACAAGAATCTGAGTCTCCTCCAGCTTATCATGCAACTTTTCAATTGAAGCACCATCACCAATTAAAACCTTTACTCCATCTACATCCATTTTCACAATTAAGTTTTTATCAAAACTTAATGCAGAAATTTTGGTCCCCCCTACTTCATATTCTCCTGGCCCTTTTATTATAATTCTATATCCTTCAATTTTATTTACTGAAAAATTTTCATAACTATTTAATACAATTACTCCATCAGCCTCGTTTTTACCTGTTGAAGAATTAGGATCTATGATTAATGTAGAATTTTTCCCTTTTATACGAAGTGTTCCTGGGTTTAAAAGTGCTATATCCATTGGTATATCCTACCATGAGTAAGTTTCCTTGACAAGTCAAATATTTAAGATGTATCATGGGCTTTGCCTAAGCCCTCTCCCTATGAAAAAAGAAAAAATTATCCTTTCATTTATTGCTACACTCATCGGAATAGTCGTTGCACTTGTGGCCTTTTATTTTTATCAGTCCACAAGAAAAGTGAATCCTAAAGAAATAAAAAAAATTACCATAGAAAACCCAACCCCCACCCCTTCTTCATCAATTTTTATATCAATTGAAAGACCAAAAGACGAAGAAGTTGTAGATGAAAAATCATTAACCATCTCAGGTAAAACAATTCCAAATGCTAAAATAGTGATTCTTACTCAAAGCGATGAGGTAGGTGGAATAGCTGCAGGTAATGGAAATTTTTCCACTGATGTAAACTTAGAAGAGGGAGAAAATATTATTGAAATCAATGCTTTTTCTACAAATGGCGAAAGGGCAAAAACTAAAATTACAGTCACTTATAGCACAGAATCTTTCTAAAAAATGAAAAAAATTTTAATATTTCTATTTTTATTTTTAATAACAGGAACTACAAATATCTATGCACAAACAAAAGTTCCTTCAAGTAGCGACTTAGAAAAAATCACAAATCGTGTAGATCAATTGAAAAACAAAGTTGCATCACGCGTTGCGGAATTAAAGCTAGTTGAAAGAAGAGGAATAGTAGGAATTGTCGAGGACGTTTCAGAAAATCAAATCACAGTTAATGATTTGAACAATAAAAGAAGAATAATTGAAGTTGATGAACTAACCAAATTTTCCTCAGAAGATAATGACACCTATGGTATTTCTGATATAAAAAAAGGGAGCAAGATTTCAGCATTAGGTCTTTACAATAAAGAATCACAAAAACTGTTAGCAAGATTTGTAAATGAAATAAGCATTCCCCTCTTTCTACATGGGGTAATCACAGAAAAAGATGATGAAGAATTCACATTAAAATTATTGACTGAAGAAGGTAAAAATTACACAGTGGATGTCGAAAGAATTACAAAAAGTTATTCTTATAATGACGGTGAACTGGATACATCTGGATTTTCAAAAATAGAAACAATGAAAAATATAATTTTAATAGGATTTCCAGATCCAAAGAAAAATGATAGATTAACTGCATCTCGATTAATTATTTTCCCAGATGTACCAAAGAATCCAAATATTCCAGTAATCGAAAACGACACAAGATCCACACCTACCCCTTCTCCAGATGATAAATAATCTCATTTTACCTAAAGGGTTCGAAATGATTTTGATTTCCTCGATCCCAAATATTATTTATTTGACTGGTTATAGTGGGTTTTCAGAAATTGAAAGAGAATGTCTTTTACTAATCACTGAAAACAAAAAATATCTGATTACTGATTCAAGATATACCCAAGAAGTTAAGGAAAAAGTTAGAAATTTCGAAGTGATAGATGAAGGAGTTTTGAGATTTATAGCAAACGATAAAAATAAAATTTTACAAAAATATAAAAATAAAAAAGTCGGCTTTGAAGAAACAAATATCTCTGTCTTTGAATATAAAGCTCTAAAAAAACATTTAAAACTTCTAAAACCTGTTAGTCTTAATAATTTAAGAATTGTTAAGAGTGATTATGAAATAAAAAACGTTAAAATTGCTTGTAAAATTGGAGATGAAACATTTAATCATATTATTGATAAATTAAAAATTGGAATATCTGAAATAGAAATTTCAAATAAGATTGAAAGTTTCATAAAATCAAAAAACGCTGATATTTCTTTTAAACCAATAGTTGCTTTTGGCAAAAATAGCTCTATTCCCCATCATCAAAATACAAATACAAAACTGATAAGAGATCAAATTGTTCTTTTAGATTTTGGTGTAAAAATAAACAGTTATTGTTCTGATATGTCGCGAACAATTTATTTTGGAAGTGCAGATGAAAAATTCAAAAAAATATACAATACTGTATTAGAAGCTCAGGAGAAATCAGTTAATAAAATTAAGAATAATACTTATGCTTTTGAAATAGATAAGATAGCAAGAGATTTTATTAAAAATAAGGGATTTGAAAATATACCACATTCCACTGGCCATGGAATTGGAATTGAAGTTCATGAACCTCCTTTTATTTCCCCAGCAGTAAAAGAAAAAATTAGAGACGGGATGATATTTTCTATAGAACCTGGAATTTATATCTCAAATTACGGGGGTGTCAGGATTGAAGATTTATTTTTATTTGAAAAAGGAAAAGTTGTTCAATTAACTAAATCATCAAAAAAATTAATTGAAATAAGCAGTTAATTAATTTTCTTCAACTACTTTAACTATTTCTCCTTTTGCGACTGGATTTCTAAGTTTATTAGTTACCCAACCAAATGCAACCAAAACATCCCAGATTCCTTGAGCTTCATGCCCTTCATACCTTTGCTCTTTACCTCGCCAACCTTGCCTTGGGGAAATTCTAGTAAGCTCTTGCCATCCATGACCGTTTTTAGCTCTTAAGTTAATCGTCGAATCTCTTCCAACCTTCGCAATACTCATTCCTAATACAAATTCTGGATCTTTTCTTTTTGTTATCGTAACTGACTCAGCTACCACATTTTTTCCTTGAGTTGTTCTTCTATATGCTAACGATAGCGCTGAATCACTTCCCCCATCATCTATAACTACATCTTCTGCTCCTAATTGAGTAAATCTATCTGACGATGATCTATGAGTTCTAGGCTTTTTTCTCGATATTGGGTGTCTAAAGCCCCTATCGCCATTATCAAATGTAAATGTAGATCTTGCGAGATCTAACACATCTTCCACAACTAAGTCTGCTCTTCTACCAACTTCCTCCTGTAAAGCTCTGACTTTAGGACCTTCTTCTGCGATGGCCGCGTGGATTTTTCCATGAATTGCTCTACTTTGAACAAGGGATTCTTCCCCTGCAATAAGAGCACTTACCACAGCTGGCTGTGCTGATAAATCTAAAACTTCTGCAATTTTAGTCTGACGAACTCTTCCTTCTGGCATATTAACTTGGAATTATATAACTTAGGCATAAAACAGTCAAATTATTTACTCATTTGTAAAATTGCTATACAAGTAGTGTTATCGCAGGTATAATAAAATTATGATTGATGATATTAAAAAAGAATTATCATCCTTAAAGCTTTTAATTTCCCTAGGAATTTTAGCTGTCTCCATCTATCTTCTCCAATATGTTTTTGATTTAATTAGAAATTTTTCAGATATCTTGCTTATCATTTTCTTCGGTTGGCTAATAAGCTTCATACTTGAACCATTTGTAGATTTTTTTACAGATAAATTAAAATTGCCAAGAATTATTTCAACGGTTTTAGTTTTTCTTTTATTTGCGATATTAATCATAATTTCATTTGCAATTTTCATTCCAGATATTTTAATTCAACTTAAAACATTACAAAAAGTAGTACCAACATTCATGAATAACTCACATCTTCCACTTCAAAAAGGAGTTGATAGTTTTATAGATTCTTTAAATAATTATGGAAATATTGTTCCAGGCGTTACACAATTTGCCGTGAACTTTGTAACAATCCTAATTCTTTCTTTTTATCTAATTGTCGACAAAGATAATATAAATAGAAAAATTTTTGCCTTAACTCCTAGAAAATATCATGATCAGATAAAATTCGTACAAAGGATCACAGATCAATCTTTTGCATCATTCGTGAGAATACAAATTTTATGGGGTCTGGTTGGTGGATTAATTACTTGGATAGTTTTGACTATTTTTGGAGTCAGCTTTGCTGCCTCAACTTCTTTAATTTCAGGGTTTTTAACTGCAATTCCAGTAATAGGCCCAATTATAGGAGTCATTCCTCCCCTATTAGTTTCATTAATTGAAAGACCTGATCAGGCAATTATCATATTTTTGATAATTTTTGTAACTCAGCAAATTATTTTTAATGCGATGGGACCAAAAATCATAGGAAAAGCATTTAATATAAATCCAATTATCGTAATTCTTTCACTTCTTATCGGTATCAAAATTGCCGGTGCAACTGGAGCAATTTTTGCTATTCCAGTTGTCAGCATAGTCTTAATAGTCGGTCGGGAATACTACAATTTCTACTTTAAAGAAAGAGAAGGATGAATCTCAAGCTCTTCCGAAGACTTATTCCGCATGGTACAATTAAAAATATGAAAATTGAACCTAGAACATTGAAGGGCTTTCGGGACTTTTTACCAAAGGAATCGAGAAAAAGGGCCTATGCTTTAAACATCTTGAAAGAGGTGTTTGAGTCTTATGGCTTTGAACCTTTAGAAACACCCGTGCTTGAATATGAAGATATTTTACTTGGAAAATATGGAGAAGAAGGAGATCAGCTCATGTATCGATTTACTGACAACGGAGATAGACGCGTTGCAATGAGATATGACCAAACCGTTCCCCTAGCTCGGGTTGTTGCTCAGTACGCAAATGAACTTCCTCTTCCTTTCAAAAGGTACCAAATTCAAAATGTTTATCGCGCTGACAACACTCAAAAAGGTAGATACAGAGAATTTCTTCAAGTTGATATAGATACAGTAGGATCTCCTTCTCTACTTGCTGACGTGGAAATAATTTCAATTGCCATAAAATCTTTTGAAAAATTAGGTTTTAAAAATTTCAGAATACTGATTAATGATAGAGAAAATTTTGAGGGAATTGATCCTAAGGCAATAGCAATTATAGATAAATTAAATAAGATCGGGTCTGAAAAAGTAAAAGAAGAACTAGAAAAAAATAATTTCTCATCAAATCTATTAGAAGAAATAGAAAGCAAACAAAAAACAAATAATTTAGAAAAGATTTTTTCTGAACTTAACAGTATGGATGAAAATTATTCTGAAAAAATCAAATATGATCCTACGCTTGCAAGAGGATTGAGTTACTACACTGGAGCAATACTAGAAATAGTTTGCGATGACTACCCAGCAGGATCGCTTGCAGGTGGAGGAAGATATGATAATTTAGTTGGAATGTTTTCAAATCAGACTATTCCTGCTGTAGGGTTTGCTTTTGGCTTTGATAGAGTGATCGAAGCAATGACAGAACTCAATCTATTCCCTTCTGATCTGGAGGGATCTAAAATACTTATAACTAATACTTCTCCTAAATCTACGAAAATCGCAAAAGAATTAAGAAACAAAGGAATTCAAGCGGAACTCTACGTAGACGAAAAGGATCTAGATAAACAACTTAAATATGCAGATAAAAAACAGATTCCTTTTGTCCTAATAGTAAATGAAACACTAAATCTTAAAAATATGAAAACCGGTGAGAAAAAAGAGATAACCCTAGAGCAACTGTCCAATGAAATCATTAGGTAAAATTCAAATCTCGATTTTATTTTTAATTATCGCAAATGCCATTTGGGGTGCTTCATTTCCGGTATATAAATGGGCACTTTCCGATATTCCTTCTCTTACTTTTGTATTCTTAAGATTTTATTTAGCAGCACTAATTATTCTTCCTTTTGTATATAAAGATTTAAAAATACATCGTGAAGACTGGAAAAATTTATTTTTACTTTCATTTATAGGAATTACAATTTCTATTTCTCTCCTTATCCTTGGTTTAAAGTTATCATCAAGTATCAATGCTCCAATCATTATGTCTTCCGGACCAGTTGTTCTTATTATCGGTTCTCTTTTTTATCTAAAAGAAAAGCTTAAAAGAAAAGTAGTGCTTGGAACTTTAGTAAGCTTAACGGGAGTATTAATTATAGTCATCCTTCCAGTTTTTAAAGAAGGCCTGGATGGAAGCATTGCGGGAAATCTTTTTCTAGTTGGAGCTGCAATAACATCTGTAATACATGCACTTTTACTTAAAAAAGTTATGCCGAAATACAAACCTTTAGTTATTGCCTTCTGGCAATTTTTAATTGGCTCACTCCCCTTACTTCCTTTCTTCTTCATAGAACTTAATCAAACACATTGGACAGCAAATATAAACATGAAAGTTGTAATCGGAATATTTTTTGGTGCAGTTTTAGCGACCGCAATTGCTCATTCAATCTATGCTTATGGAATTAAATTTATAAAAGCTTCTGAGGTAGGAGTTTTTACATATGTTGATCCAATCGCTACAATTGTTATCGCAGTTCCACTCCTCCATGAGCAAATTACTCCGCTTTACATCGCTGGGGCATTTTTCGTGTTTCTAGGAATATTTGTGGCAGAAGGTCGCCTCCACTACCACCCATTGCACAAATTAAAATCCTAAGCCACCTTTTCCGCAGGATTTGATTCTTCTGAAGTTTTTTGTTTGGCTATTTCCAGAGATCTCAAAACTATAATCATATGTTCTTTGGATTCAAATCCAAGCTCATGCATTATCTGCTGTGTTCTAAATCTTAAAGACTTCTCTACTACCCCAAACTGTGGAGCTAGATCTTCGTATCTTGCCTGAGGATTACTGACAATTGAGTCAACCACTTTTTTATTTATGGGTGATAATCCGTCAACTTTTAATTGAATTCCTTCTGGAATAATTTCCTCAGCAACGATATCTCCTCTAAGCATAGCCTTTATAGCAGCATCTGCTAAACTTTCAGCACCAAGCTTAGATCTAATCGACTGATTGATTATCTTTTTTGTTGTAGTTAAAGGAATATTTAAAATTTCTGCTACCTCTTCCCTATTCAATCCATAGGCAGAAAGCGTAAGAATCTGAAGTTCATCAATAGTTAGATTACTCGTTTTAGCAACTTCTTGATTTGGGAGTGGAACTCCTTCGAAAACATCAACACCTTTCAGGTTTACTCCCTCTTTTCCACTTGCGGCTAATTTACTTTTTGCAGCAAATCTATGAAATGTTCTGATTTGCCTGTAACTTATTCCAAGTTTTTTCCAAATTTGACTGGCCTCATTTTTTAATTGCTGGTAGGAAATTCCCGCCTTATGAGCTAGTTCTTTAAAGCCTTCGTCCTCCCCTGCGTTTACAAGAAGAAGATAACTTCTCCTTTCAGCTCCAAGCAACATCGCTAATCTACTGGGATCATAATCTCGCTCTATATCTTTAGGATCTAAAATTCCATTTTCAATCCCTTTATCTATAGCATCGATTGTTGTAGCTACCCCCATTTTTTGTAAAATTACAGTTGTATAATTTTTTACCTGCTGTACACCAACATTCATTCTTTCAGCAATCTGAGCATTCGTAAGTCCTTGACTTGCCAACTCTAAAATTTCGTGCTGTCTAGGCGACAATGGTTTTCCCTGTATTTCTCCTCGTAAGCCTTGTTCTGAAGAAGCAGTTACATGTGTCGCAGTATCCAAAGCTAATCGCTGAGACGATGAACTTCCCATTCTTACTGTTCTTGGAGGAAGCGGAGCAGTTAATTCTGTCTGAGCAGCAATAGTTTTTATCGCTTCTCTTGGTGAGACTTGGGGCTTGGATGGTCGAATATCTGGACTTATTCCTATATCAGGCATTATTTAATTTTATAGAAGCCCTTCTATTCTGTCAAAATTTTAAGTTTTGGCCATTTTTCTTTCCAGCGTTTTTCTTTAACTCTCCTTTCGAAAATTCCTGGATCATGAGAATAAAGTTTTTTATAGGCTGGATTTGGCCTGACGATTAAGCTTACTAAATCACGAATTCCATGTGGCGCCAATATAATCAGATTATCTTTTTCAATTCTCACACCAATACAAGTTGCAGTCTCTGACCATTCGCTTAATGATTCTTTAGAATTATTGTAAGGAGCTGTGTGATGAAATAAATGCATTCTCGCTTGATTGGTAACCGACCAATCAATTTCGGGCATTATTTTATTCAATTTTTCTTGATATTCTTCTTCGATTTTAGTGGAGTAAGAATCCGCTTCAGACGAATGAAAGTCATTTTTATCAAAATAAATTATGTCCACATCATTTAGTGGAGTTCTTTCCTTATGTCCACTTAAAAAATCCCAAACTTTATCTCTAATAAACCCAGCCCCAATCCACCAATCTGGAAGATCTAAGCTTTCTGCAGTTTTTAAAACATCCATCATCCATTTATCTTTTTTTATTAGATTTATAATATCTTTTTCTGTCATAAAACTATTTTTCCTTTCTCAATTTCAGTTAATAAATTCCTTGCACTAGGTGAAAGTTTCTTTTCGGCTAGTTCATTAATCGGTATATAACGAATATCATCGTAATTATGTGGTTCGTTGATATCCGGATTGGAATCTTTATCCAATTCTGCCAGAAACCATGTGTAATCAAGATCAAATTGGAAATTATTAAATGAAGTTTTTCCTAGTTTTCGAACTATTTTAACTTTGGCATGAATTTCTTCCCAAGCTTCCCTAACAGCAGTCTCCTCTAAAGACTCTCCTTCTTCGGCTTTTCCTCCTGGAACTTCCCACCAATCTTTATCTATTCTATGAATAAGAAGGATCGAATTATTTTTAACAATTACGCACCCTGCTGCAAGTCGTGTCATGAGAAAATTGTACCATATGCTTGTTATTAGGCACGAAATAATATATAATTGTATTCATGAAACAAGCCATTCACCCACAGTATTTTGAAGAAGCACAAGTTGTTTGCGTTTGCGGACACTCCTGGAAAACTGGTTCTACCCAGGAAGTAATTCGCGTTGAAATTTGCTCTAACTGTCATCCTTTCTACACTGGAGAACAAAAATTCGTTGACACAGCTTCAAGAATTCAAAAATTCCAAACAAAAACTGAATTAGCTAAAAAATATCAGGTAGTAAATAAAGAGAAAAAAGAAGCACAGAGAAAAAAGGCAGAAGCTCCAAAAACTCTCCGCGAAATGCTTGCACAAATTAGCTAGCTTACTCTTCCTATGGATGATTATAGAAAAGCTCTTATTGAGTCTATTGACGCTAAAATACTAGATGCCACTTCCCTTCTTACGGATCCTGATTTTAAAGAAATGGCCGAAGAAGAACTTAAGGAATTAAATAAACAGCGTGATCAAATCATGGGAAATTACGGCGAAAATGAAGAGTCTTCAGATGACTCTTTAGATGAAAGAAATGTAATTCTTCAAGTTAGCGGAGCTGCAGGAGGAGAAGAAGCAAAAATTTGGGGTGATGAACTTTTAAGAATGTACACTAAGTTTGGCGAAAGAGTAGGACTCAAGTTCGAACAAGTAGACGAAGGGGTTTTAAGAGTAAGCGGGAAATATAATGGAAAAGGACCTTTTAATGTCTTCAAATATGAAGCTGGTGTTCATCGTGTTCAAAGAATTCCAGAAACAGAAAAAAGAGGAAGGGTTCACACTTCTACAGCTACCGTTTCTGTTTTACCAGAGCTTGAAGATATTGATCTTCATATTGCACCAGAAGATATTACCTTCGAAGCTTACAGATCGGGTGGCCACGGAGGACAAAATGTAAATAAAGTTTCTACTGCAGTTCGAATTAAACACATTCCAACAGGAATAGTTGTAACTGCTTCCACTGAAAGATTTCAGGGACAAAATAGAGAAATTGCTATGAATTTGCTTCGTGCAAAACTTTGGGAAATTGAAGTAGAAAAACAACATGAGGAAATCTCCTCTCTCAAATCTACTCAAGTTGGAAGAGGCATGAGATCTGAAAAAATTAGAACTTATAATTTTCCCCAAGATCGCTTAACAGATCACAGAATAAATAAATCTTGGCATAATTTACCTAAAATAATTGACGGAGAAATTGACGATATTATTAGTGCGGATTACGAAATATAATTCTTTTCTTTGTTTTTGTATTCCTCTATAAGCTCCAGATGATTATCATCTACTAAAATTTTTGCTAAATGATTTCCCCCTGCAATATGAGGCATAATCACATAATCAGCTCCATTTTTATAAAAATCTCTCGCGTCAGCTTTCTCAAAAGCTGCAACAATTATTTTTGGTCCTTTTTTAGATTTCAGACTTTTCAAAAGCAGCAAATTGTCTTCCGGATCAGATGCAGTTGAGATAATTAAACTTGCCATCTCTACATTAACAGCTTGTGCAATTTCTGGATCTGAAATGTCTCCAAAAAAAGCCTCAATTTTTTTATTTTTTAATTTCGAAATAATATCCGGGTCGAAATCAACTACCACAAAATTTTCTTTCTTATTAATAAGCACATTCAAAATTCCCTCCCCCATTCTATTTGCACCTACAAGAATAATATGACCTTTTAATTCATCAACTTTTGATTCAGGAGAAATATTTTTTCTTTCAAATATATTTAGATAAGGCATTAAAAGTTTATAAATAAAATTTGCATGGATAATAAAATAAGTGGAAACTACGAAAGTCAGTACTCCAACGATTGTAATTATTGAAATAATATTTTCAGGAATATGACCAATTTTATTTCCCAGATAAAGCATAATGAGAGAAAATTCAGAAATTTGAGCCAAAGCTATTCCAGACATAAAACCTGTTCTTTTTTTATATTTCAAAAAACCAAAAATCATCATTATGATTATTGGAGAAATAAATAATACAAATGTAGAAAAAACTATTACAGGAATCGCTATTTCTGAAAGATTATTAAGCTTTAAATCCATTCCAAGTGTTACAAAAAATATTGTTAAGAAAAAATCTCTTAAAGGTTTTACTTTCGTAATTATTTGATAACTTTCAATTGAAGTCGCTAAGGCAATTCCTGCGAGAAGTCCTCCAATTTCGATAGAAAAACCAATAAATGATGAACTTACTAATGCAGCTATTCCAAAAACCCATGCAAGAGAAAAAAGAAATAATGACTCACTGTTTCTTGCTATTATGTTTAAAATTTTGGGTAAAATTTCACGGCTTAAAAATATTACCCAGCCAAATAACACCACTACTTTAAGCGCTGCGATTCCCACTTCAAAAAAATTAATTGATGTTCCGCTTACGCCACTAAAAGTAGAAAGAAGAATTAAAATAAAAATGGCGATCAAATCTTGAATAAGAAGTATTCCAACTGTCAATTTTCCATAAAGACTTTTAAGATCTCTTTTATCCGAAAGAAGTTTTATTATAAGAATTGTTGAAGAAAAAGCTAAAGCGATCCCAACATAAACTGAAGTTAGAGATGAGAAACCCAGAAGCAAACTTATTCCAAATCCAGCAACTGACGTAAAACCCATCTGCATAAATCCAGCTATTAATGCATTTCTACCTACACTTTTAAGCTCTTTCAAGTTAAGCTCAAGACCGATCATGAAAAGAAGAAGCGTAATACCAATTGAAGCAAGAGAACGCATAAGTTCATGCCCTTCCAGATTAAAAACTCCGAGTGGACCAACTATTATTCCTGTAACGATAAAAGCCAATACCGAAGGCTGTTTTAAAAATCGGAATATTATCGTAAGAAGCGAGGCTAAGAAAATAACAACAGTAATCTCAAAGAAAATATTCTCCACATATTCAGTTTATATAATAAGAATTTCTTCTTCAAGCGATATATCGTACTTTGATTTAATTTCTTTTTTTGCCAAATCAATCAAAGCTAAAATATCTTTGGCCTTTGCATTATTAAAATTAACTATGAAATTCGGATGTTTTTCAGAAAATCTTGCTCCCCCTATAGATCTTCCCTTTAAATTTGCTCCAATTAATAATTTGGCAACTGGAAGAACCGGGAAAGGATCTTTTTTAATATGATCTTTAAATTCTTCCAAAACTTTTCCTGATATATTTTTTACATCAATATTTTTAAAAGTAGATCCAAGATTTGGTAAGTCTAAAGGGTGTCTATCAATTCTGTAATCAATTTTTTCCTGTGTTGATTCTTTTATTTGGGTTGCATCACCTTTCTTGAAATTAAAAACTGCAGATAAAATTAGCTCCTCCTTCCCTTCTCCGGATTTATAAACACTTGTTCTGTAACCAAAATTACATTCTTTATTTTTTCTTTTTATTATTTTTAAATTTTTAATTCCTACGCTTTCAACTTCACTAACATTATCTTTCATTTCCCCACCAAAGGCTCCAGCATTTCCTCTAATTCCTCCGCCTAATGTCCCAGGTAGACCTCCTGCCCACTCGAATCCTGACAAGCTATTCTGTGTACAAAAGGAAACTAAATCAGAAACAATTGTTCCAGAACCAACAGTAATGTTTTCCCCATCTCTGTCTATAAAACTAAGTGAATCCTTTAGAATCAGACCTTCAAAACCATCATCGCTAAATAAAATATTTGTTCCACTTCCTATTGTAAGAATTGGAAGATCAAGATTTAACTGCCTCCACTCATTTAAAGCTTCAAGTAAACTATCCTTCGTACGGAATTCAAAAAAATATGAGGCGGGTCCACCAATTTTAAGATTGCTATATTTTTTTAGAGGAACGTTTTGCGAAAGAATCATTACTTTAATAATTCTAGCACGGCTTTCTCAAGTTGGGTATCTCTATCTGGATTTTTAGGATCCAGCTTTACTTCCACGTCTGGCTTTAATCCTTCACCATTAACCCATGTTCCATTTGGAGTAAGCCATTTGGCAATCGTTATATGAATTCCTGCTCCTCCACCTAAATCCTCTGCTTGCTGAATAGTACCTTTTCCAAATGAAGTTTCTCCTACAAGAGTTGCTCGCTCATTATCTCTAAGCGCTCCAGCAACAATTTCAGAAGCAGAAGCTGAGCCTTTATTAATAAGAATTACCACCGGCGTCTCGGTAAAGAATCCTCTTCTGTTTGCCTTAAGCGTTGTTTTGCCACTTGCCTCTTCCTCACTTACAACCGGAGAACCTTCCTTCACGAATTCTGATGCGATAAAAGCCGCATCTGTTAAATATCCTCCTGGATTATTTCGAAGATCCAAGATGACCCCTTTTACTTCCCCAGCTCTTATTTTAAGATTAAGATCATTTACCGCAGAAAGCCACTCAGTATTTGTGTTATCTCCAAATTGAGAAAGACTTATGTATGCAACTCTTGAGTTATCGTATTTTTTATCAAGCTCAACTCTGTCTATATCTTTAATATTTTTTACCCAAGACTGAACACTTTTTACTGTAATAACATCTCTAACGATTTTTATGTCTGTGGTTTTTTCCTCGTCTTTATGAACAACAGTAAGGGTAACCGTGGTTCCTTTTTCCCCTCTAATTTTCTCAACGGCTTGAGAAAGGGTCATATTCGATGTAGTTTTCTTATCTACAGCAACTATGAAATCTCCTGCCCTAAGTCCTGCTTTTTCCGATGGACTTCCATTTATTGGAGAAACAACAACAATCCTTTGGTCTTTCATGCCTAGCTCAGCGCCAATTCCCTGGAATTGACCCGCCATTCCCTGCTTAAAATTATCATTTTGAACTGGTGGAAGATAGACAGTAAACGGATCATCTACTGACTGAACCATTCCAGCAATTGCGCCATTTAACATCTTTTGGGGATCTAATTTGGATTTATCATAATAACTGGATTCAAGTTTTTGCCAAACAGTCCAGAATTGTTCAAAATCTACATTCGTAACTGCCTGAGGAGGTTTCTTACTTGCTACAGATATTTGAGGCTTGTATCTTTTCCAGTCAAAATTGATTTTGTTTACTCCAAAATAATACCCCACTAAAAGTGAGATCATAATCACCAGAATTAATTGGATTCTTGGGGTTTTATGCATCAAAAACCAAAACCTAACCCCTAACTACAAATGAAAGCAGGGCAAGGTATCGTGCGTGTTTGATATTTTTAGTAACTGCTTTTTGGTGTTTTGCACAAAGTCCATTTCTAGATCTTGCGATAATTTTTCCTCTTTCTGTTAGAAATCTTTGAAGAACTCCTGTATCTTCAAAAGTTGGTTCCTTTTTTTCTTCACAGAAGAAACACTTTTTTGGCACTCCTTTTAAAATTCTTTTTCTTGGTCTTCTATCTTTTGCCATATAAATTAAAATGGAATATCATCTGGGGCAACTTCTTCACTAGAAGTTTCCGGAGATGTATCTTCAATTTCTTCCTCCTTTTCGTTAGTTTCAGATTTCTTAGATTCTTTCTGTTTTCTAGCTGGTTTTTCCTCTACTTCTGATTCCTCTTTATCTCCCATAGGAGCTCTATTTCCAGAAGAATCTAAGAGTATCATATCCGAGATTATAATTTCAGTGGTTGATTTTTGAGATCCATCCTGAGCATTCCAGCTTCTTGTAGAAAGTCTTCCTTCAAGATAAACCTTCTTTCCTTTTGTTAAGAATTGACTACAAAGCTCTGCTAATTTATTCCAAGCAACAATTCTATGAAATTCTGCTTCATCTTTTTTTTCTCCGGTATCCGTAGTCCAACTTCTATTTGTTGCTAATCCAAATGAACAAACTGCTGTTCCTGTTGGAGTATATCTGAGTTCTGGGTCTCGAGTAAGATTTCCGATAAGCTGTACTCTATTAAGTGATCGTGCCATATTAGTTAAGTCTCAAAAGAAGATGTCTTAATACTTTATCGTTTGTGGTAAGCATTTTTTCTAAATCCTTACTAATTACTTGATCTCCCTCAATTGTCCAATGAAGATAAAGTCCTGAGACTTCTTTTTGTATAGGATAAGCTAGAGGCTTCTGGCCCCATGATTTTTCTGTAATTTTTGCTTTTCCTAATTCTCCTTTTATACTTTCAATAAGCTTTTTCTGATCGGCTTCTTTTAAGTTTGTCTTGAGAACTAAAGTTAATTGATATGTCATTTTTATTAGAGTTAATCTTAACATAATTTAAGGCTAAAAACAATCGTTGATTAACAACATGCTAAGATATTTACATGAAATATGATGCAGTTGTAGTCCTGGGTAAAAATGTAGGGTATTTTGGAAGTAAGAATAAAATCAGAAGATCTAAAAATTTTTTAAGTCGTAAGAGCGAAGTAAACGTTATCGCAGCGGGGCTAATAATGAAAAATAATATATCGGATAATTTGATATTTTCCGGTGGCAGAACAGCAGGAAAAGATTACCCATCAGAAGCAGAAGCAATGAAAAGATTTCTATTGGAAAAATTTCCTGAAATTTCTAAAGATTCCCTATTACTAGAAGAAGAATCTATGGATACAAAACAAAACGCGCAGTTCTCAAAAAAAATAATTGAAACCAATGGATTTTCTAACATTGCATTCCTTACTACATCTTCACACATTCCAAGATCAAAAAAATTATTTGGAAAAATTGGTTTGAATATAGATTCTATTTCTTCTCAAGAAATTGTTAAAGAGTTTGATCCCGTTCTTTATGAAGAATATAAAAATGAATTTGGAAAAAGTGAAATAATCTTAGAAAAAATTGCTGATTTTCTTCAGTCCTTACCTATCTATGGAACTCTTGGGGATAAATTTATTGAAAAAAGAAGATCAATTAACTTCCTATTTTAAACTCTACAACGTCTCCGTCTCGCATTATATAATCCCGTCCTTCAAGCTGTGCTTTTCCATGCTCCCTTGCACCACGCCACCCCGAAAATTCAACAAATGCATCAAATCCTACTACCTCAGCTTTTATAAATCTTTTCATAAAATCTGTATGAATTTCCCCAGCTGCTTCAACTGAAGTTGAACCTTTTTTAATAGTCCATGCTCTTACTTCTTTCTCCCCTGCCGTCAAGAAAGAAATCAAACCTAATTCTTCGTATGCTTTTTGAATAAGTCTTTCAAGCCCAGAATGAACTAAACCTAAATCTTTCAAATACTCTATCTGTTCTTCGTCGGATAAACTTGCCAATTCAGCTTCAATCTTTGCTGAAATAACTACAAATTTTTCGCGAGATAAGCTCATAATCTCTGAATATTTATCTATAAATCCTCCAATTGAGTCACCAGAATATTCATTTTCAGAAACATTTAAAACCACGATCTCCGGCTTATTGGTAAGCAAAAACATATCCCATACTGCAGATTTTTCTTCGTCACTTAGCTCTATGTCATATGCTCTTTTTCCTGCATTAAGTCCATCTAAAAGTTTTTCAGCTCCGCTTTTTCTATGAAGGTCGATTTTCCTGTTTTCTAGAGTTTTGGAAACTGTCTGAATATCAGCAAGGATAAGTTCTGTCTGAATAGTTTCATAATCTTCTTTAACTCCTACCGAACCTTCTCTTAAAATGTCTGAATCTTCAAAAGCTCTGACTACATGCGCAATTACACTTACTTCTCTTATGTGAGACAGGAATTTATTTCCAAGTCCTGCTCCTTCAGATGCGCCTTTAACTAGCCCTGCAATATCTACGAAATTAACAGTTGCATGCTTAATCGGAGGAAGATCAGTCATTTTTTCTTCAACTTTTGTAATCTGCGCTAATTTATCCAGTCTTTCATCCGGTACAGGAACTACACCAATGTTCGGCTCAATTGTCGCAAAAGGATAATTAGCAACAAGTGCCTGCTGGCGTTTTAAAAGCGCATTAAATAAAGTAGACTTCCCTACATTAGGAAGCCCCACAATTCCAATAGATAAATTCATAATCCGTATTATACCTTAATATTAATTTATTTGGATAAAGTGGAAATAAAATAATTTATAAAATCTTTTGCTTTTATTTTCTCTACAACCTTACAATTTGTAATTTCGCTTTCTTTTACATTTCTAAGATCCGAAACACTCATACCGCGAGTTAGCTCACCTTTTGTTTCAATGTCGATATTATAGCTTTGAACTTTGCAACTTTTTTTTGATAACAGATAAAAAATGGTCAAAGGATCATACATAAGTGCAGCTTTTACACCTGAATCTTTTCCTAAATTCTTAATGTACGGTTTAATCATTTTTAAAAGTACTTTTTTTAATTCTTCATTTTTAATTTTTTCAAAATCTTTATAACCCATTAATACATGATTACATGCATCAAGCGGCACAATTGTTTTATCTGCAGGAAAATTCATGACTACTTTAGCTGCTTCAGGATCTACAAAAAAATTAAATTCTGATACTCTATTTTGATTACCTGCTACTCTCACAGCTCCTCCCATAGATACAATTTCCTTAACTTTCATCATAGATTTAGGATCTTTTAGAATTGCTTTAGCAACATTCGTTAAAGGTCCTAAAGTAACAATAGTTATTTCATTTGGATTTTCTTTAACCAAAGAAATAATTTTATCGACAGCGTTATTGGTCAGCCTAAACTTATTATTTGGATCTATTCCTTCCAAACCACTTAAGCCGTGAACTTTGGCTAATACTAGTTTTCTGTTTAGTGGTTTTTTTGCCCCAGAAAAAATAGGAATATCTGAATCTAAAAGCTTCATTATAAATGTCGCATTTCTAGTGGTATTTTCAATCGTAGAATTTCCAGCAACAGTCGTAATTGCCTTAATATCAAATTTTCCACTTTTAACAGCGAGCATTAAAGCCATTGCATCATCGTGTCCTGGATCAGTATCAATAATTATTTTTCTCATATAAAACCCTCCCCCCTTAAAATCCCAATCGCTTGTCTTACATCTTCTGCTTGAAAATCAGCTATCGTTTCTCCTGGTCCAATTTTTACTGCTCTCATTCCTATACTTTTTGCTGGAAGAATATCTGAATGCTCCTGGTCTCCTATTGAAAAAACATTTCCGGGTACTACTCCCAACTCCCCAGCAATCATTTGAAATACAGCGGGGCTTGGTTTTCTAAGATCTGGCTCGCCAGTAAAAATTCTCCCTTCAAATAAATCCTCAACATCTAAAAACGCGAGAACACGTAGAGCCCAAATCCTAGGAGCAGCTGTAAGAAGCGCCATTCTTCCTTGAAGATCTTCAAGCTCACTTCTTAATCCTGGATCTGGCTCTATGTATTCCTCTGGGACAAGATTCCATGTAGCTTCGAAATATTTCATTCTAGAAATACCGAACTCAACTTCCACTCCAATACTCACTTCTCCATCATATTTTTTCGAAATTCTGGCTTGCTCTTTTACCGCATCCTCGGGACTTAGAGAAAATTGTCCTTCAAAAAATCGAAGTACATTTGATTTAATGTCAGTACCAAATCTAGACGCACCAAAAGTCTGTCCTCTTGTTTTATCTAAATGATAAAGAGTTCCATCCATATCAAAAATTATTTTATGTTCTTTCATGTTAATTTGCTTGCAGCTATTATTTTTCCATTAACTATTGAGTCCCCTCGCGAGAGGTACTGAACGACAAATAGTCCTAAGGCTGGATTCAAGCTAAGTATTTCTCTTGCTAACATAATTAATAAGTATTAAAAACCTCCTTAACGGATGCATCTGCTAAAACAGTCATCGTATCGACTATTTCTAAGTTTTTATGGGAATTTAATAAAATATGTAAATCTGTACATGCCAAAACCAATGCATCAGCATCATCAAATTTACCTATAATTTTCAGTAGATTTAATTTATCTGAATTCCGCTCTTTTCTTTCTAAAATTTTATTTATAATTTTTCCTATTTTGACTTGATCTTCCTCAATAGGTTTTAAAATTTCGATATTTTTAAAACTTAATTTTTCATCAAATAATTTATTTTTAATCGTTGAAGGAGTTGCTAATAAAATTACCTTTTCAAGCTTTTTAGAACTTATAAAATCCGCGGTTTCATCCAATATGCTTAGCACTGGAATTTTCACTGAATTTCTAATCTCATCTATAAAAACATGCACGCTATTACAAGGAATCACCAGAAAATCAGCACCAGCTTTTTCTAATTTTTTTGCAGAATCAACTAGAATTTTTAGAAACTCATCTCCACCCTCCCCCTTCATGATAAATTTTTCCTGTAATTCAAAAGGGACTTTTACATTTTGAATTAATATTTCCGGCTGTTCTAATTTATTAATTTTTGCGCACTTTAAAACAACTTCCATAAAAAAGTTTGCAGTTGTCTGGGGCCCTAGGCCACCTATAATTCCCATCGTTTTCATATCTTTGCCTCCCCTCTTACCAAAGATCCAAAGGTTAAGCTATTTATCGCATCCACATCACCATTTGAAGAAATTTGCATTAATTTTTCTAAATCCTGCCTTACTTTTCGCAAATTTTCTCTCAATTGCGGATCATGCTCACTCTTAAATCTACTCTGTAAATCTGAAATTATTTCTGATCCAAGAACTGACAATACTTCATCAAATCCTGGCTCTCTAACACATCCATCCTTATCTTTTAAGAGCATGTAGTGAGGCGTGCCGCACATATTAATAACCAGATCTCTATGAAATCCTCCTACACGAAGATCTTGCACATCCGCTTCGCTAGAAGCGAAAACAATATCTCTAAGACTTTTAAATTTTTTGTCAGATGGCGGAATCGTGTTTAGAACACTACCTCCCGGCTCATGTCTAAAAATTGAATCATGATGCAAATCGCTCCATCCAAAAGAATGATGCGCGGCATATATAAATGCATTATTAGCTCCGGCTTCGCCCCCAATCCTTTTCCCGCTCTCTTTTAATCCCTCTTGTTGCTCGTCCGATGAGCCTCTTCCAATTACCTGACTCATCCTACTAAGAAGATCGATTGCGCCCTCCGTCAAAGGTTCATCCTCTTCTATGAAAAACTCGACATCAGGGAAAAAATTAGCAGCAAATATTTCAAGGATTTCATTTCCTTGCTGAAGCTGTCTTTCAACAACAAATTCCGGAATACTATTTACAAATGCGCTAATATTTGTGGGTCGAAAAATTCTAACCTCAACTTTCCCGCCGCTAAGCTGACCTATATCTCTAGCGAGTGAAAATGTAGACACAAATCCACTTAAAAACCTTGCCGGGAGCACTCCATCTTTATTTACTCCAAACACACTATTAACAAGAACCTCTTGATCTTGAGGCAACGAAAAACCTTCCTGCGACTCAGGTTTAAAGTGAACTAGATGTTGATTTTGAATTTCTATATTTTTCATATTTTTTGCCACAAAAAAACCTCCCGTTTGGGAGGCTCCATCGAATGCTAAATTAATTTAGACTACGACAAACACGCCTCCCTCAAGAAGGTGTGATACCAATAATTGTTTTGTCTATTTAACATAAAAGTCATTATAGCAAATAAAAAAGAGAAAACAAAATTATTTCTCCAGAAGCCATCGAATCATTCTTTCTGTTCCCTGAGTAAGAGTTCCCGGAATAAAATGCCGGTTTTGCGTATCTGGCCTAGATGCCAAAATTCTCTCGTGCATCCTTAAAGCGTCATTTAGTCTCCACCATTTCATTTCTACATGTTCTCTAGGCGAAACATTAGATAACTCAAGTCCACTGGCATTCAAAATAAAAGCTCTAACTCTACTTTCAAAAAGTACGCTTCTTCCCTCCAGATTTCCTGGTATTAACGACGAAGGCCAATCTTTATGAAATATCAATCTTTCTTTAGGAACTATTCCTCCCGCTTCTTCAAAAAGCTCTCTCACGCCTGCTGCCTCATCGGTCTCCCCAGGATCTACGTGTCCACCAGGTGGCGCCCACTGAAGACGATGACTTCTTGTAGCTCTGAGCCCTAGAAAAACTTCCATGTCTCCTTCTACCGGTCTTAAAGGAAAAACCTGCACAGCAGGAACCACTATAACGGGCAATCGCTCTCTACCTCCTTCAACCATAAGTGGCAATTATAGTGGAAAAATCAACCGAAAGTAAATGCAAAAGCTTGAATACCATCTGAAAACTCAAGACGAAGCAGATGATTTTCTACCCCTGGAAGACTCACCAAATTATAAAGCTTGTCTGTATCAATGATTAGGTCTTTTACTTTTTTACCATCAACATATACTTTAACTATCCCTTTTGAAGTTCCCACAGGTCTCATTACGAGAAAGACATTTTGCGCATTAAAATTATATTCTAAAGATGAATCTTTTGAAGTTTGAGCGTATTCTTTACTTATCATCCAATCTCCACCGAAAGAAAAATTATTTTGCGGAATATTTCTTTCCAGATCAAAATGCGCACTTCCATTTCTTAATCCTCCACCTGGATAAAAATATTGCATTCTTGCTGACCCAAGATAAGTCTCTGGGGAAATTAATTCAGAATGAATATTTGCTGAAGGATTATTAATTTTTTCAGAAACACTACTCCCCGCCTTTTTTAGAAGCTCCTGAATTTTTGATTCAGTAACATCATAATCTCCTTCTCCAAAGTGCGTATAAACAATTTTTCCAGTATTATCTATAAGATATTTTGCAGGCCAATATCTATTTGAATATGCGTTCCAAGTGGCATAATCATTATCTTGCATGACAGGATAAGTAATTCCATAATCTCTTAAAGCTTTCTCTACATTCTCAGGATTTTTTTCAAATTCAAATTCGGGAGTATGTACTCCGATTATCACAAGTCCTTTATCCTTATATTTTTCATTCCATTCTTTTAGATACGGGAGCGTTCTTATGCAGTTGATACATGTATATGTCCAGAAATCTACCAATACCACTTTTCCTTTTAACTCTTTTATTTTAAGTGGCTCAGAGTTAAACCACCTTCCACCCTCTATTAATTCTGGCGCTATTGGAGAATTTGAAAATGGATTATCAAAACTTGAAAGTTTATCGAGTTCATTTTTTACAGCATTATTATCTTCTATTTTGGTAAGTCCTGTTCCATAACTTGGAAATCTATCTAAAATAAATGTTTGAAATTTTCTATCAAAATTAAAAAATATAGCGATTGCAGTAAGAATCATAAGTACTCCAAACCCTTTTTGGATTTTAGAAGTGTTTGGAAGAAGCCATGGAATTTTTTGGAGCAGTCCTCTTCCCCCAATCATAATTGCCAACATAGGAATTGCAGTCCCCACTGAATAAGAAAGTGTAATTAGAAATGTTGCTAAATTTACTGTACTTGTCGCGGCAAGAGTTATAACAGAAGCGATAATCGGCCCGACACATGGAGTCCACAAGAGTCCCAGACTAAGTCCTATCAGAATCCCACCATGAATTCCTTCATGTTCTCCTTTTATAGCAAATCTTCCAGAAATACGGGAAAATAATTTTTCAGTGAATGTTTGAAAACCCGGAAGGATAAGACTTATTCCAAAAATTAAAATAATAACTATAGAAAGGATTCTTAATAAATCCGCAGGAATTTTTGTAAAACTTACTAGAAGTGAAAGAAAAAGCGTAAAGACAGTAAAGCTTAAAATAAATCCAATTACTATTCCAAATGGTTTTCGCTTGGATCCAAAACTCCCAGACAAAACAATTGGAAGAATTGGAAGAATGCATGGAGAAAGAATGGTGATAATTCCAGCAAGGAATGCGAATGCAAGAAGAATTAACATCAAATTTATTATAAACTAATACTCCTTCTCCCTCCACCCCGACACCTCCATGATGGAATCAAATAAATTAGCCTTCTAAAATACCAGCTTCTTTATATAATTCTAATAAAGTCTCATAAACATATTTAATTTCAAGATTTAAACTTGTTGTATTAGATCCCCTAGGAGATTTCTCAATTATCTCAACTGTCTGATTAATTATTTGATGCTTTGTCATTTTTCTCACCTCCTTTAAAAAAATCGTCTACCTCTTCACTTTTTATAAAATTAACGAACCCCTCTTGCGAACTAAGAGTAAAATTTAATTTCGAAATATGAGATAAATTGGCCATTGTTTTTTCAGCAGAGGGACGACCGGATGAAACAATAGTAAAATTTACATTTTGTTTTAGTTCTGTTGACAGAAGATCAATAAAGTTTTTTTCAGTGCCTCGCCATCCTATAGACAGTATTTTGTCTGTAGACTTAAGCGCAGATTTTAGGGCTTCCACATGCAGCTCAGGACATATGAAGGAGTTTTTTTCAATTAAAGGTACCGCAATTGCAGGAAAAAGATAATAATTGAGCCTGTCGTTATTAAGATTATATAAGCTTCCTATATTTGGTCTTCTAAATTCTAAAAGCTTAGGCTTCTGGTTTAACGGATGAGTAAAAAACCAAGGATCTTCTTTTATAAAGCTGTACGAACTTGTCTCATCGGAAAACATTTTTCGTACTGAATATACCCAATCACACGACCCATGAAGTTTTACAACTTTAATTGGACCTGATACATAACTATCAATTCTGTCATCAATTTCAGAAATATTTTGCTCAAATAGCAAGTCGTAATTAAAATCAATTATTAATGCCTCTCCTCCATATTCCTTAACAATCTCAATTAACGATCTATAGCTATTTATGTGCTGATTACCATATTCCTGTGATATTGTAAAAAATAACTCCTGTAAGTAATATCCTAAAATCATTAGCTGGGTTTGCTTGTCTTTATCGCTAGATGCTCTTTTTTCTTTTATTCTTGTCAGATACTGCTCAAAACTTTCTCTATGCGGAACAGATCTCATTGCTTCAGATGCTAAGTTTTTCATTTCGGGATACCGATCGAAAAAACTAGAATATTTAATATTAAAAATATTGTTACTTAATGGCGGCTTCCACCTTTGATCTCGCATATCGTAATCAGGCGATACATATCCAGTGGATGCTCCCGCACCTAAAATAATTATTGGTATCATTTGTGGAGTTGGTGTCGGGGCGGGCAAAAAATGCGGGTCTCGGCAGGAACTCTAATTAAAAGCAAATTGCAATCGCGCAATTTGCTTTGCGTATTATACTAAATATAACTAAAAAAATCAATACTATAAACGTATCAAACCTTAGCACAATGAGAGTAAAAGTTACTTTGGAGAGAATATTCTAGAGCCATTGGGCTACGCCGCCGTGACCACTACACGTTCCTTGCCTATGTTGACTATAGCTATATGAGCCATCGCGACATTGAGCTGTAGCATCTGAAGGAACAGAATCAGAATATGAGGGTGATTTAACTTTATTTCCATCAACATTTATATAATATTTATCTTCTGATCCCGTATTTGATACTGGAGCTGATGTAGGAATAAATACTGTCGGCTTTGGTGTAAAAATAGGCTTGGAAGTAGGCGCAGGAGAAGGTGTGACTGTCGGTGTTGGTGTATTTGTCGCAGTTGGCGACACAGTAACAATTGGCGTAGGACTAACTTGATCTGAAGTTCCTTTTACAAAAGTTTTAGGTGAAGTGGCTAATGCAATTCCAGAAGAAACAATTAAAAAAGTTATAAAACCAACTATGTATGGTCTTAAAGATTTTTTTGGTGAAAAATTATTTTGAATTTCTTCTGCCATTTTATTAGGCAGAATCAAGGCGATCTTACTCCCCTTTTGCTTTTGTGTCAAGGCTGGGGGTCTTCTGGCAGAACTCTCTTTTCCTGCGCTACTACATCCATAGAAGCATATCTTGGCATTCTTTCCTGACACAACCTAAGAATAATAGATGGAGGGATAATTGCTGGTGCTAAAAGACGGACTGACTGATCTGATACAGGTCTACCGAATCCTGAAAAAACAAGTATCCCCGCTGGTAATCCACTTCCTATCAAAGCAGGCGCCGCCCAGCCAAGCATTTGCTCTCCAGTTACAGGCATGTCTGCAAAATCTATGGCCTCTTTTGCCAAAGCATCCTCAGAAAGCGTAAGGCCTGCAACCTCTCTATAAAAATCTTCTGGGTTGAGATCATCTGCTGTACTAGCTTGAAGTTCTACATCAATTTCTCCGCTTGGTAATGGGACAGGAAAAACTGCTAGAGCTCCTGTAGGATCAATTTCTTCTTCCACCTCTCCCCTCACAAGCCATTCGGCAAAAAGTTCTCTGTGTCCTCCGAACATTAATCTTTCAAGATTTGCTTTTCTGAGATGTCTCAATTGCTCTTCTGTTAATATTTGTCTTTCTGGCATTGGCATAACGAGACATTATAGGTTGTTTTGCTTCAAAGTCAAATGGAAATTAGTTATTCGTGGGGAATATAACCCTGGTCAATTCCAGCATTTTCCATAGCAACCCAAGCTTGCCTAAGAAGTGGGTTAAGCATATCCGCATAATAATAATGAATAGCGTCTACGCCTAGTGGATGATTTGGAGCAGAAAGTAACTCATCGGACATTGCCTTTTTTCTTTCTCTTGAATACTGATCCTGGTAGAAAATGTCTCGATGAAACCCCATTAAACCTGAAAGCACTTCTCTTTCTCCTAAAACAGAATCTATATCTGCCAAAAGTACTCCATTACTAGCTAAAAAATTCGTCCAAGAATCTCCCCACTGTGCAGCTTGAGAAATCATAACTCCAACTTCTCCATATCTTGCATTTGGATCTAGTCTTTGAGCTCTTAAGCCATAAAATAATTCAACAAAATTATGACCATAAAGCGCAAAAGGCCTTACGGCTTCTGCCCTTTCTTCTTTTGTTGTTGCTTTAAGAATAGCTTGGATTCTCGGATCTTCTACCGGAACTGTTGGTAAAGATTTGGCGAGACCAATAAAGTATTCAAATCGTTCCTCAAAGCTCGCTTCTCCTGTATCTGAATCTGTCATTTCGCGGATTATATACTCTTTTCTCCTGAAGTCAAATGGAAATTATTTGGCGCGCATGCGGTTATTTCGAGGATTGTGCTCTAACTCTACTAATCCCAAAGCTTCCATAAGTGGAGGCATATACATCCCAAATCTTCCGCGAAGTCCTTTTTTTAACCCATACCATCCGCCAATGGGATTTTCTGAAGATCTAGCCCATGCTTCTACTGTTCCTTCTTTGGCCGGCTTTTGCTCGTCAGCACTCCCCAGCTCCATCCAATCTCCATGTTTTTTTAACATTTCATGAAGATCTTTAATCGCGCGCAAATCATAACTAAGAGTAGTTGATCCTACTACACAAACAATCGCAGGAGGCGTGAGTGATTCATCTTTATACATGAGATATTCACTTGTTCCCGGAGGAGTCTTAAGTTTCCAAGGATTTTCGCGAGTTCCTAAATCTTTTGTCATAAAACTTAATCTACTATCCTTTTACTTTTAAGTCAACAAGATTTAAGGATTTTGTGACTTTTGGGAAACTTCTTCTATTTGTCTCATTGTGAGATCGTAATAAACTTTTTCTTTTCTATGCTGAATACCGACAATTGAGGCAAAACCTAAACCCACAAGCATAACTCCGGTGACTACATTTACATCATTTCTAGGAATGCTCATAAGATCGCTTATTCCTTCCTGCGTCATGACTGCTAAACCCAAAGAAAATAATGTGAAAGCCGCACCCTGTAAATGATCCAGTTTTCTTTTTTCTGCATATTCAGGTTTGCCTACATCCCCTGGCATAATATATGCATTGGCGTTGTAAATTTGACCTGATTCCTTATTTCTAAAACCCATCTAAATATTATAGGCCTTTTTATTATGAAGTCAAGAAATATTTAGCTTAATGTTTAAGGATTATCTTATTGATCCGGGGCTCCTGAGTTAAATCTTTCGCGTACTCGACGCGCAACTAATTCACTAAAAGAATTACCCTGCATCTCATGTCCTGCTGCAAACAAAGAAGCACCAGCTACAGCTATAGCTGCACCAACTGAAAGAGCTACTACACTTGCTGGACGACTAGCTACATCGTTAAGCATCTCCTGAGTGACTGTAGCAAGACCAATTACAAACATACTAACACCTATCCCCTGCATATGATCCAGAGCTCTTATATCTCTATATTCTGGAGTTCCAACATCTTCTGGTCTCAAAAGAGCATGCATGTTTTCTCTATTTGCACTCATGCACGCATTATACTTTCTTTTAGTTTGAAGTCAAGAATAGAAGAAATGGTAAACTTAAATGCTAGAATTAAAAAATGAAAATATCCATAATTGCTCATCCGAATTCAAAGAATGAAAAAGTTGAAGAAGACCTTCTGGGCACACTCCATGTTTACGTAAATGAAGCTCCCTTAGATGGTCGTGCAAATGCCGCAATCATAAATAAACTTTCCAATTTTTTTAAAATCCCTAGATCCAAGATAATTCTTTTAAAAGGAGAAAAATCCAAAAATAAAATTTTTGAAATATTGAAATAATTCTATTTTCCGAAAGTGGCGGTGACTTCTGGTGGCTGAGGAATTCCAAAATGCGCAAGCGTTCCCCTACTTAACCCTTCATGATGAGCTTCATGCGCTCTCATATCCTGAAGAACTGAAAAACCAGATAAACCTGGCTGAGAGTAAGGGATATCTACTCTTCTTCCCCAATTTGCAGGATTCCTAAAAACTCTTTCAAGTCCCGCTGTTCCAGTGTCATATAAAGCTAAGAGTTCTTCTCGAGAAAGTGTGGAAAGATCTGGCAATTGTTCTCTTTCTTCAGTCTCAAAAGCTCTTAATCTCACATCAGCATGTTTTACTTGATGCTCCAAATATGTTCTTTGAGCAGCCACATCTACTCCAACTACTTCTCCAAACTGAGCCTCACTTGTCGCGGCATAAGCTGTTCTATTTGCAGTTCTTAATCCTAAAAGCATGTCCACCGATCTATTTATTTCAAGAGCTAATGCCTCTGGGATAACCAATGGTTCTCGGGGCGAAGTTGATTCAGTTCTTTCTGCTGCCATAAGCAAATTATACCTTCTTTTTCCTATCAGTCAAGAAACTATGCTAAGAATCTCTGAGCATAATCTAAAAATTGACTATTTTCAAATCCTTCAAAATGCGGAGATTTTTTAAGATTCACCAAAGTTGCTCTAAGCTCTGCTGGTGCATGATCACCGCTTATTGCATTTTGAATCATTTTACAAACTGCGCTACCTGATCTTTCAAAATGTGCAGCTAAAAGTGCCAATGCCTTCTTATCATTATTATTGACTGCTTCCTGATATTCTTTTGGATACATTGCTGCAATTGCACTTTCTCTTGAAGCATGCGTCAGCAAACCATCAGCTGTTGTTGCGAATATTATCTCCATAAACCTTCTTTGCACATCTGTTAATCTATCAACTTTTTTATAAGCTACCTCTTTATTATGATGACCATCTGTTTCAGGTTTTGGCGCTTTAGTATTTCTTTCAGGTAATCCAGCTACTCCTCTTTTCTGGCAAGAAGAGCAGGAAGTGTTGTTTGCCTAGACATAATTAAACCCACTTCAGCGGGACTAAGATCAGATGGATAACCAAACCGCATAAGACCAGCAGCTAATTCTTGAGCATGCTTTTTTTGCTGAAGATTTAAACTTCCCGCACCTCTTTGATCTAAAGCAGCCTTCGCTCTTATCCTTTCATAAATAAAAGGAGTCAAAAATCTGGAAACATATTCATCAGCAGCCTTATCTCTCTCATCAGAAGACAAATCAGAGACTTTTGAACCCAACAAGCTTAAAGCAATATCCCTAAGACTGACATGGATTGGCTCCCGTTGATCATTCATTTCCAAAACTGCTTGTATTATTTTTCTATTAGCTTCTGCTTCTCTGCGCATCTCCGCTTCAGGATCAGGTACATCTACTCTACTCGGAGCAGGCGAAGCAATGTGAAAGTCTTTTCCTTGAACTGGTTTTAATCCAAACATTCCATTTCTTGGATTCTGAACTGATTCAGCTCGCGTTCTACTCAGATCAACTATAATAATTGGGTCTTGAGAAGATAAGCCTCCCGCTTCTTGCTCTTCCCGTGGATTTCTTAGTATGCTTCTTAAGAAAGTTCTATTGGTGCCTTTTCTAATTCGAATTCTGTCTAAAACTTCTGGGGAAATATTCTCGGGATAACCCTGTGAAGCTAAATATTCAGTAAAACGCCCCACCTGCTTTAATCTATCTTCAGTTAGACTAGAAGGATCTACTCTGGAAATTTCCAAGTCTCTAATTAAATCTTTTGTAAAATCACCAATTACCCTAAGCGCATTTCCAAATTGCTGAAATGACTCTGGGGTACCCTTAGGCGGCAACTCACCAGAAAGGATAGCACTTACTGCATAAGCGAATTTCCTATACATCAGTCCTCTTCTGTCTCGATCTAAACCAAAAACAGCTTCAATAATTTGTTTTTCCCTAGAAGAAATTTCTAGACTTGCTGTTCCTTCGAAACTAGCGACTCCTGGAGATGCTACAGCCAAATCCTCATCGTCAGAGAATCCATCCGGCAAGACAACTGGATCATCAAAAAAAGTATCGGGACTATCTGGTAATGCAAAAGGGTCTGGCTCATCATCCGGCGTCAAAGCGGTAGGGAGCGCATCTGCAGCCTGTGTAAAAACTAAATCTCCTTCCGATTCTCCGCCTTTATCTTTAGGCTCAAGTTTAATAGGGTCAAATAAATCTTCTACTGAAATTGGATCTAAGCCCAAACCCATCCTCGCAAATGCGTCCTGAATTAGACTTAATCCAGTATAAACATTTCCGCTTTCGCTTAATATTATCTGGTGTCTTCTGGTTGCATCAACTACCGCTTGAGAATCACCTACTGCAAGAGCTTCGTCAATTCTCCCGCGCGCAGTATCAGCATGCTCTGACAACATACCCTGACTTACTTCTTTAAACCTGCCAAGTGCCATAGCTTGGGATTATATACTTTTTCATTGAGGAGTCAATATTATTTATTTGTGGAATATTTTTTACCAATTTTCGAAAGAATTAGAAAACTTAAAACACAGCAAATTAAAAATATATATAGAGGAAAGCCATAAGTCGCAAAATTCCACTCTTTAATAGTTAAAAGAGTAATCACAGATGCTATTCCTGGTGCCACAAATCCGAATGCACTTTCACTTTCTGGATCACGGAAAGATTTAATTACAGTTGGTATGGCAGCCAATAAATCTGAAAGAATACTAAATAAAATCGCTATATTTCCTACTCCAGTTAAGAGCCAAAGCATAAGACCTAAAATAGAAAGACCGCCAAAGAGATAATCTCTTTTGTCTATTTTCCAATAAGCTTTTTTATTTACAAAGGAAGCAAAAAATATTAATAGTGGATCAAGACCTACAAAAAGAGTAAGTAGTTTTTGAGGTCCTTCCACTTGATCAAGCTGTGCTGCAAATGCAATAAGCGGAACTACTCCCCACAAAAACCATGTAACTCGATTGGGCTTAGCTTTTCCTTGAATGGTTTTTATAAAATATCCCGCACTCCCCAAAAAAGTAATTATTAAACCCAAATAGACAAAGTTCTCATTAAGCATAAAAAGATTATGTCAACTTTCTTACACAAAATAAACGACTAGTTACTCAAGAGGTTTTTCTACTATTAATAGTTCTGTTCCCCTTACAAATCTCGGTATAAAACTTGAAGCGACAAAAATATTCTCTTCTACTGCCATTTTGACAAATAAATCCATATCTCTTCCATCTGTCTTTAAATCCTTACCATGATGAATTATTGCTCTTCCTCCAGGTTTCAATACTCTTCTTATTTCCCTAATTCCCCTTAGCTGAGCCATCTTTTTCAACCAAATGAAAACAAATGCAGAAAAAGCAAAATCCTGGCTATTATCTGGAAGAGGAATATCTTCTACGCTACCTAACACAGTGGTTAAACCAGCTGGATTATCCAAAACCTGATGAATTAAATCCAGATTTGTCATATGAAGATTTTCACCATATCTATCAACTAGTTCTCTTGACGCAGATGATTTATATCCTCCACCTATCTCTAAAGCATTCACTCTTTGCCCACTTGCGACTAACCGATCTAAATTATAAGTAACCTGTTTTCCAAGCGTAATATCTATAGAAAAAAATGGTCTATTGGTAAGCTGCGTAAACCCCGCCTCAGTGGCTAAAAGTTCTCTTTTTTCAGAAAGAGTAGCTCCAGGAACCATTCTATATTTTGGTCTTTCAGTTGCCATGACGAGAAATTATATATTATTATAGGTCTAAATTCAAACTTACACGAAGTCATGAAATACTTAAATGCTATAATTTCGTTATGAAAAAAGTAATAGCTATCGGCGGCGGAGAAATTGGAAGAGATGGATATCAAATTGAAACTAGAAAAATTGACCAGGAAATCATAAAACTCTCCGGTAAAAAATCTCCAAAAATTCTTTTTATCCCTACTGCTTCAAGTGACTCCAAAGGTTATATAAAAAATTTTGAAGATTATTTTGGTAAAGAACTAAAGTGCATTACTGATATTTTATTTTTAAATAAAAATATTAAAAATGATGAGATTAAAGAAAAAATTTTTAGCGCTGATATTATCTATGTTGGCGGAGGAAACACTTTTAGAATGCTAAGGGCCTGGAAGAGATTTGGAGTCGACAAGTTCCTCAAACAAGCGTGGGAAAATGGAATAGTAATCGCAGGACTTAGTGCTGGAGCAATCTGTTGGTTTTCATATGGACATAGTGATTCAAGAAGATTTAAATCAAAAAATGTTTCTTGGGATTTTATAAAAGTTACAGGACTTGGATGGTTCCCTTTTATTTTCTGTCCACATTATCATTTTGAAAAAAGAGAAGAAAATTTTCAAAAACTAATAAAAAGAGATGGCGGAATAGGACTCGCAATGGATAATAAAACTGCAATAGAAATAGTAGATGATAAATTTAGAATTTTAAAATCAGATGATAGTGCAAAAGCTTACAAAATTACGAGAGACAAAAAGGATTTAAAAATTGAAGAATTAGAATGCGAAGATTTTAAACCCCTGGAAAATCTAAGTTCTGTGATAAGGCTTAAATAAATATAAGATGGGAAATTCAGAACTCTCAACACTTCCCACTTCTCTACCATAAAATAAATTTGATCGTAAACCCATAGATGAGATTGCGCCTCTTTCATTCTTATAAACATAACGATCAGATCCGTAAAAAATTGCAGCGGTTCCACCCGGCTTGAGAATTCTAGAAACTTCTCCAATCGCCTTCATTCTTTGAGGATCAGTTAAACAATTAAAAACAAATGATGAATATGCGAGATCTTTACTTTCATCAGCTACAGGCAATTGCTGAGCTAATCCTAAAATCTTTCTTACTCCTTCCGGAGAAGGGGTATCTGGAAAGACTGGATTTAAATTTGTCACATTTACCATATCTCCATATAAATTCTTTAATTCCAAAGCTGCTCTAGACTGCTCTCCTCCACCAATATCTAAAATTTCTATAGGGTCTATCGATCTTACTATTCTTCGAGGTAAATTTAAAGAAATATAGTGACCTAATATGTCATCTACTTCTAAAAAAGTTCTATTAGTAATAGGGGTAGTTCTCCCATCAGGAGTTTTTACTACAACATCATAGGAGCAACCTTCTAATATTTGCATTCCCAACCTATCCTTAATCATCGGGGAATTATATATTATTATAGGTCCAAAGACAATTTACTGAAATTAAGAAATTGAATCTTTTTAAGCTTTTTTTGGGCGGAAAGGCAAGATTTCCCCTGTAGATATGGTTGCCGGAACAGGAGGTCTTCTCCTTGAAGGATGACCTGGTTTTATTTGTCCGATATTAAAACCTTCTGGAATTCTTGGTGAACTATTTTCCTGATTTCCATTTCCTTCTGACATAAGTTAAGTATACTATAAATTTAATCAGTTCCAAGATTTACATAAGAAGCATCACTTGGATCAAGCGCTCTTCTAATCCTAGCTCTATTATCACTAGTTTCTGAATCAATTATTACTTTTGTCGAAGAATCATTTAACGGTTCTAAAATTCTATAGGAAGGATTATCCCGTGTTGTACGAATTTGTCCTTCACTCATTAGAAGAATTTCATTTCCCACAAAATCTTTTAATCCACTAGGTTCTTCATGTGGGTCTCCTATGGGAACTAAGAGTAAATCTACTTTTTCTCCTGCTACCTGACCGTCAACATAAACATTAACTACCTGCCCCACCAACATGGTTTGAGCTCCATCAAATATTACTCTAGTTTTAGCATTTATATCTGGAAGAATTTGAACAATTGATCCTACTACTTCTCTTTGGGCTGATGTAAGAAGTCTTGCGACTTTTTCCTGCTTAACTAACTCTCTTTGCTTTCCTCTAAATTGCCCTAAAGCTTCTATAAGTGCGGCCATTTAATTCGAAGATACTCTTTTCCCTAAAAAGAGTCAATTATTTTAAAGCTTTGGAGTACTTTTATGGGGTTAAAGCTTGTCGCGCCTTCTGTTCCATACTTCTAATGTTTGCCAAATTAACCGGATCCATTCTTCCATGGTCCATTACTGATAATACTAATCTAGCAGCTGCATGAGTAACACTCATATTTCCTGCTTCAAAAAAACTAGTCACCGCGCCGCTTGCGTGCAACTCCCTGCTCACTTGATAGCTAGGATGTGTTGCAGAAAATGCTTTAAAAAATAAAGCTCCTGCCTGCATCATTCCATCTTTAAAATGTGCATGCATTCCTACTTCTTTTGCTCTTAAAGCATCTGCAAATTTCGTCTGAGCTTCTAAAGCATAATCAACTCCCCTTCTAGATCCTTCTTTATGTATTTTCATAATTTTATTATATAAGCAATTTCTTAATCGTCAATTAGTACTTTTCTGAGATCTAAATAGTTTTATATAAACAAATAGATTGCTTACCTGAAAAAATTGCAAAATCAGGATTGCTTGCACAGGAGATAATTTGTCTGCAATAAGTCCAATTGAAAATGCTACAAATGCAAAAAATAAACTTCCAACAAATGAGTCGAGTGATCCCATTGTTGCTCTTTGTTCTTTTTTAAATTCTTTTTGCATAAGAGAATTTTTTGCAACAACTGTGGTTCCGAAAAATAAAGAGGTTGTGGACATTAGAATCGGAGTTAATACTGTTGGGTAAATAGTTGCGACTACAGTTATAAATCTACTCCAACTATTTCCTGCCAAAAGCATTTTAAGTTCTCCAAATTTCTTAATAGTTTTTCCACTAAAATGAAAACTGGTTGCTGCTCCAAAATAAGATATTATTTTTGCGATTGGTATAGCCCACGCAGGCCAAACCATCGAATAAACAGCGGACTGAAATTGAAAAGTTGTTTCACCAAAACCGTATCCAAAAATTGAAGAGAGACTTAGGAGTCTTAATTTTGGATTATGTAAAAAACCTAAGAATGCTTCCCTGATGTGATTATAAATATTTCCACTTTTCTCTGAATGAATCTTTGGCTCTACAAAATAAAATGAGATTATTAAGCAGATTAATTGAGGAATAACTGAGAGCCAAACAAGCATTGAAAAAGTCCCTTTTATCAATAAAACCGCTCCAATAGCTGCAGAAATTCCTAGAGCAATTTGTGACATTTTACTAATTTTTCCATAGAATTCTGCAAAACGATCCTCCTCATTTTTTTCCGCTAAAGAATCGTAGAGCATTGCATCATTATTTCCGCTATAAAAAGCAGTGGAAAGTCCCATAAATAATGACCCTATTATTAGGATTGAATAAGATCCTCCTATTGCATAGAATACTGAAGAGATAAAAGCAGAAGCAGTACCCATAATTACTGTTTTTCTCCTACCTATTCTGTCAGAGAAAATTCCTGTTGGTACTTCAAGAGCCGCTGAGGAAACTGTTACTAAAGAAAAAACACTCATTCCTAAAGCGAAAGATCCGGTTACTTGTTGAAAATAAAGAATTGCGATGGGAGCATAAAATTTAAAATCAGTAAAAAAGCTATGCCAAGGTGCTATCTTTAAATTTCTGTTCACGAAATGAGTATAGCAAACTTAACCTAAATATTATTTAAATTTATCTGGGTGATCGGAAATAATTCCTGTAGAGAATTCTACTGCCATTTTTCCTGCCTGGTCATATGCAACCTTCATAAGATTTGCTTCTTTTGTCTGATCATCATCAGCGTGAGCATCAACTAACGCCAGCGTTCCTGATATATGTTCATTAAATAGGTTGGTTATAGTGCTAGCTGGTAAATTCTGTGAAGCTAAAAGTGTACCAAAATCTTGAGCTATTTTATTTAAGTTTTGTTTTGCGCTGTCCATTCCTGAATCATTATTATTCTTCTTTGCACTAGTATAATTTTTATACTCCTGCATATGATTCATCCAAAGTCTTGAAAAATTATTCCCCACTTCTGTTCCATATACATTTATTATAAAATCTGTGACCTTATTTCCGTTTTCATCCATAAGAGTCTCTAGTTGTGCAGTATCTTTTCCATCATAAGAATTAATAAGCGTCGTACCCCCTAAAACAGCATGCTCTCTTAAAAGATTATTTAACTCCATTGTTGCATTTAAATTTGTCATATCTTGATTTGTTTTTGCTCCTGCTATCTCACTATTATTCGATGTGGAACTTCCAAATACATATCCTCCGATTAATCCTATTACCAGAGCAGCTGCAATAAATACATACAATCCATTTCTACTCATCATTAAATGATAATTTTTATTTGTTAAGAAAATAAATAACTTAGGTAAGCAATCCGTAAGATAATGTATAATCCAAAATATGAAATTGGCATTTCAAATATTTCTAAATAAAAATATTTTTCCTATTATTTTATTATTCTTTTTTTTATTTAATTCCTATTTACAAATAACCTCTAGCTCAATCACATTTGACGAACCAGCACATATAAAATCAGGTCTTGAATGGCTGACTACTGGTTTTTCGAATTCAGATCCTTTCACTCCACCTTTTTCAAAAATTCCCTTTGGAATTTATCAGCTGGTTGGATTAAATTTATTTAATGATCCTTTCCTTATTATTCCTAGATTCACAAATACAATTTTAACCGCAGTATTTTTTATTTATTTTTATTTTTTTATAAAAAAACAGTTCTCATTTAAAGTTGCAATTATTTCTCTTTTTTTATTAATAGTTGAGCCAAATGTAATCGGCTACACTCATTTGGCAACGACTGAAACAATGACTATGATTACTTTCTTTTTAGCATTTTCTCAAATTATAATTTTTATTCAAAATAAAAAAAATAATCTATTACCTGTCATAATTTCAATAATTTTTTTATATATTACCAAGAGTGTTTTTTTGCCAGCGTTTTTACCTATCATAATTTTAGCGAGCCCTAAATTAAAAAAAATTAAATTTAAAAAATTTTTAACTCAATCTTCTTTGGCCTTTTTAGTATTTATTATTCTTATATTACTGATATCAGGATTTCATACTTATCCTGCTTTCGCAGATAAATTTTCCATTCCCGGAGGAGGAGTGATTAACTCTACTTTTTCGGCAGTGAGTTACGTAGTAAATCCTAAATTTATTCCTACACGTCAGATAATTTTTATGGGAAATATAAGCCATGAAAGTTCTTATTTATATATTCCACTTTCATTTTTACTAAAAACTTCTCCTCATCTGCTCATCCTGCTAACGACAGGAATATTTTTAGTATTATTCAGAAAAATAAAAGATAAAAAAATAATTTTTGGAATAATAACAATTTTTTCCTGTATATCTATAGTTACATTAGGAAACTATAATACTGGCGTAAGACATTTACTCCCTGCTTTCCCGATTATTTCTTTTATTTCAGGTTTTGTGTTATTAGAGTTTGTTTTGAAAAAATTAAATCTTAAAAAGATTATCATCTCTTCTCTAATTTTTATTTCAATAATAATTTGTTTAAGAAATAAGGACTCACTTGCTTATTTTAATCCGGTAATTGGGTCTAAAGAAGGATCCAAAATATTAACAGAAAGTAATTTTGACTGGGGACAAAGCTTGCCATATCTTCAAAAAGAAAATCAGAAAATTGATTATTTAGTATCAAGCACGAATGAAGATTCACAAAAATATGGCATATATGCGCCTCCCCTTCCCTCAGATTGGAAATTAAATATCCAAAAATTAAATAATAAAAATATATTCATTTCAAATACTGCTTATTACAAATCAGGGCTTTATGAAGAAAATATATTCTCAATAGATAAAGCAGAATACTCCGCAAACAATACTTATTTTATTTTTAAAATCCGGGGAAATAATCAGTTTTAATTTTATGAGATTTTATTCCTAACTTTTTTAGTAAATTCTTATATCCTTCGACCATCTCATTAGTTCCTGATATGTAGTAGATTCTTTCATTATAATCAGGCACCTCTTTTTTAATAATTTCAGGAGTAAGTCTTCCAACATATCCATTCCAGCTCTTTTCTTCTGCACCCTTTGTTAAAAGATAAATTGTTCTTATGCCAATATTTTTTGCTAATTCAAAAATATCTTTGTAGACAAAATTTTCTAAGTCTCGATTTGAATAAAAAATTACTATATCCCTACTTTGATTTTTATCAATTAAATATTTTACTATGCTTCTAAATGGAGTGACTCCAATTCCACCAGCAATAAAAACTAATTTACCATCTGTCTTAGGAAGAATAAAATCCCCAGCTAGATTTCCTGCGTATATTTTTTGTCCAGGGTTCATATTTAATAATGCTTTTTTAAAACTACTGCTTTTCTCATCCATTCTTATTCCAAGCTTTATTTGATCTTCAGTTGGAGATGAAGAAATAGTGAAAAATCGCCTCATTCCTCTGCTATCAGGCCTCTTATGTCCTAAGGTCCACTCAAAGTATTGACCAGATTTAAAATTTAAATTTTTTGGTTTTTTAAAAATAAATTCATAGATATTTGGTGAAAGTTGTACTTTTTTGATAAATTCTAAAACTAATCTTTTTCTAAAACTTACAAAGTAAGAAAAGATATTTCCAATAACTAACGCTGTTTCAGAAGTAGAATAAAAAGGCCCTATACTAATTTGCGACCCCGATAAAATTCCTACTATGGCACCATAAATAATTTGCAATTTTCTTGTAGGAGGAGTTGTAAGTGGTTCAGTTAGCATAATTGTTCCAAGAAAAATCAAAGGCCACGAAGGAATTGCTTGAGAAAGAATCTGAACTATATCTGCTTTATTTAAATATGCAAAAAATGAAATAGACATCAATGCGCAAATAAAGAATGATAAAAACATACTAATTTTCCTTATTTTTCTAACTACTAAAAATCCTATTAACAAAACGAATGGAAAAAGAAATTTATTTCCTATCCACCATTCTGTCTGAGTTGCTCCAAGAAGTCCCATTATTACTAATGAAATTGCAACGGGATTAAATATATGTTTTTTATGAAGAACAAATACGTATTTTGAACCCATTGCAATAACTCCGAATAAAATATAGTTAAGTGGGCTTTCTCCAAATTTATATGGAGTAAGAATTAAAAATAAAATGAGCGATGTAATAGCAAAAGATTCAATATTGAATTGTACTTTAAATATCTTTGCAAAAATAAAATTTGAAACAAAACAAATTAAGGTAATTAATCCTAAGGAAATTATTAAATCAAACGTGGAAAATGGAACTATTCCAATCCCAGAAGAAAAAATTGCTAAAGACGAAAGAAAAATTAAACCATATAAAACTACCTTATACATTGTAAAGTAGTTTAAAAATCTATCTATAGCTTTCATATAAATATTGTACTAAATTTTCTTTTCAATGAATAATTCTGCAGGAAAATTATTGGATTTCTCAAAAGTATAATCAGGAAAAAGCACTAAACTTTCGAAATCAAAATACTTCTCTAACTTTTCTTTGGGAACAAAAAATAAACATGTAGCTAACCCATCTGCGATAATAGCTTTTTTTGCAACTACCCAGGTAGCAAGAATATTCTTGGGAGACTCCAAGGTCTTAGGATTAATTATATGATGAAATTTATCCCAGGCTCTCCTATTCCCAGAAGAAGCTGCGATGCTTTCATTTTGAATTTTAGCAATTCCTATTACCTGTTCAAAATTACCTGGATGCTCCAAGCCTATTGAAAGAAATTCTTTTGAATTTCTATAATACATATCCCCTCCACCATCGACGCAAAAATCTTTTATTCCACTATCCTCTAGGATTTTGGAGATTATATCTATCAGATATCCTTTCCCAAGCCCTCCGAAATCTAAAAGATATGGAATCTTAGTGCTTAAAACAGGGTGTTTATATATAAAAACTTCTTTTTCAGATGGAATTTTTTCAATTTTTCCTGGCGTTAATGTATAACCGGAATCATATCCCGCCTATTCTAAAACATTTCCTACTAAAAGTGTGAACTCTCCATTAGTGATCAAGGAAAGTTTTTCATATAGAGAAAATAAATCTTTCGCATCTTGTGGAAAATTATATTCCCCTTTTTTCTTAGAAATTTCCCAAACGAGCGAATCATTACGAAATCTGGAATAAGTTTTATCGAAAACTTCTATTCTCTTTTTAATATCTGATAAAACTTTCTCTTGAGGATATGGCGAATCTACACAATCGATAACCCAACTGGTTCCGATTGCTTCAAAGCTTAGCTTAAAAGAATACATTTTTAAGATTTTGCTTGAGACTTAATGTCATCAAGCGCAGCATTAAATCCAATTGGTGTTAAACTGGATCCAGAAACTTTCGAAAGCTTAACTTCATCAATATTTTTACCAATTACCATTTCCTTATAGTTTGCTATGAAATCTGCTTGTTTTTCTTTTGAAACTGGATTCTTAGCTTGAGGAGTAACTGTTACATCCTTTACTACTCCACTAGATAAAGTAACGCTTACTTTAATTGATTCGGTTCCCGAATGGTATGCATATGATCCTACAGCTTCGTAAGCTCCATCTTTATAACCCGCGTTCGATGATTTATCTGGTGTATCAGGCTGTATTTGATTAGTTCCATTATTCTGGGCTGCAGGAGCTTGAACGCTTGACTGATTTTTATTTTTCATATAGAAAAATACTCCACCTGCGACCAAAGCTATGATTACAATTACAGCTACAACGACCAATATTAAATTTTTATTTCCTCCTGATGTAGATACTTGTTCTTCCATAATTCACCTCCTTTTTTACTTAATATGAGAATCGATTAGATTACCATTATAACAAAATTTTCTTACATAAAATCAATTATTTTAATCTAATTTCGTCAGGATATTGTCTTTTTAGAGTCAAGTCTAAATTGCATAAATTTTATAGAATTACTGGATTAGATGACTACAGAATTACCATCAAAAGCTTCGCCAGATCAGCATATACCAGGTACCAGAACAAGAACAACACAGCCTACTTTAGGTGATGCTCTTCGTTCTGATCCGGAGCTGATTGAGCATGTCACTAGACCTGATAGGTCTGGACTTTCCGTGGCAGAAGCCGCCTTCTTGGCAGAGCATTCGGGATTCGTACCCCAAAGACACCCCACAGAATTAGGTCCACTGCTAGGACTTAGCGAAGGATTTGTCCATCAAGGAAGAGAGTTTACGTTGATGGAAGTGCATGCGGGAGCTCGACCTTTATACCATCATGAAATGCCGAAAGAACAGGCAGACATTTCTCAAGCTATTGCAGGTATGGGCGTCTATAATACCGTAGTTGATTCTAATGGATCAAGAGGAAATGTCGATATTCATTCTGAAGTTGCTACAGCTGTTCATGACAGAGCAAGAGAAACATTAGCTAATGGTCAATTTACTGTTATCCTCCCTTTTGCAAACGAAGCAGGAACTATCGGAAAAGCTATGCGCCATTCCGCATCAAGAGTAGGAAAAGACAATATTATTGCTATAGATGCAGAAACTGATCCCCTAGCATCATCAGAAGCACAGGCAACTAGCGAAGAACTTGGCGACGCTGATGTTGTAAAGCAATCTGATGTGTTAAGTGGAATAGACTGGGATTTACTTCGCAGAGAAGGCATTGTTCCTCCCGATTTTCAACCCAAAGGCGCAAAAGGACTAACAATGTATGCGGGTGTAATTGCAGCACAAGCTCTAGGTCAACTTGATGGAAAAACCGTTATTTTCCATGATACTGATATCACAAACCCTGGAAGTGAAGATGCCCAAAGAAGTGAATCCGGATCTTATGGAGCACTTGAACATTTAGCAATTCCTTATACCTATCCTTTAGATTCAGGAACTATACATAGCACTATGATTGCTAGAACTGGTACAGGCAGAAATAATGAACCATGGCTTTATCAAGCAAACATGATCGCTGCTATGTCTCATTTACCTAAAATGCAAAGATTAGCTGTTCTACTAGGAAGTCTTGAATGGCCATTAAGCGGTGAGAGAACAATTGGCGGAAATATAACATCACACGACGGATCAATTAAGCCCCTAATTCACGAATTAGCTTTCCCTGTAGGAATGGGTGTTGAAACCTACATGAATATTGCTCTTGCTGGAATCGATGCTAAAACAGGAAGACGAAGTGTATTTCAAGTAGCGAATCCTAATCCAAAATTAGAAAATAGAGAAAGCCCAAGAGATAGAGAATATGGATTGATTTTTGGTTGCGCTAAAAATTTAAACTTCCTGGCTAGACATGTTGAAGAAACAGGAAAACATGTTATCGACTGGGATATAGACGATATCGCAAGTTTTAATCAAAAACATGGTGGAAGAAGAGACATGTTGTCCGTCCCAAGTCCGATTGACCATCAACCAAATAGAGTCGTATCATCAGGAGTGGATGTTCTCCTACCAAGTATCTCTATGCTTGAATCCTTGGGTGCTGTAAACTGGGATAAGGTTAAAGGAGCAATTAGGCCTAACTAATGAATAAACAAGATCTTTCTTATCTTAATACAGTTAAATCCGCCTTTGCAGTTTACAAATCAGGAGTTAAAAGAAAAGCAAATGGAAAATTAACATATGACTACTTAGTACCATCGGGAGTTTATGAAGAACAATGGGACTGGGATGCATTCTTCATGGGAATTGCGTTGTCTCATGAAATTCCTTCTGAAGCCATTTACTTAAAAAATTGGGTTTTAAATTTTTTAAATAATAGTGATAAAAATGGTTTTACACCCGGATGTATTACACCGGAAGGTAGAGACAAAAGACTGCATCAAATGAAACCTTTCTTAGCACAAGGAGCATATGTAGCTTCAGTGAAAATGAATGATTTTTCTTGGCTCGAAAAAAATGTAAATCAGCTAGAGAAAATTGTACTTTTTAGAGAGAAAAATTTATGGAATTCAAAGTATGACCTAGGAGTTTGGTTTAACTCCATGGAATCCGGTGCAGATGATAATCTCGCAGCATTAAATTTTGAAGATAAATCAATAATTGGGACTGACTTAAATTCATTTATTTATAAAGAATACGAATCATTAAGTAAAATTTATAAAAATTTAAAGAAACCTAATTCCGCAAAAATATTTGAAGATCGTGCGAATGAAATAAAAAATAATATAAATAAATTCCTTTGGTCTGATGAATTAAACTCATATCTTAACTTAGATATATCCTCAAATAATCACGTCAAACGAATCTCCTATAACTCAATCCATCCTCTTTGGGCTGGAATTGCATCGCAAAAAAGAGCAGAAAATTTTGTAAATAAATATCTTTTAAATAAAAATAAATTATGGTCAAATTATGGCATTAGAACGCTTTCAAAAGATGATCCTGGATATAATAATGAAAATAAAATAAAACCACACTCCAACTGGCAAGGACCAATATGGGTTATCTCAAATTACTTTTATACTCAAGCTCTTATTAGATACGGTTTTCAAAAAAAATCAGTTGAAGTAGTAAAAAAAATTGCCGAAATTTGCATAGACGACATTAAAAAATCTGGAGGGATGCATGAGAATTATGATGCAGAAAATGGAAAACCTTTGGCTGCTCCAAATTTTATATCTTGGAATCTACTACTCCCTGAAATGCTAGAAAGCTCATTATCAAATAAATTAATTTATTAATCTTCTATGAATTTAATTCAAATAAAAAAAATCCGAGATAACTTTATTGAAGAATTAAATTTATCAGAAAGAAAAAATAAAACAAGCCTTCCTTTCATTATCAATCCTCTTCCCTCCAAAAAAATTGTTAAAAATGAAGAAGTATTCCAAGCGATTGTGGTTGGAGGAAGCATGGGCAAAATAGCAAAACTAAAAAATAACACCAATGGATTAGAAATCTTATCAACTGAAGAAAAGGAACAACCAAGATTTGATTCTTATGAAATTTTTATGGAGTATTTAGAAAATCAGCTTCATGTAGATACAAAAATTCTTGCTGTTGATTTTGCTTTTCCGCTCTCCCCTATTTTAGAAGATGGAATTTTAGATGGAATTTTGCTTCGAGGAACAAAAGAACATTTATTTCATGGACTTGTTGGAAAAAAAATTGGTGAAGAGATTAGTAATTATTTTCTAAAAAAAAGAGGACAAAAAATATTAGTCTCTTGCGCAAATGACACAGTCTGCCTACTCCTTTCAGGACTAACTAAATATTCTAAGGATAATCTGGCATGTGGAATTTTAGGAACCGGAATGAATGCCGCTTTTTTCTTAGATGAAAATAAATGTGTCAACTTAGAATCAGCTAGTTTTGATAAATTTCCAAAATCTCCAGAAGGAGAAATTATTGATGCTTCTTCAACTCAACCGGGAACAGCACTTTTCGAAAAAGAAATTACAGGCGCCTATCTTTACAAACATTTTAATTTAATAATTAAAGAAAAAGGAATTGATTTCAAACCCATAAACTCTACCCTAGAACTAAAAAATTTATCGCACGAAAACAGTGGCGAAGTTTCCAAAATTGCAAACGAATTATTAGATAAATCTGCTGCGTATATCTCTGCTCAAATTGCTGCTATCAGTGAATTTAAAAAGAGAGATATGGTTTTCGTGATGGATGGAAGCTTTTTTTGGGAAAGTACTTATAAAAAAAGAGTTGACGAAATGATTCCTAGATTAACAAATTATAAAATAGAATTGGTTGAAATAAAAAATAATACCGTCTTAGGACCTGCGCAACTCGTAATATAATTATTCGTACCTGATTGCCTCGATTGGAGAAAGATCTGCAGCCTTTTTTGCAGGAAAAACTCCAAAGAAAATTCCTATAACTGATGAGATCCCTAAAGCTGCTAAAACTGATACCAAATTAATGCCAGCAGGAAAAAAAGGCTGAATAAGAATAACAATTAGTACTGCAATCAAAAGCCCTAATACGCCTCCAAAAACTGAAAGAATTAATGCCTGAGCTAAAAACTGAAGAAGAATATCTTGCTTTGTTGCCCCAATAGCACGCCTTATACCAACTTCCTTTGTGCGTTCTGTAACTGTTGCATACATAATATTCATTATTCCAATACCCCCTACTATTAATGAGATGGATCCAATTGCTATAAGAATATAATTTAAGATTGAGAATATTTGAGTTACTATATTTAATATTTCTGTTTGTTCGACAACTTGAAATTCATCCTCTTTATATTTTTTCAATAATTGCTTCTTTAATTCATTTTTTACAGTCGGAATAGATTCCTTATTCACCGCGGTAACGTAAATAGCGGAATATTTTTTATTTGGATTAAGAGAATTAATTTTAGAGGAAACATAAGTGAAACTGTCAAAACTTGGACCTCCCAATCCTCCACCACCTTTTGAATTCAACACTCCTTTTATTTTAAAAGATTGATCAGAAATTCTTATTTTTTTCCCAACTGCAGATTCAGGGGAACCATACAAATCCTCTGCAAGCTTGGGACCGATCATTACCTCTTTAGCACGCCTATCAACATCTGCTTTAGTAAGTAATCTTCCTGCTTGAGCTTCAAGATTTAATACATTAGAAATTTCCTGATTAGTCATAACTATACTCGTTGATTTCTTCTCCCCATTTGCCTGGGCAATCGAACTTTTCTGTAAAATTGGAACCACATATAACACTCCATCCAACTTTTTCAGTTTAAAAACATCTGAATCCGTAAATCTTTCTCCAAGCGCACCATTTCCTCCACCAAATCCCCCATCTTCACTTAAAACCTGTCCAGGAAAAACATAAATAATATTCGAGCCTAAATTATCAAATTGTTGTTGAATATAATTCCTAAGCCCAATTCCAAAAGCAATAAGTAAAACTACAGACAAAACACCAATAAGAATTCCAAGAGAAGTTAAAAAAGTTCTCACTCTGTTTCTCTTGAAATCATCAAGAGCTGATTTGACTAAAAACATTATCTTACCCATCATACATTTACAATCTCCCCGTCTTTCATACTGATCTGTCTTCTTGCTTTTGCAGCAATTTCTTTGTCATGCGTAACAATAAGAATAGTAACTTTTAAATCTTTATTAAGTTCTTCTAAAAGTTTTAAGATTTCAGCGCCTGATTTTGAATCAAGATTTCCGGTAGGTTCGTCTGCAAGAATTAACTTTGGATTCATAATAAGCGCTCTTGCAATTGCAACTCTTTGCTGTTGTCCGCCAGAAATTTTATTAGGTCTATAATCACGTCTTTCTATTATTCCAAATCTCTGTAAAAGCTCATCTGCTCTTTTATATGGATCAAAATCAAGCTTAGTCTTCGAATATCGTGCTGGTAAAACTATATTTTCAATTACTGACAATTTATTTATTAAATTAAATTGTTGAAAAATAAATCCAACATATCTGTTCCTAAATTCTGATAACGCATCATCTCCCAATTTTGAAACATCTTTCTCGTCCAATAAAACTTTTCCTGTAGTTGGCTTGTCCAATAGACCAAGAATGTGCATCATTGTAGATTTTCCGCATCCAGAAGGCCCGACAATAGATGTAAACTCTCCATCTTTTATATTTAAATTAATTTTCTTGAGGACTTTTGCGGTTTCTTCGCCAATCTCGTAATCTTTCTCTACATCAATCAGCTTAATCATAGACTATGTCACCTTTGCTTACTCCTTCAACAATTTCAACTGATTCATCACTCTCCAACCCTGTTTTTACATATTTTTTTTCTTTTTTCTTCCCAAGAAGAATATAACTGCCTTTTTCATCAGATTTAATAAATTTTGAAGGCAAATATAAAGCATTCTCTTTTTCTTTAATAATAAATGTTGCATCTCCAGTCATTCCAATTCTAAAAGAAGGAATATCCCCAGTAACTGAAACTTTAACTTTATAAACAGTACCTGATTCATTTTCATCTGGAACAAAAGAGATACTCTCAATCACACCTTTAATTCTTTTTCCCTCAAATGCATCAAGCGTAATTTCACAATCATCTCCAATATTCAAAGAAACTACCTCCGTTTGATCTGCAGAAACTGAAAAATAAATTGTTTCGGGATTTAAAATAGTAAAAATCGTAGTACCAAATGTAATATTATTCCCAACATAATAATTTGATTTACTTGCCACAATCCCTTTAAAAGGCGAAGTCAAAATAGAATCTCTTTTAGCAATATCCTTCAACTCAACAGCTAAAACTGCTTTATCTAAATCATACTGATTATTTTCTAAAATTCTCTTAATTTCAGCGTTTGGGGCTGTAGCAGGAGTCCCATTTCCATTATCATCTTTTGTTTGCTCGAAATTGTTTCTCTGTTTTGAATAATCAAGAAGTGTAGATTGTAAACTTTTTACAACAGACGATTGATCCAAACTTGCCAGTGTCTGATTTTTTGAAATTTCATCTCCTTCATTTACCCCTATCCAATTTATTTTTCCTGAAACTGGAAAAAAAAGATTTGTTTTTTCAGTTGCATTTATTTCTCCGGATAAAACTAATTCTTCTTTTAAATTTCCTGACTTAACTGTGGCTGAGTCTTGAGGTTTTGAATTCCTGTTCTTAATAAAAATTCCGACAATAACTAAAGCAATTATTATGAGAATTGCTAGTAACTTTTTTTTATTCTTAAAAAAATTAATAAAGGCAGTAATTCGGGACACTTATAAAATAATAGCAGTTTTTAGCCTTAAAATAAAGACTATTTTAGATATTTATCAAAGAAATCTACGCTTCTTCTTGAAGCAGTCCCAAAGTTATTAGCGATATTATGATCATCTCCAGAATACTCATAGTATTCAACTTTTTTATTCGCAGACAATAACTGCTCTTTCAATTTTTGTGAAAATTCTACAGGAACAGACTCATCAGCAGTTCCATGATGAAGCTGAATTGGACCTGAAACATCTTCAAGATATGAGTTTGCAGAAAGAGAATTCCAAAACTTGGGATTTGTCTTAGGCGTTCCGTATTCGTCCATTAAGGCTTGTCTCCATCGCCTTGCGCCTGAAGGAATACTTGATGGAATAGGTCGACGCCAATTATTTATGAGATCATCATAGCTAGCAACTACTCCAGCCCAAATGACTCCAACTTTTATATCTTTATTTACAACCATCGCGCGAAGGGTTATAAACCCTCCCATTGAATGTCCCCACATTCCAATTTTTTCTTTGTTTACATTTGGATATTTTTTTAAGGAAGAAAGAGCATTTAAAACATCAATTGCATAATCATTGGATCCATATGCTCCTCCCGCATCCCCCTCGCTGTTGCCATGTCCTCTATAATCAGGGCGAAGCAAAATATATCCATTTCTTGAAAAAGCATCCGTATATGCTACGTATCTTTCAGTAGTTCTATACTCGTCCGGTGGAATATATCCATGATTAAAAACAATCGCAGGAAATCCACCCTTTGGCATTTCTCCATCCGGAACAGTTAATAAAGCATATATTTTTAATCCTTCTGATCGATAGCTCACTATGTATCTTTGGTAATTGCTACCAGGTTGAAGTTTTTCCTCTATCACTAAATCACTACCAGGATAATTTCCGCTACGTAAGTAATCTATAGATAAAGCAAATGGCTGTGTTTTCATTGTTTCAAGATTATCTAAATTATCCGTTTTAAAATTTGAAATATTTAATTTCCCGGATTTCAAAATCAGAATAATCAAAATAATCACAATGGGAATAAACAGGAAAATTTTTCTCATGAGGTCTAAAGAGTATAAACGAGATGACTATCTCAAATCAAGAGTTTCAGCTTTATAGATTAAATTTTTAGGTTTTATTACTACTTGCTTCTCTCCTTTTTCTACATATCCTGCATCAATTGCCTGGAATTTATTTTTTTTGATAATACCCAAACATTTATCTACATCTTTTGGTGAAATAATCAAACAATAATCCTGTCCCATATTATATGTTTCATACATTTCATAGTCTGATAATCCTGCATGTTTTTGAATAAATTCAAAAACTGGTTGAGGTTTAAAAATTTTTTCAACTACATACGTAAACTCAGGTCTTCCTCTCATAATTTTCCTGACACCATGTCCCGTGATATTCGAGATATAATGAATATCTACGTTATTTTTTTGCAAATCCTGAATTACTTTTGCATAAATATTTGATGGCGAAAGTAAATCTTCCCCATATGTCTTATTACCAATCTTTGTCTGATAACCCTTTGGTAGTTTTTTGGCAATTGCACGAGTTAAAGAAATTCCATTTGCATTTACTCCGTTACTCTTTATTAAAACAATTCTATCTCCTGCATTTATTTTTTTGTCAGTAACTAAATGTTTTTTATTTTTTATAATTCCAACTGCAGAACCACCCAGATCTACAGATTTACTTTCAATAATTCCTTTTAACGCTGGTGTTTCTCCCCCTCCCCAAACAACACCGGCTAAATTACATGCTTTTTCCCAACCTTTTATAAAATCCTTCATTCTTTTTCCATCCTGGAGAAATCCGTCTCCAGAATCCGCCCAGTAAGCATTTAAAACAAGAGGGCTAGCGCCCACGCTAACCAAATCATTAATAATAGTAGCAACTGTATCTTGTGCAATTTCTGCATAAAAAGATTTTTCTTGTTTTTCCCAAACGGCATCAGCGACTAAACTTTTAGTTCCCAATCCTTCCATTACGAATGCCATAAGGTACTCATTTTGCTCCCAAAGAAATGCTGATTCACCACGCGAACCAGAAACCTCCTTAAAAGCTTTTAATAAATTTTTTGATGTATTTTTTGCACTATCTTGTGCAAGTTTTTTTATAGGATCTAATTTTGAGTAATCTACTCCAGATTTTTTATAAGTAACTTTTTTCATTCTGCTTTTATTTCATGCACTACTGCTAATTCGCTTTGGACATTTCTAAGACTAATTACTCTTCCATCACCCGCTCCAAAAACATCTCCTCTTACAAATTCTTCCATTCCTCCTCCATCTGCAGCCCAAATTAATCTTCTACCGTCGACAGTATGCATAATACTACCATACCTGACCAAACAGCTTCCTTCTAAAATTTGGAAATATCTTTTTGGACCTTCTTCTCCCAGCATGGAACTTTTCCCTGGTTCTATTACTAAATCTATTTCTCCCCAGGATTCTCTACCTTCATTTGGTCTTGTCATGTTGGGAATTATATTAAGAAGTAACAAATTTAACAATATTCTTAAATAAAGGTAACCCTTGTGGTGAATCGATCGTACCACGACGCCAATTTGGATGCTGCTCGCGCCTCACAAAACATTCGGGATGTGGCATAAGACCCAAAACTCTTCCGGTTTCGTCCGATATGCCTACGATTGCATTCGTTGAACCGTTCGGATTATCAGGGTATTTTTGAGTAGGATTTCCCTTTTCATCAACGTACCGAAATGCAACTAAATTTTCTTTTTCAATTTTTTCTAAATTCTCCAAATTTGCTACAAACTTTCCTTCCCCATGCGCCACTGGGTACCAAAGAATTTGATTTTCCATACCTTTCAAGAACATAGACTTAGAATTTTCTTCAACCTTCACTTTTACCCATCTGCATTCGAAATGCCCTGAATCATTATTAACTAAGGTTGCATCCATCTCTCCAATATTTCCAAAAGGCACCAGCCCAGTTCTGACTAAAACTTGAAAACCATTACATACCCCAATAACTGCGGTGTTCGGTCTTTTTATAAATTTGCGAATCTCATCTCCAAGATATGACACTATCTCAATTGCCAGCACTTTTCCGGAAACTATATCATCTCCATATGCAAATCCTCCAGGAATTCCCAAAATTTGATAATCAGATAATTTTTCTTTTTTATTTTTTAAGTCATTTATATGAACTAATTTTGCATCTGCTCCCGCTAGATTAAATGCGAATACCATATCCTCATCTCTATTTATTCCATCAGCTTTTATGATTATTGCTTTAGGTTTTTTCATGAAAACATTTCCCTCATTGGCTTCTGCCAAACTTTTTTTAGTTCATCTATGTTTGCTGTAATTTTTTTATTAGCCAACCCAATTTCAATATTTTTATCTTTTTTTGTTTTTCCAAGAATTTTATAATTCAATTTTTTGAACATTTTATTTGCAATTTTTTCATTTTCAACTTCTACTAAAAAAGCTCCTGCCGTTTCATTAAAAAGAAAATAATCTTCTCTTTTATTTTTTGGCAGTTTAATATTTACCCCTAAATCCCCTCCAACACACATTTCAAAAATACTTGAAAAAATCCCCCCTTCGCTTATGTCGTGACAAGATAAAATATTTCCGGAAATGATTTCTTTATTAATTACTTTTGCTATTTTCCTAAATTTCTTTAAGTCAATTTTAGGGACGTCTTTTCCAACCAAATTATTTACATCAAAGTATGTCGATCCACCCATCGATTCGATATCTAAATCTCCAACGAGACAAACTGTAGAATTTTCCTTTTTAAAATCGGATGAAATAGTCTTTGATGCATCCGGAATCCTGCCAAAAACCGAGATACATAAAACTGGTGGAATTTTTATTACCATATCTCCTTTTCGATAAGTTGATGACAAACTATCTTTTCCAGAAATTACAGGAATTTTTAAATTTCTCATTATGCTCACAACTGCATCTACCGAGCTATCAAGACTAGCGAGTGATTCTTCATCAGGAAATGGCCAAATATAATTATTTATGAGTGACGCATCTTCGATATTTCCCCCAACTGAGACAAAATTTGACAATGCCTCCACACCAGCCCAAATACTTCCATGAAATGAATCAATTCTATTTAAAATTGGGTTAAGCCCATGAGATAAAACCATTCCGTATTTTTTATTAAGGAGAGGTCTTAATACAACACTGTCATTTGGGCTATCTAAATTCTCTCCGGAATACGGCTGCAAATCAGTTGTCCCCTGCACTGAATGATCATACATTCGAACTATTGGTTCTTTTGAATTTATATTTCCATGCGACAAAACTTTTTTAAATATTTCAATCCATTCCTTTTCATTTTTTGGAGATTTAGGAGTTTTATTATCTAAAACATACCTGACAGTATTTCCGATCATATTTCTTTGAGGAAGACCGTTATGTAGAAATTCCATTGAAAGATTTGCGACATTTTTTTTACCGAAAAATACTTCAAGTTTTTTTGTATTCGTAAAACTTCCCAAGACAGTCGATTCAACATTATACTTTCTGCAAATTTCCAAAAACTTTTTTGAGTTTTTCCTAGATACAGCTAAAACCATTCTTTCTTGAGATTCAGAGACCCAAATTTCCCATGGAGAAAGTCCATGATATTTAAGTGGCGCTAAAGCTAAATCAATTTTTACTCCAGTTTTAGAACCCATCTCCCCAATCGCTGAAGAAAATCCGCCTGCACCACAGTCCGTCATCGCGTTTATAAGTCCACTATCACGCGCTTCAATAATCGCATCAAACATTCTTTTCTCTTCAATCGCATTCCCAATTTGAACAGCAGAAGAATTTACTGAAATCGTTTTATCTGTCATCTCTCCAGATGAAAATGTTGCCCCATGAACACCATCTCTTCCTGTTCTACTCCCAACTGCAATAACTAAATCTCCTTTATTAGGAATCCCTTTTTTTGCATATTTTGTCGGAATTATTCCATAAGCTCCAACGATAACAGTTGGCTTAGCACGAAAATCATTATGAAAATGCACTGATCCATTATTTGTGGGAATTCCCATTCTGTTACCATAATCCCTGACACCATATACAACTCTCTTAAATAAATAATCAGGAGGGAGGCATCCTGCCGGCAATTCCTTAGAAGATAAATTTGGTTTTGCAAAACAGAAAATATCTGTGGAAGCAATTGTCTTAGCACCTTGTCCTGTTCCTAAAACATCACGAAATACACCACCGCTTCCTGTCATCGCCCCTCCATATGGTTCTATTGCAGAAGGACTATTATGAGTTTCGACTTTTCCGCAAATTGAATAACCGTCATAAAATTTCATTACCCCAGAATTGTCCGAAAATGCAGAAACTATATTTTTCGGGTGCTTTAATGCTTCTTTTCTAATTCTTTCCATTAATGGCATTTTCTTTTTTCCATCAATTGTTAAATTTGCTTTAAAAGTTTTATGAGCACAGTGCTCACTCCAAGTCTGAGCTAAAGTTTCTAGCTCTAAATCCGTTGGATCTCTTTTAATTTTTATAAAATAATTTTGAATAACTTTCATCTCATCCAAATTAAGAAATAATTTATCTTTTGAAAGATTTATCAGATCATCGTCTGAACAATTTCTAATAGATACCACATTTGTAGGTCCAACTTTCCCTTCTATAATTAGAGTCTCTGGTTCTTTTTCTACAACATATTCAATAAGCGGATTATAAAGTCTTTCATGATTTATAAATTCATGTATCTCTTCAAGATTTATTTTTCCAAAAAAATAATATTCCGTTGAAGAGTCTGCAGCTATAATTTTTGTTTTAAGATCTTTTGCGGATTTTAAAATTGATCCAACTTCAGGATTCATAACTCCTGGTTTATATGCAATTTCAATTTTTTTTGAACTATCATTAAATACTTTTTTATCAATAGTGTATTCTTGATTAATTTCCTCGGAAAATAATTTATCAGCTAAATATTTAGCAGTTTTTTTATCTGTACCTTCTAACCTGTAAACTCTCGCTGTTCTAATTTTGGAAGTATTATTTTTACCTAACTGAGCAAATAAATGCGTAGCTTTTAAATCATCTTTTTCTTCTTTCGAAACAACTCTAATTACATGAATCATATTACTCTTTCTAAATCACGCCAGCCGATATCAGTTCTGTAATGAAGATTATTTCCTGAAACATTTATATAAGAAATTGCACCATATGCCCTACTCCTTGCAGAATCTAAATTTAATCCTTCACCTACAATATGAAAAACTCTTCCACCATTAACGATAAATCTATCTTTTTCTTTCGAAATCCCTGCTCCAAAAACTAAAACGTTTGGAAATTTATTTATTTTTTCTAAACCTCTTACATTTTTTCCTTTAACGGAGGCATAATCCAATGGATAACCTTTCGCACATCCTGCAACACTTACTCTTTTTAAATTATCAGTTTTCAGTTTTGTTTTTTTAAGTTTTTTATTAATTACTGATTCTATCAAGTTTAAATAATCAGTTTTAATTCCCGGTATTAAAACTTCAGCTTCCGGATCTCCCCATCTAGAATTAAATTCAACAATTTTTACACCATCATTAGTTATCATGCCTCCTAAGTAAAGTATTCCACTATAATTTCTTTTTTCTTTTTTCATTCCGTTCATAAAGGGGATTAAAATTTTTTTGTCAATTTCATTTAATGTTTTACTGTTTATAATCTGAGGATTGGACACGCATCCCATTCCTCCGGTATTAAGACCCTCATCGCCATTAAAGACTCTTTTATGATCCTGCGCACTTCCAATTATTTGATAATTTTCTCCATCACATATTACGAATAAAGAAAATTCTTCACCTATCATTTCTTCTTCAACTAAAAAAATCTTACCTGAATCTCCAAAATTTTTCATTTGCTTTATGGCATCAATTGCTTCTTTTTTATTCCCAGCTCTAATAGCGCCTTTTCCCAAAGCTAGTCCTGATGCTTTTATAAAAAGAGACTGCTCTCTCAAACTTTTTACGTAAAATATTCCTTTTTTAGGATCACTAAAAGATTTAAAATGCGGAATCGGCAAGTGATACTTAAGCATAAAATTTCTGGACCACTCTTTATTCCATTCAATTTCAGATGCCAGCTTAGTCGGCCCAAACACCTTAATTCCTAATTCACCTAGCTTATCAACAAATCCTAAAGATAGTGGATCATCCGAAGATACATCTACTAAATCAATTTTATATTTATAAATTATTTTTTTTATATTTTCAAAATCTACAGAAGATATTTCGATTAAAGAAATAGACTTTTTATTTTTATAGTCTATAAAAGGATTTCCAGGAGTTATAAATATTTTTTTTACTTTTTTATTCTTAGCATAAGCATCTGCTAGAACATGTTCCCTTCCACCAGATCCAATTATTAAAATATTCATTTACAAATTTTACTTAGTACATCTACGTACATTTTATTTTCTTTTTTCTTAAGTCTTGTATACAAAGATTCTATAGAGTCTCCCTTCTCAATCTTTTCAAATGTTTTTCCTAAGACCTTACCAAAATCAAATTGATTAGATAAAAAATGTATTGTCGATCCAGCATAAGTTGCATTATTATCTAAAAAATTTTTAATTGCAACATCTGTTAATTTACCCCTATTCCAAATTCCTTTTGTCTTATCGGGATTATAAACAAATCCATCAATTTTATCCGGAATAAGCCCTGGATGAAGATTTAATATTTTATATTTTTTTATAATCTCATCAGGTACTATTAACTTCCATCCCGCTAAACAAATGTAATCTATATTATATTTACTTAATGAGCTTTCTAATTCATCTTTTTTAACAATTTCTGTTTTTATATTATTTTCTTTAGCTCGTACTAAACCGTATGCATCAATATCACTGCTAATAACAATGCTTATTCTTGCATTTATTTTTTTTGAATTTATTCCCTCAATAATCGCCTGAAGATTTGAACCTGTTCCAGCATTTGATATGAGAACTGCGAGGTTTTTCATTAACAATTAAAATTAATTAAACGTGAGTATTTTCCAATATCAATTGGATAATTTCCAGTAAAACATGCGGTGCATAATTTCTCTTCAGGAACACCTATTGCCCTAAGCAATCCTTTGTATGAAAGATAATATAACGAATCAGATCCGATAAATTTTCTAATATTTGCGATACTCATATTGGCTCCAATCAAATTTTTTTGTTTTGGAGTATCGATACCATAAAAATCAGGAAATTTTACAGGAGGAGACGAAGAAATCAAGTGAACTTTTTTGGCACCATTTTTCTTAAGCATTAATACAAGTTTTTTAGATGTGGTTCCCCTAACTATGGAATCATCAATTACAACTACAGTTTTCCCCTTTATAGTTTCTCCAATTGGATTATGCTTCATTTCAACTCCCCTTTCCCTAAGATGTTGATCTGGCATTATGAAAGTTCTTCCAATATATCTATTTTTAGTTAAAGCAAACTCTAACGGAATTTTTAATTTAGAAGCATATCCAATTGCAGCTGGAACGGAAGAATCAGGAACTGGAATAACCATATCAGCTTTTATGGGATTTTCCTTAGCAAGTTGAATTCCCATGTTCTTCCTAACCTCATAAATACTTTTTCCCATAAGATAACTATCCGGTCGAGAAAAGTAAACAAACTCAAAAATATCTAATTTTAAATTTGGTTGTGCTAACTGATATGACTTAAGACCTTTTGAGCTAACAACAACCATTTCTCCTGGTTTTATATCTCTTAAAACAATTCCATCAACAGTGTCTATCGCACATGTCTCAGATGAAAAAACGTAACCTCCTCCAAGTCTCCCAATCGAAAATGGTCTTATTCCATATGAATCCCTCACTGCAGCGATTTTATCTTTTGTCATTACCAACAAGCAAAATGCACCTTTAAACATAGGGAAAGATTTTTTTATAGCCTCTTCCAGAGATCCGGTCTTAACTAAAAAATATCTTATGATCTGATGCATAAGTTCAGAATCATTCAAACCATCTGTATAAAAACCTTGCTCTTTAAGAAATTTAGAAAGATTATCCGTAACAGGAAGATTTCCATTGTGTGCTAGAACCAAAACATCATCTGGACCTCTTCTAGATGTTACTGGCTGAATGTGAGTATCGTGTATTCCTCCTGAGGTTGCATATCTATTATGACCTATTGCCATGTGACCTTTTAAATTTTTAAAATTCTCCTCATTGTAGACCTGAGCTACTAAACCTTGTCCTTTATGTGTTCTTATTCTTTTTCCATTCGATGCAGAAATTCCCGAACTCTCCTGACCTCTGTGTTGAAGTGTATATAATCCGAAATATGTTAATCTAGCAGCTTGAAGACCCTTTCTACCATACACGCCAAATAAGGCGCATTTTTCATTTATTTTTTCTGGATCCTTTTTTAAACTCATCAACTACTTAGGGCTTCCAAATTTTTTTGATTAAATTCTTTATAAATAATTTTTTTACCAGTGATCTTTTGATAAATTTTACTATAACGATTGCTTACTTGTTTTGCAAGAGATTGAGTCATTTTTGGCGGCTCTCCATTTCCTTTATATCCTCTTTTTGCATACCAAAGTCTCAAAAATTCTTTATCAAAATTTTCTGGCTCTAGTCCCTTTTTAAAACGATCTACATAGGTCTTTTTTATCCAAAATCTTGATGAATCTGGTGTATGAATCTCATCAATTAAAATTAATTTCCCTTTTTCATCAATTCCGAATTCATACTTAGTATCAACTAAAATAATTCCGCCTTTTGCGCAAATTTTTTCTCCTCTTTCAAATAATTTGATCGCTACATTTTTCATCTCTCGCCAAATTTTAGGAGTAACTATTTTTCTTTGAATTATTTCTTTTTCTGTCAATCTTTCATCATGGCCTTTTTCTGCTTTTGTAGTAGGGGTAACTATTGGTTTTTCCAATTTTTGATTTTTTTTCAGTCCGTCAGGAAACTTAATTCCATAAATTACCCTATCGCCTTTTTGATATGAACCCCAAATAGAAGTATCTGTAACGCCTGTAATATAACCCCTAACAACCATCTCTATCGGTATGGATTTCACATTCTTAGCAATCATTACGTTTGGATGAGGGATGGAAATCATATGATTTTGGACTATGTCTTTTGTTTTATCAAACCAAAATGCAGATATCTGATTTAGTACCGCACCTTTACCTGGTATCAAACCAAGCACGCGATCAAAAGCTGAAATTCTATCAGTTGTGATTAATATTCTCTTTCCATTACTAACATAATAATCTCTAACTTTACCCTGATATTTTTTACCAAATCCATTTAAATCCACAGTGTCAATTTTTTTCTTCCTACTTAAAGCTGCTACCATACCATCGTACAAAACATCTGGACAAGCCCAAAATGCATCACCAAAAATTTCTGGTTTTTCCACAAGATTTTTCATAAGTAATTTTTTTGAAAATTTTTTAAAACTTACAGATTCATGATTTAATTTTGGCTTTTGATCAGATTTAATTTCAAAAATAATAAAATAATGATTTTCATCTCTTCCAAGAATTTTTCTCTGGAAAATTGTTTTACCAATATATTTATACTTAAATTTTGAGATTCCCAGTTCTTCCAAAGCTTCTCTTTTTAAAGCATCTTCATAGGATTCACCAGAACGAATATGTCCTCCAACGGGAGAAACATATTTTCCTGGATCCTGCCTATCTTTTGCTTGCTTCACTAAAAGAAAATTTCCTTTAGAATCAATTACCTGAGCTATAACTATTTTATGTAGCAATCCCTTTTTATGAGCTGCTAACTTATCAACTGAATAAGTTTTTTTCAAATTCTTATCTACAATATCAATTTTTTCTAAATTATTATTTTTCATCTAAATATTTTTGGAATCCAAGTTTTTCTAATTTACTCACTTTCTTCAATACTTCTTTTTCCATATTTTTTTTAAATTCTAAAACCTTATTTGCAACTTTTTTATTTGATATTCCTATAATACTTGCTGCTAAAATCCCTGCATTTTTTGCTCCGTTTACAGCAACAGTCGCGACAGGAATCCCGGGTGGCATTTGAACAATAGATAGAAGCGAATCCATTCCATCGAATGTTTTACTTTTTACTGGAACTCCAATAACTGGAATATTTGTTAGCGATGCAACCATTCCTGGCAAATGAGCTGACCCACCAGCTCCGGCAATTATTACTTTCGATTTTTTATTTGCAGATTTAGCAAATTCAAACATTCTCTCAGGAGTTCTATGCGCAGATACTATTGTAAGTTCATAAGTAACACCTAGTAAATCAAGAATTTCAGCTGCTTCCTTCATAACTCCTAAATCTGAATCGGATCCCATTATTATGGCTACATCTTTTTTCATATTTGAAGCGCCTTTCTTGCTTTATTTGCTTTTTGAAGGTTTACCTTAGCAGAATCGCCTACTACAGTAATGTGCCCCATTTTTCTTCCAATCTTCGAATTTTTCTTATTGTACAAATGGTATGAAACTCCAGGAATTTTTAACGCTTTTTCAATTCCCTTAGGATGACCTGACCCTTCATGTTCACCCAGAATATTTTTCATAACTGCTGATTTTACAATTAGATCTGTCGAACCAAGAGGAAGTCCAGTAATTGCTCTTATATGTTGCTCAAACTGAGAAGTAACGCTCGCCTCAATTGTATAGTGACCAGAATTATGTACCCTTGGAGCGATTTCGTTTATTAAAACTTTTCCATCTTTCGTTAGAAACATTTCAATCCCGAATACCCCAGCTCCTTTAAGTGAATTCATCGTTTTCTTAGCTAATGCTTGCGCTTTTTTATTTGAAATACTAGAGACCTTAGCTGGCACAATAACTGTGTCACAAACACTATTTACATGAATTGTCTCTACTACTGGATATACTTTAATTTCTCCATTTACGCTTCTTGCAACCATAACAGCAAGCTCTTTAACAAAAGGAACAAACTTTTCTACATAAAGTTTTCTATCTTTTAATTTTTCTAAACCTTTATCAATATCTTTTTTACTTTTTATTAAAAAATTTCCTTTTCCATCATATGCATCTTCGCGAGCTTTTAACAAAACCGGTAAACCGAAATTTTCAATTGCTTTTTCAATTTCATTTTTATTTTCAACAGCAATAAAATCTGCAACAGGAATTTTATTTTTCTTTAAAAATTCTTTTTGCCTAAGCTTATCTTTAATTATTGAAATTGTTTTTGGAGATGGATGAACTTCTTTTTTCTTTGCAATTTCCTCAAGAACTTCGTCATTCACAAATTCTGCATCAATTGTGATAATGTCAGAAATTTTTGCTAACTCTCTGGTAACATTCTCATCTTTATAACCACCTATTAATTGCTTGTCAGCAATCTGACCAGCGGGGCTTTCGGGGGTGGGATCAGTAACAACTACCATGAATCCCATTTTTTTTGCAGCAATCGTTAGCATCTTAGCGAGTTGTCCTCCACCCACAATGCCTATTGTTGCTGGATAAGTCATGCTTTGATTTTATTTTTTTTCTAGAAATTGTCAATGGGTTATCTTTTCAACCAAATTACCAACTTCCTCCTCCGCCACCCCCTCCTCCGCCACCAGAAAAACCTCCTGAAGACCCACTGGAGGAAGAAGGAGCAGACGTTGTCATATTAGAGCTAACTGAACTATAAAAAGCGCCATAAGATAAATAGAAATTTCCATGATATCCACTGTACCACGTAGGATTATAATCTGGTTTTATAATTTTTAATTGATCCATGAATTTGTCTATATATCCAAGCGCCATGGCGTACGGAATCATTTGCTCAACTGTGTAAAATTTCTTTGCCTGCCATTCATAATTTCTATCCATACTTTTAAGAAACAGTTTTAGTCCATCAATTTTGAAATCTATTTCATCTCCAAGCGCAGTTCTTCCAATTAACTTTCTTGATAAATAAATTAGAACAATTCCCAGAATAAAACCTCCGCTAAAAAGCGCAATCATACCTAAAACTACAAGAAGTCCTTTTTGAATTTTAGGGTTTTTAAAATAATATTTTTTATCTACAAGCTCTTTAAAAATATCATCTTCCATACTCTGAAATGTTTTATAGAAATCTTTTTTTAAATCTTCAGCAAGGACACTTTGCCCATCTTCAAAAAGCCTGTCGAAAACTCGTTCTTCAAATTTACTAAAAGTCTTATCTCTTTCTTTTAATTTTGTAATTTTTTGTTCTACTTTATCTGGACGAAGTTGTTTTTTTATTTTTATTTCCTCAAGTTTTATATATTTTCTGATTGCCAAATCAAAAATAGTCGCTACTACGTCATCTCTCTCAAGTTTTGCACTATCTATTGTTCCTGAAATCGCGGGAGCAATTCGTTTACCAAATTCATCTTTTGGAATGTCAAAATTTACAGATGGGGGGCCAAATCTTTTTTTATTTTTCTTTTTTTCATACCAGATCATTAGGACAATTGGTAAAACTAAATTTATAAATAAAAAAATTAACCAAATATTTTTTAAGAAAGTCTCACCTATTTTTTCTGATGTGGTCTTTGGCAATTCTTTGTATAGAACACTGGGAGGAAACGTTCCTTTTGGAAAAACTGCTACTCCCGTTAGACCATAGCCCGGATAAAGAATTTGTCCAGATGAAATTACGCCTTTATTAATTGAACAACTTTTATCTTTTCCTCCATATGCGCCTTCATAACAAATATAATTCGTGGGTTTGATATTAAAATCAGAATTAATTTTTAAACTTGCTTTATTAATTGTCGCTTCCCATTCATTACCAGTCGCATTCCAATAAATCTCATCATAATCAGGGAAATTACTACCGATACCATTTTGCACTGTGTACGAAATTTTATATAAATGTTCTCCAGTTATAGTCTTGTTGGCATTTCCAATTTTAAAAGAAATTTTTTCTTTAGAATTTGTAGTTTCAAATTTTTCTTTTTTTCCGTCACGCTCTATAAGAACATTTTGTATTTTAATGATTCTATATAAATCTCCTACTTTTGAAAAAAGCGGTATATCTCTATAAATTCCATGACGTGACGAGTAACCAAAATCGTATTGAATATTTTCAACAACATCCATTGATCCATCTTTATGCGCTGTAAGACTTACATCAAAAGAATTTATTTCTTCAGCGAATGCAGATGGGGCAATAAAAAACAAATACAGAACAAAAGTAAGAACAATAAAAAAAATCTTCTTCATTACCAAAATTATACACGAGATTTTGTATAATCTTATAATGAATTTAATCACTCTTAATACATGGGGTGGAAAAGCTCTAGAGCCACTACTTGATTTCATTTCAAAAAAATCATCTAAAGTAGATATTTTTTGCTTTCAAGAGATATATGACTCATCGATATCCAAAAATACTCCTTCTGAATTCCGAGCAAATCTTTTATCTGAAATAAAAAATATATTACCTGGATACCATTATTTATATTCACCACAGTTTAGTGGTCGTGAATTCCATGCAAAAGTTGATTATCCACTTTCTCAAGGCTTAGCTACATTTTGGAAAAAAGATTTAGAAATAAAAAGCAAAGGAGACATTTTTTTATTTGCACAAAAAGATGAAATAATTGAAGTGCCAGGTGAAGATTTTATTATCCCGCCTCGAAATATTCAGTATTTAATTTTTGAAAATTTTATGTGTCTGAATCTACACGGATACTGGGCTCCTCTTCCAAAATTCGACACTCCTCAAAGATTAGAACAATCCATAAAAATAATTGAGTTCATTAAGAAGATAAATTTGCCAGTTATTTTATGTGGAGATTTTAATCTTGGAATAAACACTCAATCTATTTTAATGTTTGAAAATTTTGGACTAGAAAATTTAGTTAGAAAATATAAATTAAAAACAACAAGAACTAATCTATATGATGAAAAATGGAAAAAGTTTGATGAATTCGCCGATTATATTTTTACAAAAGATATTAAAATAAACGTTTTTAAAACTATGAATGATGATATCTCTGATCACTTACCACTTTTTCTCGAATTTGAGCTAAAGTAACAGGAGAAACAAGCTCTAACGCATTTTGCAAAGAAGTTACGACTGTTGGATTATAACCTTTAGAGAGCAACTTCAAATATGCTCCTCGTACTCTATCCAACGAGAGCTGATCATCTATTACGGCTTCCACTTCCTCTTTCACATAACGATTGTCCCTGTAATAATAGCTAACTGGATGAGCATTCCTTAGGTGTTCACTTAACTCATCAATAATTCTTTTATCTGGTACGTGGAGCAAAATCCTCGTATTATCATTTCCACGTTGTAATCCTACTATTAATTCAAAGAGCTTTGATCTATCTACACCTTCCTCCAAATCTGCTTCAGTTAACCCAAGCATTGTCACTCCTATTGCCCTCCTCCATGACTCCGGTGGAACACCCAATGTATGCCAGGTTCTGTCTTCAATTGGACGTTCTGAAATATGCTCAACTAAATCCAAATCCCCATCTCTCAATTGAACCTCAGCACTACCAATTCCCATTGCTCTCAAGATTGCATTTCTTCTTTGTCTAGCCTTTTCAAGCTGCATTTCTCTTTGTCTTTCGCTGGTCGAATAAACTCGCTCGTCTCCTGAATAAACATGATCTCCCAATGATATCTGCATTCGATGCGTTAATTTTCTTAAAGCTTTCCTCTCAATCTGCCTAATTCTTTCCCGGGTAACATTGAAAGCTCTGCCTAATTCTTCATAGGTCATAACCCCCGTACCGTTAAATCCAAATCTTGAAATTATTACCTGCTTTTCTCTATCTTTAAGGTCTCCCATTGCACTAATTATTGCAATTTCAGCTTCGCTCTTAAAACCTTCCATAGGCTTATAACTACCATCATCTGCTTCCTGCAATTCTCCGCTTGAGACAATTAATTTGTCGACATATTTTTCAACTTCATCTTTTTGCTCTCCAAAAGCTTCGACAATTTCCATAACTAATTCTTCACGGCTATAATGAGACTGAATCCCAGACATAACAGCTTCCTTAATATTTAAATATTTTCCTGATCTAATCCAACCGAGTGGCATACTTTCCCTATCTGCAATAAAACGCATTGCACCTTTTTGGATTAAATTAGGTACCATCCAGTTACTATGGTCTGTATAGTCAGCTGCGTTTTGAAAATAATTATCAATTCCTGCATGAAGCGCTTCTCCATCAAAATCTTCATCACCACTTGAAAAAGAATCAATTACTGATACAGCACTCCTCATTCTAAGAAAAAGCAGTGTCCTTTTTGCATTTGCTGAAGTATCAGGATCTTCGGACTTCATGTCAGAAATTAGACTATCGCTTACTGATTTAGGGATTCGAAAATCTACCAACTGAGCATACCTCCTATAAAATGCCATAGGACTTATATCTGGTGCTTCTGCATATATTTCGGTAGCTAAATTTGTAGTAAGATCTCCAAGATTTTCTATAGAGCCGGATCTAACTTCCCTGGCAAGCATTATAGCTCTCGTATTTGGATCCCTAGCTTGATCTAATGGATTTGGTCTTAAGGCCTCAATTAACATCTGGGAATTATACTATAAGACGTAATAGATAACAAGCTAAATTTTGCCTTCGAGGTATTTTTTGCGGGTACTTTCAGGAAATTTTTCAATAGAATATCGAAGCGCAGTTCTACCCATCAGCTTATAATTTTCCTTTAGAAATTCTTCTTCTGTTTTTAAATCTTTCTTTCCAATTTCCCTTAACATCCACCCAAGTGCTTTTTGTATAAGATCATTTTGATCACTAATTAGTAATCCCGCGAGTTTTAAAGAATCCTCAAAGTCTCCTCTTCTTATAAAATTAAAAGTTGAAATTAAGGCAATTCTTTTTTCCCATAAATTCTTTGATTTTGCTAAAGTAAATAATATATTTCTGGGTTTATCCAATAAATATCCTCCTACTATTTTATGTGCTGAAAGATCAACTAAATCCCAGTTGTTAATAAATTTTGTGTTTTTAAGATAGAACTCATAAATTCTTCTCTCTAACATTTCTACGTGCTCAAATTGATGTACTAAAATAAGAAGCGCTATTAACCTCTCTTCATGAATTTCAGATCTTAATAATTGTCCTATATCTTCGAAAGTTAAATCTTTATACTTAAGCGCAATTTTTCTGCACTGAGGAACTGAAAGACCAAGAAATATATCTCCAAAACCATACTCACCTTCTCCAGTTTTAAAATATCCCGCCATAAGCTTCGCTCTTTTTTTACTTCCTAGCTTTTGGGTTTCTTGTTGGAGATTTGTTAACATTTGTACGCTGTATTTTACTCTTTTTTGAGGCTAAAGTCAATTTTATTTGTAACCTTACTTGACAAAAATATTCATTAAGAATATCTTGAAATAACTAATGAAAAGTCGAAACTTTTTTATCATTGGCATATCTATAATTTTAATTCTTTTTTTTGTTTTTCAAAAAAAAGAAAAGATAAATAATCCTTTGACAAATTCTTCAATTCCCCAAAAAACTACTAATGATAAGGTTAGTATTTTAGCAAAAAACCTTGACACGCCATGGTCACTTGCCTTTCTACCAAACCATGATTTAATTTTTACAGAAAGAAAAGGATCACTAAATCTTATATCAAATAATAATATTACGAAAATTGATGATATAGAAGATGTTTTAGAGTATGGCGAAGGTGGACTAATGGGAGTCGAAGTTCATCCAAATTATAAGAAAAATAAATTTATTTATTTGATGTACACATTTAGAGGATCAGGAAATAACACCTTAAATAGATTAGTCCGCTACAAATTAGAAAATAATAAATTATCTGATAAAAAAATTATAATAGATAATATTCCAGGGGCAATTTATCATAATGGAGGAAAAATTAAATTTGGCCCCGACGGATTTCTTTATATTACAACAGGTGACTCACTGGAGCCCTCACTCGCACAGAATAAAAATTCTCTTGCTGGAAAAATTCTTAAAATTACAGATGATGGCAAACCAGCACCCGGAAATCCTTTTAACAACTTAATTTACTCTTATGGGCACAGAAATCCACAAGGAATAACTTGGGATTCAGATGGAAATTTATGGGAAACTGAACATGGAAGATCAAATCCTAGCGGTTACGATGAACTAAATTTAATAGTAAAAGGTGCAAATTATGGTTGGCCTGAAATTCAAGGAACTGAAAAAAAATCTGGCATGCAAACTCCCCTAGCTCAAAGTGGAAACGAGACGTGGGCCCCCGGAGGAATAATATTTTTTAAGGATGAATTATTTTTTGGAGGACTTAAAGGAGAAAGTTTATACAAAGTAAAAATAGAAAATGAAAACGCAATAATTAATAAACTTTTTCTAAATCAGTTTGGGAGAATTAGAGATGTTATCTTAGGCCCCGATAATTTTATCTATATCACCACTAGTAATTTAGATGGTAGAGGATCTCCAAAATCAGGAGATGATAAAATAATCAAAATAGATCCACAAGATATTTAGTGTTTTAAATCAACTTCTTACGCTTTTGCTTGACATAAAAGCAATTTGCGTTTTATAGTAAATTTACCTTTCTCTTACAAGAATATAATAATCAAAATGAGCATACTTCAAAAAATAAATTCGCCACTATTTGATTACGGACATTACAAATTATATGTGAGAACTGATTATAACCAAACATCAATTACCATGTTTTTGCAAACTCCTTTCTATCACACCAAATCAGTTCCGAACACTCACGAAATTTTAAATAATATTCTTCCTCAGGTTCTCAAGAACAAATGTTTCAATGATTCAAATCTACCCTTTAAAGAAGAGGTAAAAAATACAGAAATTGGACATTTATTTGAACACATCATTCTTGAATATTTATGTCAAATTAAAGTAAGAAATGGATACAGAAAAGCAAGTTTTAGTGGATTAACAGAATGGGATTGGAAGAAAGATTTAAAAGGAACATATCATATTAAAATAAAAATTGATCCTACCGATTTGATATTTTTTAATAAAGCCCTTAATGAAAGCGTAATACTTTTAAATAAAATTTTGATAAGCGCATACTCAAAGCAAATCACAATTAACTAAACAAACCGCAGTTTCTTGCGGTTTGTTTTTAGCCCAAAGAGATCATGCTCTTATTCTTCCTTTAGATCTTCCTGATTTGTAATATCATTATTCACTATCTCTTCATCTAAATTAGAATTATCAGCATCTGTATCAGTTGAAGCTTCTCCACCTGCTATTCCTGAGTCATTATTCTCATTCAAATCAGATTGATCGTCTGTATTTTGATTTCTTTTTGGATCAAACATAAACTAATTCACCCCCCTTCTTATTAAGCACTATAAAGCTTAGGAATATGAAGATTACTAGGAAAAGGTAATAAAAATGAAAGAATTATTTTCTACTTAGAGGTAATTTTATAATGAAAACCGAACCTTTTCCTATCTTGCTTTTTACATCTAATTCTCCACCATGAGCTTCAATAATTTTTCTTGATATAAATAGTCCTACACCAATTCCTTTATAAGACTTTACATCAGAACTTCTATTAAATATTTCAAAAATATGTTTTTTATCCTCATCCTTTATACCGATTCCTTTATCTGTAACTGAAATTATTGCGAATTTATTTTCTTTTTCTACCTTTAGTAAAATAGGTTTCCCTTCTCCATATTTAATTGCATTTGAAATTAAATTTGATACCACCTGTTCAATTCTGACTTTATCCCAAATACCATAAAAATTACCTTTTATCTCTATTTTCAATTTTATTTTTTTATTTTTTAAAATAACATCAAACTTTTTTTGTATATCTAAAATTAATTTATTAAGATCAACTCGATCTGAGTCAATCTGAAAATAATCTGTTGAGGCCAATGAGACATTTAAAAGATCATTTATGAGCTTAGACATTCTTTTACTTTGTTCTATACCTACTTCAATCGCACTGATTAATTCATCTGATGCATCAATCTGAGTAGTACTTTTTTTAATTTTTTTTAGGACTAATTGAAGACTTAAAAGAATGGAAGTCAATGGAGTTTTCAGCTCATGAGAAGCAATAGAAAGAAATTCATCCCTAAGCCTAATCGCCTCTTGCGCCTTCGTAAAGAGCATTGCCTTATCCACAGTTATTGCAGCTCTATCAGCTAACTCTTGAATAAAAATTGCATCTTCTTCAGAATAAGAAAAGTTTTTTTCAGTAGATCCAATCGTCATGACCCCAATCACCTGTCCCCTACTATGAAGAGGCACAAACATAAAAGAAGAAAAATTAAAAAATTTCATTAATTCTTTTTCTTCTTTAATTTTAGACACTGAGTTAATCCACTTATCGCTAACATTCCTAATAATTATTGGTCTACCTAATTTAATGGTTTCATATGTAGCGTTTTTATTTTTTGGATCAGAAGGAAATTCATAAAATTTTTGAGCCTCAATATTTTTCTTATGATCGTGCATTTTAACAACTACTCTTTGAAGCTGCCCATCTTCCAAAATATCTATCGTACAAAAGTCAGCAATGGAATCCACAATCATTTTACCTATGCTAACTAACGTGACATGATAATCAAGACTTGAAGAAAGAATTTTACTGGCAGATGAAAGGAAAAGAATCTTATCCTTAACTATATATGGCATCCCAGGTATTTTACCAGAAATAGCCTTTATAACTTGTAATAAAAGCATTTTATGGTTAAAATTGTTTGCTTATATGTCAGCTAATGAAAAAGGGCCAAAAATGCCACCCAGAGGTGAAGTAAGAATTGTTACAAGCGGTAGAAGTTACGGAGGCGAAACTGAGATACACGAAAAAGCAAAACCTTTGATTTCTTTAGTTGATGGAATTTCACCCTTTGGACCACCACCATTATGGCAAAGGACTCAACTAGATATTCTACAAAGTCCTGAAGGTAAAAGAGCAATGGAAACATACTGGACCCCAGGAATAGATGCAGCAAAAAAACAAATCATGGCAAGATATGGATTGGATGAAGATTCATATGTTGTTCCAAACGCAAGAACAGGCGTAGATGGACTACTTAGAACATCACTTATTTTGATACCCAGAAAAACAGTTCGTGGACCTCGGATTGCACAAGTAGGTCCATATTACCCAGGATACAGAAATCAAATGACTGTTGTAGGAGGTGTAACTCCTTATCCATATTCACCTAGTATAGAAATGACTGCCGATGAAGGAATACTAAGTATTATCGAAAAACATGAAAAAGATCCAGTACCATTTACTAATCTTTATTTTTCAAGAGTCGATTTCAAAGGAGATGTAGTTAGTCGTGAAGTCGCACTAAAAGCTGTAAAACATTTTACAGATGCTGGAATTCAAGTTGATCTTGATGAAGTAGGTCTTGAAGCAGTTGCAACAGAAGAATCTTTAGCAAAAGAAACGCAAACAAATCCCAGATTAAGAGTTTATTCTGATGCTTCTAAAGTACTCGGAGTTCCTGGACTAGGGTTTGGGTTTGTAATTACAAACAATTCTCTAGGACCAATATTTGAAAGAGCTATGGGAGACAGATACATTCGAGGAGTTGATGCACTACTACTAAATGCATTTTGGCAAAACGCTAATATACAACCTCATTTAGAGACTGTAAGACCTAAAATAAAACATGCAAAAGGCACATTAACTCAAGAGTTAAAAAGACTGGGTGTTAAGATTTTACCTACCGATGAAAGGACAACAACATTAGTTGTAGATGGAATAGAACCAGGATTAGCAAATGCTACGAGAAAGGCAGGGCTAATTCTTGCCGGAGGAGGAGGATATGATAAAACAAGCGAACCTTCTTTATCTACCCAACACGTAAGAATTGTAATTTCTGAAACTGACAGAATGAACCTTGAAGTTGCTCAACGCATAAATGTTGCTGTCAGAGCAAATCTGCGGGATAAAACCCCAACTAGAAAAAGATAGGATTATTTAATTACATAACCAAATCCACGAACCGATTCGATTAACTTTTTATTTTGCCCTTTATCAATTTTATTTCTTAAATATCCAACATACACATCAACTACTCTTGTCTCAACGTCAGGTGAATATGCCCACACATGATTCAAAATCCTGTCACGACTTAGAACAACTCCTTGATTTAACATGAGATACTCAAGTAGCTTAATTTCTTTTGCTGTTAATTCAATTTTCTTACCCCCTCTAACTACTTCTAGTGAATGCGTATTTAAACTTAAATCATCAATTGAAAGCACAGGAGTCGGACTTTTTTTAAGCCTTGTTTTTATACGCGCCAATAATTCCTCGAAATCAAATGGCTTAGAAATATAATCATCTGCTCCAAGACCTAAACCATTAACCACATCTTGTGCCTTATTTTTTGCAGTCAAGATTATAATTGGGAGATCAGGAAATATTTTTTTTGCTTCCTGACAAACTGTTTCACCGCTTACATTTTCTATGCCTAAATCTAATACTACTAAATCAATATTTCCTTCTTTAATAGTTTTTAATGCTTGTGCGCCATCAGAGGTTTCGAAAACTTTAAATCCTGATTCAAGAAGAGCCTGCTTTACAAACTCACGAATATTCTTGTCATCTTCTACCAAAAGTATATTTTGAACCATAAAGCTTGGTTATTTTCTCACAATTCTTACAGTATTTCACATCAAAAACATGTAAGAAATTCGTAAGATTTATCTATCAACGGCATTTATAATGAATAGGTAGCGACCATCCAAAAACTTTTGGCAGTATTTTTTATTTTGCTAGGAATAAATTTGGAAAAAGATATTTTAGGTAGTTTTAATTTTATCTCCACATGGGATTCCGAAATACTTGTCGGTAGATATACTCCATTATTATTTATTAAGGCAGTTTTCATAATTTAAATTTACCATTTAAATATTAGATTAACTTTCATTTTAAGTAAGAATTTAAACATACTTTTATACAAAAAATAACAGCTCCAATATTTAGAGCTGTTATTTTTGCTTAGGAGGCTTATCTTGATGTAGAACTATTTTCCCTATTATTCATAGAAGCTCTTCTTCCCCTCGCTTGACCGCCTTTTCTTCCTGCTTTAGAATGGCCCTGTGAGTCCCCAAACCATCCTCTTCCTCTACTACTCTGTGGCATATTCTTCACCCCCTTTCATATACAACCAATATAAGGTGATTTTTTATGACAAAAGACAAAAAAGAGTATGAATTATGTTAACAAAGAAGCTAGAATGAGGAATCTTTTTCTAATGAATTTAATTCTGTAGTAAGAGTAGTATCTGTTTGATTCAAGTCTTTATCTATCGAATTAAGCTCATCAGTTCCTGAAACGGGTTGTATGCTTTCAGTTGGAGTAGGTGTAGATTCAACCGGAGAGGGACTAGGAACAGAAGCAACATCTGTATTTATTCTAGCTGAATTCATAAAATAATAGCCTCCTATGCCTAATGCTCCTACAAATATTATCCCAACTAAAGCCCCAATTAAAGCAAATTTCTTCAGTGATCGAGAAGGTTTAACTTCTGGAGTTGGCGCTGGAACTGAATCAACCTGGGGTGCATCGATTGAAGCAGGTGTCTGATTTACTGGAGGCGGTGCTTGATTTAATTTAGGATCCATTACTGATTTACCTCCTCTGGAGTTACGCTAGGAATCATGGTGGGAACAGGTGTAACTGAAATTTTTTCTAGCTTAGCAGTTTTAGCTAAATCTCTAACTGCTTTTACAAATACGTGGATTGAATCTTTATATGCTTTATTCGCAAGAATAAGCTCTTTCATATCTTCTTTAAATGCATCCACTTCCCCTTTAGGATCATCCGAATTACAATCAAAACCCTCACCTGTATCTTTCAATGCAGAATGAAGAGCTATAACTTTTGCTTTATTATCTTCTACATTTTTCTTAAGAGTATCGTAATTTGATAACTTATAACCATTTGCAACTAACTTTTCATTATAAAATTTATCAACTCTTAAGTAGATCTTCTCATGACCTTCATGAATTATTTTTGCTCTGGCATTTAAAGATTTTAGTCTCCCCTTAATAACACTCGATCTTGCTTCGCAAATTTTTAGCCTAGCTTCTGAGAGTCTTTCCTCTTTTTTCTGCGCTCTTTCCGAAATTCTTGCTTCAACCTTTTCTTTTCTATCTAGCTTTATGGAATCGAGCTTATCTTTCATTGTGGTTGGACTAGCAGTTACAGTTGTATTTGCGGTCAACGAGTCATCATCCTGAGCATAGCTTTTAGAATTAAATGCAAAAGCTATTATTAAAAGAAAAATTGAGAAAGAAAATAACTTGAGAATTTTACTCATTTATATAAGACTATATTTTTAGTTGAAGAATGTCAAGTTAGCGAACTAACTCAAGAATCACAAATGCTATATAGATTCCAATCATAAATAAGCCATTTTTTCTCGATATAAAATTTTTGACTCTAAAAAAATAATAAAGAAGTCCTACTCCTAAAAGAATGAAGCCAAAAGTTAGCAAGAAATTATTAACTGTAATAATTTCTCCTTTACCTAGAACTGTAAAAATACCAAATAAAAGAGTACTTGCAGCTGCAGCACCCATATAATCCCCCATCGCAATTTCCTTTTTACCATGAATTACCGCGCGAATTGCTAAAGATATTTCTGGAAGATCAGTTCCCACTGCGATTACCAAAAGTCCGATATAAAACGCTGGGATAGAAAATAAATTTGCAAAATAAATAGTGTTGTTAACTATTAGCACACTTGATATAAAAACAAGCGCAATCCCTAGAATGACTTTTAGAATATCCCTATAGGAATATGACTTTTTATCCAGAATTTTTTCATTTCGCCTATCAAATAACCCATTTTTCCTTTCAATTAAGTAAATCAATGCTAAATAAAGTCCAATTAAAACAAATCCTTCAATTGTAGTAACTCTTTTATCTAAAATTGCTATAGAAGGCGCCATGACCACTGAGAAAGTAGCCACAAGCATTTTATGATCCATCTCATTTTTTAGATTTATTCCATTTCCAAAAACGGCAAGCAAAGGAATAATAAGAAGAAAAATCACAATTATTCCCCCGATTAAATTTCCTACAAATATTTCCGGAGTCTTATCAAATATAGAATGCAAACCAACTGAAAACTCAGGAGTCGAAGTCAAAATTCCTAGAAGAAGAAAGGAAACAGCAAAAGAAGAAAGTCTTAATTTTTCCGCAAATTTACTTGTAGATTTTACAATTAATCCAGCCCCAAACCAGATAAGTATAAATGCAAAAATATATATGATTAAATTTAGCAACAACATCCTCTTTAGATTAACATATAACTTATGCTTCTTAAAACCTTGACAATTTAAGCCAGTCAGAATTTTGTCAAGAATTAGCAATTGTGCTATATTAAATTTAATTATGGCAATTTCAATTCCATACTTGGGAGGAATTCTTTCAAGATTTTCTCCAGCAAGAACAAACACTCAAACTCAAACTCAAAGTCCCAAAACCGCAGAACAACCTATCCCATCCGTAACTGAAACCCAAAGAGTTCAGGGCATTCAAGAATTAAATCAAGCACATCGTGAAAGCCTCAATCCTACTCAAGCTTTAAAATTGGATGAACAATATTTAAATTCAAGCGCAGAAGGACATCCAAATACGCGAGAAGCTACACCTGATGAAATTGTTGGAGAAAGATTTCTCGGTGATAACAAGTGGTTTGCAAAAAGAGACGCTGAAGTAAAAGGAGTAGAATTTCAAGATACTGCGCCGAATCTCTATGATACAGCTAAAGAAGTCTTACCTCAAAAATCAACGATAGACTCTGGCGAAGGTAAGGTTTAAATTTTTCTAATTTTTATTCCGTCTTTAGAATCTTCAACTGCAAATCCCAATTCTAAAATCTCTTCGCGAATCCTATCAGCTTCTTCATAATTCCCTGATTTTCGAAGCTCTTCTCTTTTATTTGCTAATTCCTGAATTTCAGATGGAATTTCAATCTCTTCAGAATTCATCTTGGATAAACCCAAACCCAAAACTTCATCTAACTTTTCTATTGAAGCTTTATTCAAATCATCAATATTTTCCCAAACAACAGATAGAGCACGTGGTAAATTTAAATCATCATTTATGGCCTCTATAAATTCTTTTGGAATAATTACTTCCCCATCTTTACTATCTGCATATTTTTTTCTTAGCTTATTTAGAGCGTTTTGTGCACCTTCCAAGGCTTCCCAGGTAAAATTCATTTCCTGCCTGTAGTGAGTTTGAAGATATAAGTACCTTAATGCGAGTGGATCAATTCTCTTATCAATAATGTCTTTTAATTTATAAAAATTTCCAAGAGACTTACTCATCTTTTTTCCATCTACTAAAATAAATGCGCCGTGTATCCAATAATTTACAAATTTTTTTCCTGTTTTGGCTTCTGATTGTGCAATTTCATTTTCATGATGCGGGAATAAAAGGTCAATCCCACCCATATGAAAATCCAATGTTTCACCCAGATTCTCCTGACTCATGACAGAACACTCTATATGCCAACCTGGCCTTCCCCATCCCCATTGAGATGCATACCCCACACTGTCTTTTGGCTCAGCTTTCCAAAGTGCAAAATCTTGAATATCATCCTTAGAATATTCATCAGATAAAACACGTGTTCCAGATTTTAGATTTTTTGCTTCAATTCTTGAAAGCTTTCCGTAATTTGAGAATTTGGAAATATCAAAATATACTGACCCTTCTTTCTCAACGTAAGCAAATCCTTTTTCAATCAGATCAGCAATATATGCCTCCATTTTTTGAATATACGCTGTGGCTTTTGTGACTACGTCCTTAGGTAGAATGTTTAAACTTTTTATATCATTGAAGAAAAATTCTTCATATTCATGCGAAAGCTCTGCTATCCCAATTCCTCTTTCATGAGCCCGTCTGATAATTTTGTCATCAATATCTGTAATATTTTGAACAGTCTTTAATTTAAAGTCATTAAACCTAAGTGCTCTTTCAAAAAGATCGGCCATAAGGAAAGTTCTTAAATTTCCTATATGCATGAAATCATAAGTAGTAGGCCCACAGGTGTAAATTGTTACAACATCTGACTGAGGTTTAAATTCTTCAACCGATCTTGATAAGCTATTATAAATTCTCACTTTTTTTTATTTTACCCTAAACTAACCTGACACTCCAACCACACTTTCCCCCGTACCTTGTTTAACTGTGGCTGGAAGGGGTGGTGGTTTTTCTTTTTGCGTCTCTAGATCTGCAAGTTTTTTCTCCTGATCTTCTCTTTCTATTTTCTCAGAAACACTTTCTTCAGGCGCCCTTCGAGGATTAATAAGATTTTGATAGTAAGCTCCATGGAGTTCTTTTCGAAGGGATTCAATTTTCGCAAGCTCTTCCGGAGTTTTCTCTTTATTGTTAATTACAGGAATTCCAAGCGCATCTTTAACTGCTTGATTTGCCGGCTGTTTTGGTTTCTCTTCTTTCGAAACATTTAAACCAAGCGCAGTTTTCACTACGTCTGAGGAAGGGATAGCGTTTTCCTGTGTCTTTTTTGTACCCGTCAAACCGAGCGCCGCCTTAACGGATTGTTGATTTTGTACTGGCTTTTTACTTTGCAAGGCCTGGCCTTGCGAGGCTAAATTCTGTTGAGAGTTAGTATTTTGAGCAGAAGTCTTTACACCATATAAATCCTGAAGGAATTTTTTTGCATCATCATCTGACATCTGCTGTTGAGCTGCGCTTCCACCTGCTTCATCTGTACCATGATCTGCCTGAGCTGAACCTGCTGGATCAGAATTAGCAATCTGTGAAGCAGTTGTAGAAGCAAAATTAGAAACCCCTTGAGCAGCAGACTTAGCTGCATTTTTGACAGTTGTTTGACCTTTTTCGATTACATCTTCGAAGCCACCAATTTGTCCAATCATAATTCACTTCTGCCTTCAAGAGCTCTTTGGAGGGTTATTTCATCAGCATACTCTAAATCCGCACCAATTGGCAAACCTCTTCCGATACGAGTAACCCTTATTTCAACACCCAAACCTTTAAGCTCTTTATCTATATACATAGCTGTTGCCTCTCCTTCCATAGTTGGATTAGTAGCCAAGATTATTTCAGAAATATCATTTTTCCTTACTCTATCGATTAATTTCTCGATATAAATTTCATCAGGGCCTATATTGTTAAGAGGATCAATTCTACCATGTAAAACATGATAAACACCTTTATATTTTCCTCCTCGCTCAAGCGCTAGAACATCAAGGGGTTCTTCCACAACGCAAATAAGACCTTGATCTCGATTTTTATCACTGCAAATCTCACAAGGATCAGTTTCCCCTACAGTAAAACAATTAGAACAAATCACTGTAGCAGTTTTTAGATTTGTTAAGCTTGCAGCAAATTTATCAAGCTCATATTGAGGAACATGAAGTAAATAAAAAGTAAGCCTCTGTGCGGTCTTTGGACCCACACCTGGAAGCTTCTCAAAACTTTCTATGAGATTTTGGATTGCCTTGGGTATTTTCATTTGAGTATTTCTGAGATAAGCGGAGAAACAGAAACTATGTGTAATTTTTCAAATCTTCTTTGAGGACGAGTCTCAACCGTATCTGCAATTGTCACTCTTTTTATAACGGAATTTTGAAGAGCTACGGGCGCATCTCCTGCAAAAATTCCATGAGTTGCCATAACATAAACTTCTTCTGCACCATTTTTCTTAAGCAGATTTGCAGCTGCGATTAATGTTTTTCCAGTAGAGATAACATCATCAACTATTACTGCAATTTTTCTAACTTCCCCATTTATTTTTGTAGATTCAATTTCTCCTGTGTTTAAATCTCTATTTTTTTCTATTGAAACATATGGTACTTTTTCACTTAAAAGATCTGCAAGCATTTTTATTCTTCTTATACCTCCCATATCGGGAGAGACTAAAACTACATTTTTCATATCCATTTTTTCTATCTCTTTTGCGAAAACAGGAAGCGCAGATAAGTGATCAATTTTTATTTTTTTATTTATGAAAAACTCAGCTATTCTTGGAGCATGTAAATCAAAACAAACTACCCGATCTACCTGCATCGCCTTGATAAGATTTACTATTACTTCCAAAGATACTGCTTCACCTGTTCTAAAAATATGATCTTGCCTTTGATATCCGAGGTACGGGATCACGAGTGTAACTTCAGAACCTCCGCTTCGTTTTATGGCATCGAGGATAAAGAAAAGCTGCATGTAATAATGGTTTGGATGTACTCCCGTAGATTGCACTACAATAGCATGCTTATCTAAAACATTTTCCAATACTCTCACCCTTACTTCCTTATCAGGAAATTTAAAAATTTCCATTGAAGAAAGCTTGGTGTCTAAATTCTTTGCAATTTTTTTTGCCAGAGTCGGGTTAGATGTACCCGAAAAAATCAGCATATTATTTTCCTAATAAACCTCCGAGACCACCTTGCATTTGTGCAAGTTTTTTGGCTGCAATTTCTTGTGATTTCTTAACTGCTTCGTTAATTGCTTCCTTAATATCATTATCACTCTTTCCGTTTGTTTTTATCTCTTTAATTTTTTGATCTCCAGTAATTGTAATTTTAACTCCGTTTTTTTCTACCTCTACTTCTTCAGCGGAAAGAAGACGTTGAATTTGCATCGCCTGATCTCTCATCTTCTTAAGTTCTCCTATTTGTCCAAATGGATTATTCATAAAATCACCTCCTATTACTTTAATTCTATTGAAAAATTAATTTTACCACTTATTTGCTCTAATTTCTTTTCAATTAGTTCAATAACTTTTTTGTCACCTAATCTCTCTTTATGAAATTTAAAATTTGTAGAAAGAACTAAATCTTTTCCATCAAATTTTTCTATCTTACACCCTCTAAGCACTCCAGCTATAGAGAAGTTTTCTTTCTTTATTTCCTCTATGAGACTTTCTAATATATTAGCAGATTCATCATTTCTGGCAATGGGTTTTTTTACCTCTGTCTTAATCTCTACTTTAGTATCTGATTCTTTTTCATCTGATTTCTGATCAGAAGCACACCATTCGATAATAGTAAGCTCTAGAGGAAGCTGTGGAAGAATTGCATACTTAATACTTGAGTGAGATTTAACAAGCATTTCTATTAATCTTTTTATTTCTTCAACTTTTTCTAAATTTCCTGATGAAATCTCATTAATCAATTCTTTGTGCAAATTATCTATTAAATTTTCAACTAATAATTTAAAATCTGCATTTTCTGCTGATAAATTACCGACAATTCCAATTCCTTTTTTCGAGTCTTTATTTTTAAATGATTCAATTAAATCATTCACACTTTTTTCAATCGATTGAGTTTTAAATTTTTCCTCAATTAAATCGGATGTAATCTGATTTGAATGAATACTTAACTCTTCAAGAATTTTTGCACCGTCTCTAAAACTCCCGTCAGATAATTTAACAAGCTCAACAAGCGCATCCTTCTCAATTTTCAAGTTCTCTCCTTTAGCAATTCTTGAGAATGAATTCTCAAAATCCTCGATTGTTGCTTTTGAAAATTTGATATTAAAGCATCTGGATTTTATGGTCTCTGGAACTTTCTGCACCTCCGTAGTACAAAGTATAAAAACAGCATGCTTTGGAGGCTCTTCAAGTGTTTTTAAAAGTGCATTAAATGCCTCAGTTGTAAGCATGTGCACTTCATCGATTATGTAAATTTTCTTTCTTGACGCAACTGGAGCTAAACGAATTTTTTCTCTAAGATCTCTTATTTCATCAATACCTCTATTGCTTGCGCCATCAATTTCCAAAACATCCAGACTAGATCCGCCGCTAATGGCTTTACATGAATCGCATTTATTACAAGGCTCAATTTCTCCGTCTTTTCTATTTGTACAATTTATGGCTTTTGCTAAAATCCTGGCCGTGGATGTTTTTCCAAGACCTTTTGGACCAGTAAATAGAAAGGCATGAGGAATCTCATCTGGAAGCTTACCCTTAAGAGTATTTGTTAATCTTTCAACCAAATCCTGACTATCGAGTTCTGAGATTTTTGAAGGGCGATATTTTAAATAAAAAACCATAAGATTTGTTTTAAGAGAATACTACAAACTGAGAAAAATAGAAATACATCCATCGTTAATTGTATTTAGTTTATATTTATGTAATTATTAGTCCAAAGTGGGCATTTATTTTATTTTTTTAATAGGATTTATAATTTTTATTGTTATTTGCCTTGCATTTGCATTTATCTACTCCCTATCTAACGAGAAGAGAGATTTTGGCGATGATTTTAAGCTAGTAATTTCCGCAGCAATTTTACTATTCATAATCCTTGGATCCCCATTTGCAATTGTTATCGCAGCCATACATTATAATCTAAACCTATCTACAGTCTCTCCGTTTTTAATATTAGCTTTATTAATATTTTCAGGAATAACTGTACCAATTTTTTTTATAAAACAAAGAAGATCTATTTTAAAGGATAATCCAAAAAAACACTTACCCCTAAATCCATTGATTGATGTAAAAAAACTATTACCAATAATAAAACCAGATGAAGAAATACAAAGAACTTATAAAATAAAATCGGTGCTTATTCGCGAAGGAGGTAAAATCACTCAATTCTTCTCAAATACAAAAAGTTATCGTTTACCAGAAACTTTTCCCACGTCAACACTTATCGAAACAAATAAGGCTTATTATGTGGATAGAAGAAAATCAATTGTAAATTATGGAATTATATTATTCTGCGTATCATCTTTAATGCTCTTAGGTAGCATACATTTTTTATTTATAGCATTTGGATTTGTATCGCTAATTATTTCATTAACTATCTTTGTTTGTCTTCTGGTAATACCTTACAGATATGTAAGACGTATTGAAAAGACATGGATAACAACAGAGGAAAAAAATAATAATACGTTTGAAATCGAAGGAGTTTATCCTCGGGGGGCTAAAATAATGATCCAAGGAGGAGAAGTGCCTCTAGCAAAATTGCAATTTCATTATAAATATCAAATCCTCTAATTAAAAGCTTACTCGTGGTGGAGACCGAGGAGATGCTTCATTCCGTGAACAACTAACTCATCAATCTTGTCATCTACCAAAACCTCATCCCTAACTGCTTCATTGATAACCACAGGATACGAGATAACTATATCTCCGAGTCTCAGTACCCCAGCAGGTACTAAATGCTTTTCTCCTTCATTTAGCGAAAAAGAAAGTATATTTCTGGTTTTATCTTCACCCTTATATTTCTTAGAAAGCTCGCGCATTTTTCGATCCCCTACTATAGCAACTGACACTTCAACGGGAGAATTTACACCCTGCTCTTCGAGTAAATTTGCGAGTGCGGTTTTTATTCTTTTTCTATTAACCTTATATCTGCTTTCAACGAAAATTAAAACTTTGAGGTTACTCATTACCAAACTTTCTTAACCCTTCTAGCATCTTCAATTTTTTGTTTTCTAGCAAGAGAAGGTTTCAAATAAAATTCTCTTCTTTTTGCCTCCTGAACTATTCCCTCAGACATAACTTTCCTTGAAAATTTTCTAATCAAAGAATCGTCACTGTCCCCTGGATTTTTCTTAACTACTACCATAAATATAAAAACACCCCCTTTTAAATACTTTTGTGTGTAAATTGTACTGCAAATGAAGGAAATTGACAAGCTAATTTGACCTAAGCTTATCTAATGTTTTTGTTAATTCTTCACTTATTTTTGAATCAGTTAAGCTTTGAACAACTTTCCCTCCATCATTTTTAAATCTAGGAATTAAATGAATATGAAGGTGTGGAACACCTTTCTCTTCTTTATGATTAATTCCAATTGTTATGGAATCAGTTTTAAGATTATCTTCCATAATTTTCGCAACTTTTTTAACTCCCCCCATCAGCTCTCCCAATTCTTCTTCAGAGTAATCCAAAATACTTAAACCATGCTTTCTAGGAACTACCAGCGTGTGCCCATCTGAAGCACCAAAAATATCCAAAAATGCAACATAGTTTTTTTCTTCCAATACAAAATATCCAGGAACAACTTTTGCTATTACTTTACAAAAAATACAATCTTTCATTTTTTTAATACATTAATAATTTGATCAATTTTTAATTTTGTAGGAATCATTTTTGGATTTTTCGGAGTTCCGTTTAAAAGCATTCTTTTTCCAACATGAAGAAACCAAGTTGCATCAGGATCCATTTTTTTAAGCTGTTCATAAGTATTTGTGAAATCCACTTCGTATGCAGGTGATGCTTTAATTCGCACGTATCCTTTTCTTGGATCTTTTCTTATTGCGACTGCAAATCCCATTTTCTGAGAAAGTTTAATCACGTCATCATTTATGGTCTCAAAAGCAATTGCTTTTCCAAAAACAGATTCAAATTCTTTTCCATTTTCCTTAATTTCTTTTTCTGCCCAAATTTTATTTTCAAAATTATGAAGAATTGCACTAAGCGCTGTCATACTAAATTCAATATAATATGAATCCTCGTTGGGCTTCATAAGCTTTAAGCCGTCCAAAATATCAGTAAACATAAAATCATAGTAGTCTGCTGTCGGATCAGGTCTGAAGACATCTTTAAAATGATCATCATCTACAACTACATTTATCATTCTTGAAATTGCCTCTTCTCTAGTCTGAACTTTATCCGACTCTTTCTCATTTTCAAACATTTGTCCATTTTTTCTGACATATTCCCAAGTAAGACTTGCACCGCAAACCTTATCTGAAAATGTTTGATGGTGATCTAGTGGTCCCATTCCCGTATCCACATGAATAACCTCATTTTCTCCAATTTTTTCAACTGGATCAGTTAATTTATCTGCACGAGAACCTTCTAAGCGAGATCCTGCTGGTACGAATTTTACCTGTGCATCTTTCCATTCCTGTAAAAAAGTTTTAATTAGCCAAACAGATGTCACAGCATCTAAATCCGGAGCAGAGTGAGTTACTATTATTTTCATATCGCAAGTATACCCCATTTTTGATTTATCGACAATTTTATGTTAATCTAGCTCTTCTACATGAAGATTCTTATCATAACTGGTGGAAACTCTTCTGAAAGAATTGTTTCTTTAAATTCTTCAATAAATGTAAAAAAAGAGCTGGAAAACTCCGGGCATATCGTTAAAGAGTACGATGTTAAAAATGGCTATGATCCGATCGTAAATTTAGCAAAAAGTTTCGATGTCCTATTCCCTATCATTCATGGCGAAGAAGGCGAAGGCGGAAAACTACACAAACACCTAAGTAAAATTAAAAAACCAATTGTAGGAACTAGAAATCATATTGGAATGAATAAAGGCTGGTATAAGATTCCTTTTAAAAAATTTGCTACAAAATCCCAAATTCCAACCTCCCCCTGGATAGAAATAAAAAATCGTGAAGACATTATAAAATTTGGCTTCCCTTCTGTTTTAAAAGCTTCGCACGGCGGATCTTCTCACGAAGTTGTGTTGCTTAGGGAAGAAAAAGATCTTGATTCAAAAGAAGCTAAAAAACTTCTAAAATCCAGTTTTAAATTATATGTAGAAAAATATATAAAAGGAGTCGAGATTACAGTAGGAGTTTTAAACGGAAAAGCACTTCCCGTTATAGAAATAAAACCACCAGAGGGACAATGGTTTAATTATGAAAATAAATATACATCTGGAACCAAAGAAATTCCGTTCGCTCCGTCTGTGCCAATCAATAAACAAAAAGAGGCACAAAAAATTGCTTTAAAAATTCACAACAATTTTAATCTAGGTACATATTCGCGTACTGATTTTATTTTTGCTAACAACATCCCTTTTGCCTTGGAAATTAATACTATTCCAGGTCTTACTTCAGAAAGTCTCATGCCAAAAGCAGCAAAAGCTGCAGGAATAAATTTCGGAGAGTTTCTGGAAATTTTAATTAGAGAAGCAAAATAAGCTAATCTATTCCAAAATACTTGACAAAAAAACCCCATAAGTTAAACTAGATTTATGGATCCAAAGCTGCCCGGAACTGACCCAAAACTTCAAGAAGCATATAACCGCGTGATGAATGGTCCAAGCGTTCCACCTCCTCCGGCACCTATGCCTGCTGCACCTACAATGCCTCAACAGGCACAAGCTCCTATGCAACCAGCGCCCATGCCTGCTGCACCTGTTCAACCAAGCGCGGTTCCCACCCAACCCGCAGCGCCAATGACTGCATCCACTTTAGCTTTTAATGCAAATAATCCATCCAAGAATCAAGGGGCCACAGTAAAAAGAGGTGGATCAAAAATAATGTCCTTAGTAGTAGCTTTAGGAATAATTGTACTTTTAGTAGTCTATACTTTCGTGTGGATTTATGTTTTTAAGCTTCAGATTCCTTTTCTTCCTCAATTTTCTCAATAATCTTATCTAAGCCTAATAATTCCACTTCTACTTCTGCTCTTTTTTTGAATTCAATCTGATCTCCAGTCTTCGCAGAAATAACGAGCCTATATGGAAAACCTAGAAGATCAGCATTGGAAAATTTTTCCCCCGCCGAAGTATCCCGGTCATCATATAAAACATCTATCCCTTTCTCTTCTAATTCTTTCTCAATTTTCTCTGCCTCTTCATTTCTCCCAAGACTAACTAAGTAAACCTGATAAGGCGCGACACTTTTTGGCCATATAATTCCATGATCATCGTGATAAAGCTCTACAAGCGTTCCCATAACACGAGTTGGTCCGATTCCATAAGAAGCAAACCATACATTCTGAGGTGATCCATCTTTGTCTTGAAATAGAACTTTCATGTTTTGTGAATATTTAGTCCCTAAAGGAAATATGTTTCCAACTTCAATTGACTTAGCAGACTTTACACTACAATCATCACAATTAGGACATTTATCGCCATCTTGACCTTTAAATAATTCTTTGTTCTGAGCGAATCTACAATCGCAACTTTTTCCATCACAATCACAGAAGTAGATTGTGTCTTCCCCTACTTCTGATAAAACTTGAAACTCATGACTATTTTTATCTGTAAAAACTCCCCCACTAGCTTCAACGGTTAAAGCATCAAGTCCCATTCTTTTGAAAATCTTTGGGTATGCTTCTTTTACGACGTTGTAATAAACATACATATCTTCTTCGGATACATGCGCAGAATAAAGATCTTTCATCATAAATTCTCTTCCTCTTAAAATTCCTGATTTTGCACGAGGTTCATTCCTGAATTTCGTAGAAAAATGATAAACCTTTACCGGTAAATCTTTATATGATTGCACAAACTTTCCCAATAAATTCATGACAATTTCTTCATGAGTAAAAGAAAGTCCAAATTCTCTATCATGAATATCCTTAAACTGATACATTATCTGCTTAACATCTGGATCACTCCAGCGACCCGTTTGATCCCAAATATCTCGTGGATGAAGCAAAGGCATAAGAAGTTCCTGTGCACCAGTTTTATCCAATTCTTCCCTAATTATATTTTTAATATTTTCAATTACCCTAAAACCCAAAGGAAGCAGTGTATAAGATCCTGCCATAAGCTGGTCAATGTAACCAGCCTTTACCAATAACTTGGCATTAACTGACAAATCTTCTTTAAATTCCGATTTTTTAGCTTTTGGGAAAAATGAAGAGTATTTCATTTAGCTTCAAGTATAGCACATCACTTCCTGATTTGATGTCCTCCAAATGCGTGACGCAGGGCATTTATCACTCTAGCAGTCATTGAATTTTGAATATTTACATCATTCTGTGATTTTTTTCTATACTCCAATGATTCATCGATAATTTCCACATCCAATCCTTCTTCTTTTGCAGTGTTTACTGTCCATTCTCCCTCACCCGAAGCGGCAATAGGACCATTAAAACTTTCCAAATATTTCTCTTTTTCAAACATTTCAGAAAGTCTATCAACTAAAAAACCAGAAACTATCGTTCCACTGGTCCACAGTTTTGAAACCTTATGAAGATCGAATTTAAAATCAGATTTTGATAAAACATCAAACCCTTCACCAAGAGACTGCATCATACCGTACTCAACTCCGTTATGTACCATTTTTACAAAATGACCAGCGCCTCCGTTACCAAAATACTCATGTCCTCCGTTTGGCTTTGCTAAAGAATCAAGAATTGGTTTTATAATTTCGTATCCCTCACGACTACCACCTACCATCATGGGATAACCTTCACTAGCTGCAATTAAACCTCCACTTGTACCAATCCCCAAATAATGAACTTCTGATTTTTCAAAATCTGAAAATCTCCTATCAGTATCTTTAAAGAAAGAATTCCCTCCATCGATTACAATATCCCCTGAAGAAACAAAACTTTTTAATTCAGCTAATACTTCATCTACTGCCTGATGACTAACCATAATCCAAATAACCCGTGGCTTATCTAATTTAGAAATTAAATCTTCAATAGAGCTAGCTATTTCAGATGTGGGGTTTTCGGTTTTAAACTCATCTAGAACATCTTTGGACCTATTCCAAGCAACTACTTCATGTCCATCTTCAATTAACTTCGCTGCCATTCTAGATCCCATTTTCCCAAGTCCTATAAATCCAATTTTCATACCCTTTGAGTCTATCAATTTTATTGTAAAAATTAAAGTCAAATGCTAGACTCAGATTATGAATTTTGATTTCGAAGAAATTATCAATCAAATAAAAAATCATAAATATTATGAGCTTTCAAAAAATGTTATTGAAAATAATGAAAACCATCATCGAGATCCAATAAGTGAACATCTTGAAAGAACATTTGAGAAAGCAAAAGAAATTTCGGATGGAAATATCATTCTAAATCCAAATATAAAAAGTGAATTTGAAAAAATTCTAAATACCAAAGTCGGTGGAATTAAAAAAAGTTATTTACTACAAATAGTTTCACTCCTTCATGATATTGGAAAAATTATAATTTTTGTTGATGATGGAAAAGAAATTCCATTATTAAAACCGACTGTCGACGCAAACAACTCCTTTCCTGCTCATGAATATTGGGGATCAGTATTAGCAAAAGAAATACTAACAGAACTAAATTTACCATCAGATTCTATCGAATTCATTTGTAAATGCATCAGACTTCACAATGCGGGATTTAATGTCTGGTACGAAGATTTATCAAATAAAGAAAGACTTTGGGAAATTAAACTTAGATCTGAAAATATACATTTTGAATTAATTTTTGGCACATTTTGCGATCTTTTTTATGGAAAAGCTTTTCAAGATAAAATAAATAATGTTTTAGAAGTTTTAAATTTAGAAGATACTTATAAAAAAGTGGAAATTAAAAAGAATTAAACCACCTCAGATCCAGGCTCAATATCGCGATTTGGCTCAAGCAAAACAACATTGTCACTTCCGGTTCCTGTTGCCACTAACATTCCCTGAGATTCTTCTCCTTTAAATTTTCTATATTCAAGATTAACTACGAATGGTAAAGTTTTTCCTACTAAATCTTCTGGAGCATAACTCTCTGCAATTCCTGAAACAATTTGGCGTTGAAACTCACCGAAATCCACTTGAAGTCGAAGCAACTTATCTGCATCCTCAACTTTCTCGCATTCGGTTATTTTCCCCATTAAAATTTTTACTTTTTTAAATTCTTCAAAATTTATTTGATCCATTGTTTTCCGTCCTTTTCTAGTAGCACATTTCCTTCATTCGGCCCCCATCCACCTGATTGATAAACTGAAATATTTTTTTCATTCTCCCATGTTTTTAGAATATTGTCCAGAAGTTTCCAAGAATTTTGAATTTCATCTGATCTTGAAAACAAAATCTGATCACCTGAAAAAATATCGAGTAAAATTTTTTCGTATGCATCAAGACCAACTGTTCCAAAATCGTCTTTATAATTAAATTTCATATTCACACTCCCTAATTTTAGTTTTGCACCCGGCTGCTTTGCGATTAGACGAAGAGTAATTCCTTCATCAGGCTGAATTCTAAAAGTTAGTACATTTCCAATTTCAGGACATCCGTATTCTTTAAATAAAATATGACAAGTTTGGTAAAAGACTATAGAAATTGTTATGACTTCTTTTTCCATTCGCTTTCCAGCTCTAATATAAAACGGCACACCCGAAAAGCGTGGAGTATTAACTAAAAGCTTCATGGCTACATATGTTTCCGTATCTGAACCTTTCTCTACCTCTTCTTCATTTTTATAATCATCGTACTGCCCTCTTATTACATTCTTATCAGCAAGAGTTACTGCGCTAGTTACCTTTGCTCTTTCATTTCTAACATCTTCCTTCGTAAAACTTCGAGGCTGCTCCATCGCAATGGATGAAATAAGCTGCATAATATGATTTTGAACTACATCCCTTAGCATTCCGACTCCATCAAAAAAATTTCCTCTATTTTCAATTCCTTCCTTTTCCGCCCAAGTAATCTGAACGTGATCGATAAATTTTGAACTCCATACCGGTTCAAAAATGCTATTCGCAAATCTAAAAGCCAGAATATTTTGAACCGTTTCTTTTCCAAGATAATGATCTACTCTAAAGATTTGTTTTTCGTCAAAGATATTTGATAGTTTTTCTTCAAGCATTTTTGCGGTTTCTGCGTCCTTTCCAAATGGTTTTTCAATAATTACTCTCGTCCACTTATTACTTCCTTGACCACAACCCTCAGAAAGCTTGGTGCTAACTAATTTATCTAAAATATCTGAATAATGCTGTGGTGGTGTAGCTAAATAAAAGAATCTCGTGATACATGCGCCAATTTTTTCATCAAGCTTATTTAAATGTTTTATTAGATTTTCATATCCTTCGTTTTTTTCAAAAGTTCCTTTCTCGTAATGAAGATGTTTTGAAAATTCATCCCATCCTTCCTCCTTACTTAATCCATCAAAAGAATTTCGGAAATCTTCATCAGAATATGCTCGACGAGAGTATCCGATAATTGAAAACTCTTCTGGCAACATTTTTTTATTAAAAAGAGAAAGGAGCCCTGGGATCAGTTTATGATGAGATAAGTCTCCCGTGGCACCGAAAATTATCATTACAAAAGGACTATTCATTTGAGAAAAAACTTCCGGAGATTGCATATCCAATGATTATAGTTCTTGACGCAGCAAACTTCAAAGTGTATATTTACGCACATGACAGAAGGAAGAAGACCAACCCCTACGGAAGCTATAGTAAGACACTCTACCCAAACAGCTCAGGGAGAACTAGCTGGAGCAAGTGGCATACGAACTCGCAGATGGACATTGGATTTAACACAGGATGGAGGATTACTCATTAGAAGACTTAAAAATGGAGCAACACAAAGACTAATTACAGTTTCACCAGGAAGCCCAGATACTTTAATTCCAGAAGCAAGAATAACTGTTCTCGATTTAGAGTCAGGAAATATAATTAATGAAGGCCAAAAACCTAGGAGAATTCTAAGAAGTGCAATTAGACAAATTTTTCCCGACAGAACCGCAATTCAAGATGAATCAAACAGAACTCTCTAGACAATCTGATCTGTAACGATAATTGTCTTGGCAGCTATTTCTGGTTTTAAATAAAATTTCGCTGGAAACTTTTCAATCTCCTCATTGGTCCCCTCAAATTTAAACATTTGATTTAAAATCTCTCTTTTTTCCTGACCCAAAACTAAAAGAATAATAAGATCCAATACGCCGATCGCATTAAAATTCATGGTAATTCTTGAACCATATTTTTCTGCTTCATAAAAAGATATAAGAGAACTACCATCTTCCATCATTTTTTTTGAAATTTCTGGAATCGCTGGAATTCCTGCGGTATGACCGTCTGCTCCAAGCCCCATTATTCCTACGCTTTTTGGAAAATACTTAAGCACAAATCTAAGTGCTTCATCATAATTTCTTGCGCTAGTTTCCATATCTAATCCTTCTTCTATCATTGGATAAAACCTCATGTTTGAATTCTCAAAATAATCTAAAAGTCCCGTTTCTTTTATCATTAGCTCATTACTTTTTTTATGCATTTTTTCTCCAAATCTTTCATCAACTTGCCCTACAGCACCAGCTCTTAATTTTTTATCTGTCGCAAAATATTCATAAAGCTTTGTAGGCGTAGTTCCACCTGAAAGAAATAATGCAGTTTTAAAATCGCAGTATTTTCCAAGTATTTCAGCTATTGCTTCATTTGCTTTTTGAACAGTTGGAGATTCTATTACTATTATTCCGTTTTTATTTTTTGAGTGAGTTAATCCAATTAAAGCCTGCCTATCCATATTATTTATTTGGTCTAAATTCTAGAGCGCAGGAATTTATACAATACCTCTGTCCAGTCTTATCCTTTGGCCCATCATTAAAAACATGCCCTAGGTGTCCCCCACAATTAGCGCATATCACTTCCGTTCTTTCCATACCATGACTATTATCATCTTTAAGGATTACGTTTCCTTTTGTAGCTACATCATAGAAACTTGGCCAGCCAGATCCTGATTCAAATTTTGTATCTGAGGAAAATAATTCACTTCCACATGCAACGCATTTATACATGCCATCTTCATGATTGTCTACATATTGTCCCGAAAAAGCAGGCTCTGTCCCTTTATTTCTAAGAATTTCATATTGCTCTGGAGTTAATTCATTTTTCCACTCTTCTTCTGTTTTTTGAACTTTCATAAACTATTGAGGCAGGATAGATTGACCGGAAATTATTCTAATTATATCTTTATAAGATACGAGGGCAAGAAATGACAGTAAAATTGCAAGTCCTACCAGGTGAGCATAAGCCTCATATTTAGCATTGACCTTTTTCCTTGTCACAGCTTCAATAAGAATAAAAAATAAACGTCCTCCATCAAGCGCTGGGATAGGCAAAATATTTAGAACAGCAAGACTAAGACTAAGAGTATAGACCAACATCAATAGTGCATTTGGACCTACTCTCACAAATTCGCCCGTAAGCTGTGCCATTCCAATAGGACCCGCTACACCCTGCGGAATAGTAAGTCGAGTAACTATTTCCACTACTACAGTTTTGAATCCTACAATTACCTGCCAGGAATCTCTTAATGCTTGCTTTGTCCCCTCATAAAGACTCTGCGGAAAAGGATATTTCTGGAAAATTACATCCTGAGAGATTGCTACTCCCATAGCGCCTTGATCTTTTGGAAAATTTTTCCTCGGAGTAATGACTACATTCTTAATTTTTGAATCAGTAGTTTTTACAGAAATCTTAACTTCCTTACCTGAATTTTTCTTAGTCTCTTCAATTAACAGTTGCGTAGAGGTTATGTTTGCATTTCCAAATTTTTGAATAATATCACCTTTTTTTAATCCTGCCTTTTCCGCCGGTGAATTCTTAGCAATTTCTGTGATCGTAACGGTGTGTCCCGGAAGAGGAATTCCTTCAGTTGTAAAAAGATAAGTGATAATTCCTACTGCAAGTAAAAAATTCATAGTAACTCCAGCTACTACTACTAAAATTCTTTGATAAATAGGACGAGCAAAAAATGCTCTATGAAGATCCTTCGTAATTTTTTTATTTTTTGAAACTCTTCCAGCGCCTGCTTCATCCTCACCGTAAAGCTTCACAAATCCACCAATCGGAAGAGCATTAAATGTATAAAGAGTTTCTCCAAATTTTTTACCAAAAACCTTAGGAGGAAATCCAAGCCCAAACTCTTCAACTTTAATCCCGAACTTTTTTGCAACCAAAAAATGACCTAACTCGTGGATTAAAACGAGAACTGTAAGCATTACTAGGAAAACTACTATCGTGAGGACCATTTGATAAAGTATACCAGAAATTTGAGGTTAAATCTGCATTAATTCTTCTTCTTTTTTCTTTCCCAAAGCATCAATCTCAGCAACGAATTCATCAGTTGCGCGCTGCACTTCTTTTTCTAATCTTTCATTTTCGTCTTCTGGGAGTTCTCCTTTTTTTAAATCACTTAATGCTTCATGTCTAATTTGGCGAATCATAACTCGTCCATTTTCCAATTTTTGATTCATAAGATGAATTAATTCCTGTCTTCTTTCTTCTGAAAGAGGCGGAATAGAAATTCTAAGAATTTGACCATCGGATGCAGGATTGAGCCCTGCTCCAGATTCCATAATTCCACGTCTTATCTCTTCAATAATTGATGCGTCAAATGGAGTTAGTACGAGAGTCTGTGGATCCTGCGCATTTACTGTTGCTACTTCCATAACTCTAAGTTTGGTAGTCCCGTTATAAACAGATACAAGGATATTTTCAACAAGTGATGGCGCTGCTTTTCCAGTTCTGATCGTTGCGATATCAGACATTAAGATCTCGAGGGCTTTTCGCATGTTCTCGCGTGTATCAGCGATTAGGTTAGGATTCATAAGTTAATTATAACTCAATTCTTGAAAATTCGCGGACCTTTATATTTTCTCCAATTTTTCCAATTGCTTCTTTTACTAAATCTTCAATAGTAAATTTTGGATCTCTTATGTATTCCTGAGATAATAGCTCTTCAACATTTTTTGGATTCATCGCAGAAATTTGCATTGCGATTTCATGTGCTAATTTTTTAAATTCATCAGTTCTTCCTACAAAGTCTGTTTCACAAAGAAGCGCTACAATTACTCCTATTTTTCCGTTTCCGTGAACATATGCCTCAACAACTCCTTGATTTGTTTCTCTATCAGCTTTTTTCTGTGCGATTTCAGCTCCTCTTTTTCTTAGCCATTCTAAAGCTTTTTTATGATCTCCATCGGATTCTTCCAAAGCTTTTCTAACATCAGCAATAGAAGCTTGAGTTTCTTCTCTTATTTCTTTTAATAATTTAATATCAAATGCCATAGATTTATTTAATCAAACTAAGCTTTTTTCTTAGCTGCTTTTTTTGGAGCTTTTGCAGGTTTTTCTTCTTTTTTATCCTCTTTCGGCTCTACTTTTTTCTCTTTTTTCTCTTCTTTTTTTGGTTCTTCTACTTTTACATTATTTCTTCCTTCTTTCCATGCATCTAAAATATATCCAATTATAAGTTCCAAACTTCCAACAGCATCATCATTTGCAGGAATTGCATAATCAACTAGCGCTGGGTCTGAATTTGTATCAGTAATTGCTACAGTTGGAACCTTCATCTTAAGTGATTCATCAACTGCTAGATTCTCTAATCTTGAATCTATGATAAAAAGAGCGTCCGGTCTTTTAGTCATTTGACTTACCCCACCATAAAATCCGTTTAATTTTTCTTTATCCTTAGCCCAACCTCCAATTTCCTTTTTTGTATAACCTTCCTGTTCTGATGGTGTTGAAAGTTTTCTAGTTAAATCGTTTAACTTTTTAAAGTTTTTTGAAACTTCTGCAAAATTTGTTAAAAGTCCACCAATCCATTTATTAGTTACTGTATAAATACCTGCTTCTCCTTTTATTTCACTTCTTACTCTCTCTAGCTCTTTGGTTAAAGTTTCATGAGATTGTCTTTTTGTTCCTACTATAAGAATTGTCTTTGAGGGGTCTTTTGCTAAATCTCTTACAAATTTTCCAGCTTCTTCCAAACCTTCTTTTGTTTTTGCGAGGTCAATAATATGAATTCCATCCCTAGCTTCGAAAATAAAATCACGAGCCTTCGGATTTGAGCGAGTAACTTGGTGACCGAAATGGCAACCAGCTTCCAATAATTCTTCTAATGTAATATTTCTCATTGAATTTTTTATGTCTCTTATTCCGCCATCCAGACGAGGTTTTTAAACTCAGAGACAAATGTCTAGATGTGAGTGATTGATGAATGATATCAGAAAACAGCCTCGATTTCAACTACTAAAGACTCTTAGGGTCAGTCTTCTGAATTTTATCCAAAACATCATGCGACATAACTCTTCTTAACATAACTGTATCACCGACTACACCATAAATAATCCTAAGTCTCCATGACTGCGGATGTCTAAATGAAAAATCAGTCATTCCATTCGGATCAAATTCTCTAAAAGGTACTCTATGATGACCTTCTACGCTGAAAAAAACAGGTGGCTTACTTAATCTTTTCGTTCCTGGCTGGTAAGGACTCGCAATAAGTCTTCTTAAGGTCTCTGAGATATCTTCCCTCATATCCAGCTCATCGCTTCCAGCTTCCGCTAATCCTTGAATTACCTCTTCAACTTCCTCTGGAAGAATTTGATAAGCAACATGAGAAGATCTTCCTTCCGGATCTTTCTTAATAATTGCAAGCTTAAATCCTTTCGCTTCTCCTTCCTGACTGTTTACGGGTGTTGTGTCAGATATGCGCTCTACTTTTTCTCCCTGAACGGCGCCTTGTCCTCCATTATGTTTTCTTTTTGAACTGTGTGCTACGCTTTCATGAGATAAATTTCCATTTCTACCTGCAGATTTTGGAAATAATTCCCTGATTTTAGATGAAATCGTTGCAACTAATGCTGCTGAATCTGTCTTATAAAAAGTTAAATAGGCCTCCCTTAATTTTTTTGGCCATGTATCTATTGGTAGTCTTCCAATAGCATGCTGGAGCTCCTGCGTGGTTGGCGGCTCCATTCCTGCTTCATCTCTTTCTGCCTTAGCCATCAAAGCTCCGAATCGTATGTATTCAATCAGTTCCGCGGCTACACCCGATTTTTCACTTTCCCAAAATCTTTTAAATACATTAGGATCATATGCCGTAGATAAATCCTGAGCACGAGTCTGCCACTCAACTCTAACTGGAGAAAAAAAGCCCGGCTGAGCTTTTGTTTGAAACGCGCTATCTACTGCTGCAATGTTTCTAAAAATTCCGGATGCTAGCTCTCTTTGTCTACCAAAAGCCGGATCAGTTAAAAAAGTGCGCATATCAACTAGGAAATCATATTCAGATGCCATTCTCGCAACCATTTCCTGACTAAAATCGGCTTGGAAACCACTTAATTCTGCAACTAGTGGCGCTGCTGCTTCCCTATAATGCTGGCGCAATTCCGGAAGGCCCTGAGCAATAATTATCCTGTGTCTACCATCAGCATCAAAATATAACTGTGCCTCAGGATCTAAATCAGGACCTTCTAAATCAAGAATGAGATTTGTAACGCCATCTCTTATTTTATCTTCTACTCTTCCTTGAAAACCTCCAAGCTCTCGTTTTGCCATGGATATTGAAAGCTCCAAATGAGGATGAATCGCAGTCTCCCAGGCTTTTCTTGTCTCCCTAAGCTCTCTCTGAGTATTATTAAACACGCTAAAACCATCCGCATGCGCATCTATAAATACGGAAAAAGAATTTCGAGATACTTCTACAGTCGTAGCTTCACCTGGTCCGACCCCAGAGCCACCGGTCTCAACACCAATTTTTGACATTCGGACAAAATAACACAATGAGGCTAATTTTGCAATACTATAAGGCTATGGAAGAGGATATTTTTTCATAAGGCTTTTAACCTCAGAAGCTATTTTTAGAAGTTCCTTATTTTTCCAAATTTTTGCTTTGTAATCTTTCCAATACTCTTTTCTCTCTTCTTTGTCTTTTGGTAAACTTTTTCCTTCGACCTGCGAAATCGCATCATTCATCCATCTAGCAACTTTTACCATATCTTTTTCTTTCAAACCACGCGTAGTGATTGCTGGAGTTCCCAATCTAATTCCCGCTGGATAAAATGGCGGACTTGGATCAAAAGGCACACCATTTTTATTGAGAACAATTCCCGCTACTTCTAAAGCAATTGCAGCTGTCGCGCCATCTACATTTTTATTGCGAAGATCTATAAGAATTAAATGATTCTCGCTCCCTCCACTTATCAAATCAAATCCATACCCATTTAATTCTTTGGCAAGAGTTTTCGAATTTGCCACAATTTGTGCAGCATATTTTTTAAAACTTGCAGTTGACGCTTCTTTAAGAGCTACTGCTATGGCTGCTGTTTGGTTATCATGAGGCCCACCCTGCAAACCTGGGATTATCGCACTATCAATCTTTTTTCCCAACTCTGGGTCTTTTTTTAGTCCTTTATTTGTAACCATAATGATCGCTCCACGTGGACCACGCAAAGTCTTATGAGTCGTAGTTGTAACTATATGTGCATGATTTACTGGACTCGGATGAACGCCCGCAGCGACCAAACCAGCAATGTGAGAAATATCTGCTAAAAGATATGCTCCAACCGCCTCTGCTATTTCAGCAAATTTCTTAAATTCTATTACGCGAGGATATGCTGTAAAACCGCAAATAATAAGTTTTGGCTTTTCTTTTTTTGCTTGTTTTAAAATTAAATCATAATCAAATTTTCCTTCTTTATTTAACTCATACTGAACCGATCTGAAAAAAGTTGAAGAAAAAGTTTTTGGCGCACCATGAGTAAGATGACCACCAAAAGACAAACTTAATCCCATAAGCGTATCACCAGGAGAAAGAACTGCCATTTGAACAGCGGAATTAGCTGGAGCTCCGGAAAGAGCCTGAACGTTTGCGAAAGGAACACCAAATAATTTCTTTGCGCGATCAATTGCCAACTGCTCTACTTCGTCAGCAACAGCGTTTCCTTGATAATATCTTTTCTTAGGATATCCTTCAGAATATTTATTGTTAAGTACTGTTCCAAGCGCTTCAAGAACTGAGGAGGATGTATAATTTTCTGAGGGGATCATTTCCAGGACGGCTTTTTGTCTTTCTTCTTCGTCTTTAACTAAATTATAAATTTGAGGGTCAGTTTTCTTTAAATTTGTCATCAAACTACAGCGAGTATATTAAATGAATTAGCCCGTTGCAATGGGCAAAACTATATCATTCCCACTCCATGGTTGCCGGGGGCTTGGAAGTAATGTCATAAACTACTCTCGAAATATTTGGCACTTCATTTACGATGCGGGAAGCAATTTTTTCAAGAATTGGAAAAGGTATTCTTGCAATTTCCGCAGTCATTCGATCCTTAGAATTTACAACGCGAATTGCTACCACTTCTCCATAAAATCTGCCGTCTCCTTTTACTGCCGTAGAATTTGTCCCAGTCATTATCGACCAACACTGAAATATTTTTTTATACCAACCTGATTTTCGGAGCTCATCTACTACTATTCCGTCTGCCTGAACTTGTTGTTTTAAGCGCTCTGGAGTTACTTTTCCCACGATTCGAACTGCATGCCCCGGTCCAGGAAATGGCTGCTGATAAACCATGTCTCGCGGCAAACCAATCTTTACACCAATTTCTCGTACTTGATCTGTGTAATAAAATCTAAGTGGCTCCAAAAGCTTTAATTTCATATCTTTCGGAAGTCCACCTACATTATGATGAGATTTAATTCTTGCAGAAAGTTTGGTTCCCTGTGAATGAATAAAGTCTGCATAAGTCGTTCCCTGAAGAAGAAAAATTGCATCCTTATGTCTTTTCATTTCTTTTTCAAATAATTCTACATACAATTTCCCCACTGCTTTTCTTTTTTCTTCAGGGTCTACTACTCCTTTTAAAACTTTTAAAAACTCTTCTCGTGCAGAAATAATTTCAACTGGAACTCCCAGAACTTTTGGAAAATCTTTTTTAATTCTTCCAATTGTCTCTTCGCGCATAAGACCTGAGTCCACAAAAAATGGTATGAAGTTTTTTCCAATTGCTTTGGCGACGAGTGCTCCAGCTACCGCAGAATCCGTTCCGCCAGAGAATGCTCCAATTACTTTTTTATTTCCTACTTTTTCTTTAATCTCATTTACAATTTCATCTACATTAATTTTTTGAGGAACGAGTCCCAAATTACAAATTCTGGTCGCAAAATTCGCTAGCATTTCAGATCCCTTCTCTGAATGATGTGCTTCAGGATGGAATTGAACTCCAAAAAATTTCTTTTTGGGATTTTCTACAGCTGCAAATTTTACAGTTTCAGTTTTTGCTGAAGAAACAAAACCAGCTGGCATTTTTTTAACAGTGTCTCCGTGGGACTCGATTACTTTTGTAAAATTTGGAAGACCATAAAAAATACTATCAAAACCTGAAATAGTAAGAATCGTGGGTCCGTATTCTTTATTTCCTGATTCAACTTCTCCACCCAAAAGATGCGCCATAAGTTGCCATCCATAACAAATTCCTAAAATTGGGATTCCAAGATCAAAGATTTTCTTATCAATTGAAGGAGCTCCTATTTCATAAACTGAAGCTGGACCACCAGAAAAAATTATACCTGCTGGCTTACGTTTTTCAATTATCTTAAGCGCTTTAGCAGGATCAATAAGAAGAGATTCTACTCCAAGATCTTTTAAGCGGCGGGTTATCAAATGAGCAGTCTGTCCTCCAAAATCAATTACGTAAATCATATTTATAATTGCACGGAGAGCTTGTAAAATTTTCGAAAAAACGGCGGATGCAGCGAAGCGAGTTTTAAGAAAATTTTACTAGCGACCTCAGCGCATAATCATTTTATTAATAATTTTGTCCTGCATTTGTAATCAAAACGTCGTGTGGATGTGATTCAGTAAGGGATGCTTGTGTAATCTGTGTAAATTTAGCAACTTTTACTAACTCCGGAAGATTTTTTGCTCCCACATAATACATTCCAGATTTTATTCCTCCAATTGCTTGATCCAAAACTTCAGAAAGTTTTCCTTTAACAGGAACTAATCCTTCAACACCTTCTGCTACCAAAACTCTTTCTTTGTAACTTTTACCATGGAATTCACCTTCAGATTTTATTTTTGCTCCTTTTTGCATTGCTCCAATTGATCCCATTCCTCTATATTCTTTAAATTTATAAATATGTTTTTTTGCATGAATTTCGATCGTTTCACAAGCTCCTCCGCAAGTCGTAATACTTTTGAATCTGGCAGGAACTTCGGATGGAAGTAATTTATGAATAATTCCAGGCGCTTCTTCGCACGAAGCGAAAAAACTTCCCATCATTACAGTACTTGCACCAAGCGCTAAGGCTTTTACCATGTCACCTGAATATTTTATTCCTCCATCTGCAATTACCGGAATTCCAAACTTCTTAGCGACTTTTACTGTGTCCATAATTGCAGTAACCTGAGGGACTCCCATTCCGGAAATTACTCTAGTTGTGCAAATTGCACCTGGTCCCATTCCCACTCGAAGTCCTGATGCTCCTGCTGAGATAAGCGCTTTTGCACCGTCCCCGGTCGCAATATTGCCTCCAATTATTTCTAATTTTGGATATTTCTTTTTTATAAATTTAATTACATCGATTATTTGCTTACTATATCCATGCGCACTATCTACTACTATTACACTTACATCTGCTTTTACTAGTGCTTCCACTCTTTCCTCAAATCCTTTTCCTGCTCCAACAGCAGCGCCAACCATTAGCCCTTTTTTAACGACTTTTTGAACCTGATCTGCCTGGTCTTTAATAGATAAGTTTCTATGGATTATTCCAATTCCACCAAGCTCAGCAAGTTTTACCGCTAATTCAAACTCAGTAACAGTATCCATAGGAGACGATACAAAAGGAAGATTTAATTTAATTTTTTTAGTGAGTTTTGTAGAGAGATCAATTTCATCTCGGGAAAAACCAGCGTAATCAGGAACCAATAAAATGTCGTCAAAAGTGAGTGAAGTTGGGAGAGAAGTTTTTTGGTGGTCCATAATTAATAATACTATGAGGTCTTTATTTTGTCAATAACTGACAATCGTGGTAAAATGCGGCATTATGCCACAAGAAACTCTAGTTCCCTTGCGAAGAGAGCGAGATCCCCATCCTGACTCTGTAATTATTGGAGTAACTACAAGCCCACGCAGACAAGACTATTTACGATCCCTAGCCTTATTTGCAGGCTATAGAACAATGTTTGTAAGTGGACCAAACCCAGAACTTGACCATCCTGATATGGTTCAAGTAGCCAAACATAAAGCTGAATACGTCCTCAGTCCCGCAAATCCAAATCATCAAATAGCGGAATTTGCTAAAAGTCCGAGTAGTTTTGTCATTGCCGCTGATGTGAGAACAAGACCTTTGATACTTCATAGTTCAGATGTGGATCAGAGATTAACTCCCGATCGCCCAGCTGTAGCCATAAGCCTGGGAAAGCCCCAGACACCTGAGGACGTTAGACACACGTTGGGAAAAATGTCACGCGCTGCTAAAAGACACGAACAAAGTTATTACGAAGTTGAAAGCGGAACCTACATAATTGGCAGAGGTTCACGAAGTGGAACTCCAGATTCAGTTACAGCAGTTCTAGATTCAGATCTAATTCAATATTTTTCCACCAACAAAGGATTTTCAGAATACCTGCAAGGCTTTTTTAGATTTTATTCAACTGAAGAAATACGGGGTCTTGGAAAACCCAAGCTTACCGATGTTGCCGGTGGACTTTCCCTAGGAACTCTTCTTAGTCTTGGAGCAGTAAAAAATTTAGACGGAATCGAAAGAGAAGATCCCAGATTTAGAAATGCTGTTAAAAGCGCTTTGAACAAAGCCTTATTCGGGTTCAACTCCAGTGTAATGAAGCAAATTGTTCCCAATATCGCAGATTTTGTAGATTCTTATCCACTACTTGAAGCTGCTACGAATCTTGCTGTGTCACCTCGAAAGATCTAAAAACGTAAATTTGTAACTATCGTCTTCTTTTTCTTCTCTTTTAACTTCTTTATATTTCGAATAATCCGGAAAAAATGTATCTGCGCCATAATCTCCTTCTACAACTGTTAAATATAGCGTATCTACTAAGTCTTTTTCTACAGCTTCGGAAAAAACTTTCCCTCCTCCAAAAATAAATATTTCCTCACTTCCAGGTTTATCTTGAGCAAGCTGAATGGCCTCCTCAAGCGACGAAGCCAAATAGCCTCCCGAGGCCTGGCCTTGCGAGGCTGGGATGCTATAGGATGAATCGCTGGTAATTATAATATTAGTGCGTCCGGGAAGCAGCCTTCCGATTGATTCAAAAGTACGTCTGCCCATAATAATCGGGTGGCCCATCGTAAGCTTCTGCATTCTTTTAAAATCCTCCGGAATGCGAAACAGAAGATCGTTGTTCTTCCCAAGTCCTCTTTTACTATCAATTGCTGCAACTATACTAATCATATTTACAAAATGAATCTTAACCATTATATTATACTGCGAAAGAGGTAAAAAAATTCATAAGTAAAAGAGAGCTTCAAATTCCATACAGACTAGATAGACACCCAGGCAATACTTCCAAACAAGCTGCAAGACAGAATCCAGGAGACGGAATGAATTGTCAGCTTTATACTGGAATCGTAGTAGAAGCACTTGGCAGAAGAATTCTAGATGTTCCGCGCTCCAGAGAACTCTGGCAAGATGAAGAACATACAGCATTTGTACCAACAGGAGAACCTCTTGCTACCGGAGATATAGCTTTTCTAACTGATAATCCAGATAAAGATCCACGATTTTTCCATGTTGGGGTAATTTTAGTTGCAGAAGATGGAATCAATTGGCTTACCCACAACGCTACTCATCATGGGACAGCCGTAATTGAAAGACTGGAAGATGCAGTAGCTCATCCTTCTTATGGTACAATCGCAGGAATAAAGAGACCAGTTGTAGAGAACCCAAACGGAACAGATCACGCATTTTTGGAAGCACATGGTCTTTCTGATTTAATTCAAACTGCATGAAAATAACACCTATAAAAACAAAAAAAGTAGAAGTTGGAGATAAATTATTTAATATCTTAGATGAGTCTCTACCGCAATTAAAAGAAAATGATGTCGTTGTTGTAACTTCAAAAATTATCTCCATAACACAAGGACGCGTACTTAAAAATGACGGAAAAATAGATAAGACAGAATTAATTATCAAAGAATCAGATTATTTCCTGCCTGAAAGATACACCACTTTCGGAGTTCATCTAACTATTAAAAATAATATTATTATTGCTTCAGCAGGAATTGATGAATCAAATGGCCATGGATACTATATTTTCTGGCCAGAAAATCTTATAGAGGAAACAAATAAGATTTGGGAATATCTTAGAAAAAAACATAAGATTAAGAACTTAGGCGTAGTTGTGACAGATAGCAAACTTGCCCCTATGCGCCGCGGAGTAACTGCAGTAGGACTTTCATGGTGCGGATTTGAACCAATCAGAAGCTATATAGGGAAACCTGATATTTTTGGCAGACCTCTTCATGTAGAAACACTAAATATAGTAGACTGCATTGCTGCAGCATCAGTTCTTGAAATGGGTGAAGCCTATGAGCAAACCCCTCTAGGAATTGTTAACGAAATAGGACAAATAAATTTTGTAGATAGAACTCCAAGTGACCAGGAAATTAAAGATATGAAAATAGAACTTGGAGATGATGTCTTTACCGGAATCTTAAAATCAGTCGACTGGCAAAAAGGCGGAAAATAAATTACTTCTTTTTCTTCTCGTAGAAACCACCGGCAACGGTTAGCTCTGCTTTAATTGAGGGATGAGGCTCATATCCTATTAACTCCACCATTTCAGGCTTAAAATCTTCTAACTTTTCTAATTTCCCATTCAGTTTTACTTTTGGAAATGGCTTAGGTTTTCTTTTAATTTCTTCTTTTACCTGCTCCAAATGATTTTCATAAATATGAATATCTCCATACATATGAATAAATTTCCCAGGTTTTAATCCCATGATTTTTGCGAGGACCAGACAAAGAAGCGCGTAGCTTGCGATATTAAAAGGAACTCCTAAGAAATAATCACAACTTCTTTGATAAAGAATTAGATCCAGTTTTCCATTTCTATTACTTACCTGATACATGTTATGGCAAATTGGAAATCTGGAAGCGTCTTCCTTATCCGCCATCGTATAAAGATATTCTGGATTCCAAGAATTAACTATCAAGTTATGTGCATTTGGATCTGCTTTTACCTCGTCCACTATCCACTGGAGCTGATCCACAGTCTTTCCTTTTTTTCGGGTAGGCCATTTTCTCCACATTTCTCCATAAATTCTTGGCAACTCTCCCCACTTTTTAGCAAACTTAGCGTCCGTCCTGATATTTTCAATAAATTCATCCTTAGTCATCTTCGACTTGGGATTTTTCTCCATGTAGATTTTATATGGATAATCATCCCAAATATGAGTGTTATGATCAACTAAATATTTGATGTTGGTTTGGCCTGAGAAAAACCAATAAAGCTCCTGAATAACTCCATTCCAATAAACTCTTTTTGTGGTTAAAAGTGGAAACTCATGCTCTAGATCATACTCAGATTTTCTACCAAACAAAGAATATGTAGCGACTTTTGTTCCGCGGTCAACCTGCTTAATTCCGTCTTTGAGGATTTCTTTCCCAATTTCTAAATACTGGTATTCGGGGTGTCTCTTTCCTGCCATGTGTTAATTTATATGCTTTTGGGAGTTATTTTTCAACCCGATAAAACTAGATCACTACTCAAGATCCACATGCTCCTTCAAAAAACCAGAAATGTCTAAACCAGGAGAGATTTGTTCTAGTTGAATCTTTCTATCATTCCTTCTTGCTATTTGTTCAACTTGTCTTTGTGCTAAATTAAAACGCGTTCCACTTATAGTCTTGTTTATATCAATACTGCGAATATCTAATTTATCTAAACTTATTTGATGATATCCAAATCCTAAAAAATATATCTTTTTTGAATTTTTAAGTAAAACCCTTGCCTGCTGAAAAAGTTCATCCTGCCGAGAATCTTGTTCATGCACAATTCTTATCATTGAACTTGAATTAAAAATTTCCTTATCTGCCGATTTTGAGTCATATTTTCTGCGAAGAGAACCACCTTCCCAGTCTAAATGGAAAAGCTTTCCGTGCACATGAATTATGGGGATATTGCTTATTAGCTCAAGACATTTACTATCAGAAATATTATATCTAGGCTTTAAAACATTAAATAGATACTGTTCAATCGATCTATCATAGTTAAATGTAATTATTGAAAGTTTATTTAAATGAAAATCTTCTAAGCTAGAACTTAAAGCAGTTGCAAGTTGTTTATACCAGTTTCCTTTTAAGGCTTCATTTTTTTCCCTTAGTATATGATTTTAGCAATCATTAATTTACCAATATTAATATGCTCTGGTCGATTTTCAAGATAAAAATCAATCGAAGTTGGCTCGGATTTATCTAAAGATGAAATAAATTCTTCAGCCTCTGATTGATCTATCCCATAGGTACTTAAGAAAAATAAATTTACAGGGTCTAATGTGGTATTTAGAATTTCTTGTAATAATTCCGGTCCGGTAGGATAACCATACGGAGCACTAGCTCCTGCCCCCAAAACCAGAGTCGTTGGTATTGTAATCATCCTGAATTACCCATCTCTATTATACCACTCAAACTTGTTTTTCTCTTTTCGTGGCTGAGACGCGGCCGCCTTGCCATTGGCCTCTATATTTTTCTCCCTCCCCTTTTATTTCGTGGAAAATTAAATGAGTAAATCTGGCTCCCATTTCTATTTCTACAGTTATCGGTCCTTCGTTTTTAAGACCAAATGTTAATTCACCACTATAACCCGGCTGGATAGGACCTGTGCGAATAAACAATCCGGATCTGAAAGTCGTAGTACGGGGCAAAATTACTGCTGATAAATTTAGCGGAAGATTTATTTTCTCAATTGTTTTTACCAAGAAAAAATCTCCAGGTTTTATTTTTATACTACTTGGTTTTTTAGGATCGTAGACTTTTACTGAAGTTATATCTGGAGTTTGGCGATGAGTTTCTCCCAAGAATGCTTTTCCTGAAATCTTAAAAACTTCCCCAAGACGAAGATCAAATCCCGTCCCTTCAGGATTTGTTAGCTCTCTTTCAGAAAGATTCTCCACCAGTTTATGTGATTTTACTAATTTCAATAATTCTTTTGGACTTATAATCATTTTTTAAAACTTTCTATTTTACTAATCAGCTCCTTTGTAATTTCCTTAGGATCCCTCTCTCCTTCTATAACAATTATTTCATCTGGAAATCTTTTAGCCATCCAAAGATATCCTTCCCTAACTGCTTCAAGTTTTTCTAATTTTTCATAATATTCGAGCGTATTTCCAGCTTTCGTAAGTCTTTCCAAAGCTGTCTCTGCACTAATATCAATATAAAAAGTAATATCAGGAACTACAATCTGGTAATACATAGATAAGATGCTTTGCGCGACCATGAGAATATTTCCATTTTCAAAATCGATTTCTTTACCTTCACTATAATCTAAAATCCCATAAGGAATTGATGACCAAAAACATCTGTGAGTTATTACCATTTCTCCTTTTTTAAGACTTGGAAGAATTTGCTCATGCTGCTCAAAAATTCTATCAGCGCTCATTAAATATTGAAGTGCAACGCTTGGAACATCAACTCTTCCCTGTAAAAATTCATTTATAACACGCCCAATAAGGCCTGTTCTCCTTGGCTCATGCGTGGCGACTACATCTTTTTCCTGTTTTTGAAAATATTGAAGAAGGCGCTCCATTTGAACCGTTTTTCCAGCTCCATCAATACCCTCAAGCGCTACATAAACTCCTTTATGAGGATTTCTTTTAAAATCTATATCAAATTCTATATGATAACTTTTACTCATAATTCTTCCTCAATATATTTTACAACTTCCTTGTGAACTTCTTCCGGAGATTTTTCCCCATCCAAGACTATAAATTCTCCGGGAAATTTTTTAACTTGCCATTCATAGCCCTTTGCTACTTTTTCAAGCTTATTCTTTTTTTCATAAAGCTCCAAGTGCTGGCTTTTTTCCTGAAGTCTCTTAACAGCAGTATCTGCACTAACTTTGAGATAAAATGTTAAGTCTGGGATTACAAACTGATGATACAAAGACATAAGTCCATGTGCTACATCTATGACTCTCCCTTCGTCACTATCAAAATCATCAATTCCAAAATCAATCATTCCATATGGTAGATTGCTCCACATACATCTGTGAGAAATTACGATTTTTCCACCTTTAAGAGCTGGTTCTATTCTATCCATGTGATCAATTATCCTGTCAGCCGTAAATAAATATTGAAGTGATGAAAAAGGCACTTTCACATTTCCTTGAAGAATCTGATTTATTAGAGATCCAACCGGACCTTCACGTCTGGGCTGATAAGCAATAAGCGGATTTTTTCCTTTTTCCAACAGATAAGCTTCCAGACGATCCATCTGAACACTTTTTCCCGCGCCATCGATTCCTTCAAAAGCTACATATAAACCTTTATGGGGATTTCGTTTTAAAGTTTGACGGAATTTAACTTCGTATTCTAAATCTTTACTTTTCTTCATGAATCCTTGATTCGATTGGTCCATCCTGGAATTTATATTTGGCAA
>CAYQEJ010000003.1:0-1870 GCA_964416505.1 uncultured Gammaproteobacteria bacterium
GCATTTTTTACTATTTCAAATCCAGCTGCTTCATCTCGAGAAACTCCTGGATCTACTTTCATTCTTGCAGCAATATCAAGAAGAGTGATTGATCCTCCAGGAACAATTCCTTCTTCAAGTGCTGCTTTTGTAGCTGCAACTGCATCATTTACTCTTTCTTTCCTGTCTTTAAGCTCTACTTCTGTAGCTGCGCCTACATTTATAACTGCTACTCCTCCAGTAAGCTTTGCAAGTCTTTCTTGAAGTTTTTCTCGATCAAATTCTGATGTTGTCTTTTCAATTGCACTTCTAATTTGCGATACTCTAGCGTCGAGGGCTTTCTTAGATCCTTTTCCACCGATTATTCTTGTATTTTCTTTATCTGCCCAGACTTTATCTGCTCTTCCACACATTTCTGGAGTTACATTTTCAAATTTAACTCCTGTATCTTCTGAAATAACGGTTCCACCAGTTAAAATCGCGATATCTTCAAGCATTTCTTTTCTCCTATCTCCAAAACCTGGAGCTTTTACTGCAATTGTTGAGAATGTTCCCTTTAATTTATTAACTACGAGAAGAGCCAAAGCTTCACCTTCTATGTCGTCTGCAATTATCACAAGACTCTTAGATACTTTTACTAAATTTTCTAGGAAAGGTACGAATTCCGCAAGACTCGAAATCTTTTTATCAGTTATGAGAATATATGGATCATCAATTTCCGCAGTCATTCTGTCTGCATCTGTTACGAAGTATGCTGAAGCATAACCTTTATCAAATTCCATTCCTTCTTTGTATTCTATTTCAGTAGTAATTCCTCTTCCTTCTTCAACTGTTACTACTCCATCTTTTCCTGTTTTCTCAAGTGCTTCTGCGATAAGCTTTCCAAGCTCTGGATCTGCAGCTGAAATAGTAGCAACATTTGAAATATCTCCTGCTTTTACTGCTTTTGCCATCTTTTTTAGCTCAGTTACTGCAAATTCTCCAGCTTTCTCAAGTCCTCTTCTCATAATCATAGGGTTTGCTCCTGCTGTAATTCTTAAAATTCCTTCGTCAACTATATTACGAGCCAAAATTGTTGAAGTGGTTGTTCCGTCTCCAGCTACATCTGCAGTTTTCGAAGCAGCTTCTTTTACGAGCTGAGCACCCATATTTTCAAATGGGTTTTCGAGTTCAATTTCTTTTGCAACGCTTACGCCATCATGGATTACATTTGGAGCTCCCCATTTTTTATCAAGCGCCACATTTCGGCCTTTTGGTCCGAGTGTAGTAGCAACTGCATCTGCAAGCTGATCTACTCCTCTTTTTAATAATTCTCGTGCTTCTGCACCGTATTTAATTTGTTTTGCCATAGTTATTCAATAATTGCCAATATATCAGATTGTTTTACGATCATCATGTCCATTCCCTCAACCTTAACTTCATCGCCACCCCATTTTTTGTACATAACTTTTTGTCCTACTTTTACTGTTAGAGGAAAGACTTTTCCTTCATTATTATGCCAACCTTCTCCAATTGCCATAATTTCTCCCATTTGAGGTTTTTCTTTGGCATTATCAGGTAAAAGAATTCCCGATGCAGTTTTTGCTTCTGCCTCAAGTGGCTTAATAAGAACATTGTCTCCAAGTGGTTTAATATTTAGCTTCGTCATAAAACAAATAAAAATATCAGTCAGATATTTTGTCTGCTAATTTATACTATAAAATTTTGGGTCTGTCAATACCTTTTAAGTAACAAAATGCACATTTTAACCACCGGAGTTGACACTCAAATCCATATTGATATACCATAAAATTACATTGCCAAGTTTAGGAATTAGTCGACCATCTTTTTCAAAAAAGAAACTCCTTTTATTAGGTTTTCTTTTCGTGACTCTTCTAGTCATTCCTGTTAC
>CAYQEJ010000003.1:1970-140695 GCA_964416505.1 uncultured Gammaproteobacteria bacterium
AGAAACTCCTTTTATTAGGTTTTCTTTTCGTGACTCTTCTAGTCATTCCTGTTACGGTATTTTTAGTTCAACAACAACAAAACACAAGAAGCCAAGCAACACCTAACACTACTCTTAATTTTGTGCCTTCAGAAAAACCTGCAGAAGTCGGTGGAAAAGTAGACTTTGAAGTTTGGATCTCACCCGGAAATAATCAAGTAAATTTCATTAAGCTCGTTATAGGCTATGATGGCACCAAATTAACTGCTTCACCTGATAGCTTTGAATTAAATACTGCCTCAAATCTATCAGTTATAAAACCTCTAGCGATCAATGACGCAGGAAATGAGCTAACCTTAGTGCTTTCTGCTCAAAATCCAACCAAGGTTATTAATCAAAATATGAAGATTGGAACAATCTCATTTACTGTAAATGAGGCATCAGAAACCCCTATCCAAATTGCATTTAATGATCAAAGCATACAAATTCGCTCTATAAACGGAGCTAATCAAGACGCATTTAATGAAAATGTTTATACTAAAAACGGAGCAACTGCTTCCATCACAACACAAGGAGCTACTGATCTTACGCCAACAATTACAGAAACCTTAACTCCAACTCCTTCTATTACCTTAACTCCAACTCCTTCTCTGACACCTACTCCTACATCAACTGATTCTGGAGATAGCGACACTAGTCCAAATCAATCACCTGTTTGCGAAAATCTTATTGCAGATAGATCTACTGAAGGCACAGCGCCTTTATCAATCACATTTACAGCGAATGGATCTGATTCTGACGGGACAATAAGTAAAGCTTCATTTAGCTTTGGCGATGGAACAGTCGAAGATGTAACCACTGGCGGAGGACTAGGAACAGCAACTGTAAATGTTCAAAAATCATTCACATACAACAATGCGGGCACATTTACAGCATCTGCACTCTTAACTGATGATGGAGGTGCAGTAAGCAGCGATAGCGAATCCTGCTCAACAACTGTCACGGTAACAGATGGAAGCGGAACCGGAACAGACTCAGGAGCTTCTCCGATTCCTCCAACAGGTCCTTCTAAGACAATATTTGGAATTGGTGCACTTGGTGGAGTACTTGCGGTAATCGGCGCTCTCCTCTTCTTCGCCCTATAATTTAATTGACAACCAATTAAAATGTTTTCATAATCAATTTAGATATGAACCCTGTACTGAAAATAATTCTTAAATATTCTCTAATAATATTTATTACAAGATTCATTATTGGATTCATAATTGAATTTCTACCTTTAGATACGCGAATCTTTGTCATCCTTATCGCCTTCATTCCAATAATATTTTTATGTTGGATATCGAGCTACAATGGGACTATAAATTTGGGAAAATATATAAAAGAAAAAAGAAAATTAGAACTCTTAGGACTATCAATAATCACCATACCTATCTTGATTGACACAATAATTTCAATATTCATTCTTAAATCTGCTGATGGTATTAGCGGATCATTACTTATCATTACTATATGTGCTTTAGCAGTAAATAGAGCAACTAAAAAAATATTCAGCAGGTAAGCTATCTAGGAAATTTTCTCTTATAGCTTCGCAAGGCCTGGCCTTGCATGCGCAAACTAATATAGAACTTATTTTTCAATAAGTGAGAAGAGGACGTCCTGGGGAATATCAACTTTCGAAGTTTCAGTCATTCTTTCTTTTCCTCTTTTTTGAGCTTCTAGAAGCTTTTTCTTTCGTGTCACATCTCCTCCACCGACTACCTTGCTCCCATGCATCAGAACATCTTTTCTATAAGGAGGAATTTCTTCTCGAGCAATGATTGCGCCATTAATAACCGCTTGAATCACTTGACGTACTTGCGCTCTAGGTAATTTTTCCTTAAGCATTTTTGCTTTTTCGCGCGCTATGTAAGGAGCTTCATCACGATATGCATATTCCGAAAGGACATCAATCGAAACGTCATTAATTTTTATTTCTATATTTACAAGATCTGCTGGTCTATAATCGGTAATTTCATAATCAATTGAGGCAAAACCCGCAGTTGAGGATTTCAATTCTCCAGATAGTCCTCGAACCAACATAGAATATGGCATCTCGTATTTTAGAATCGCGCTGTTTTGAAAATAAGATAGATCAATTAAATTTCCTTTTCTTTTCTGGGCAACTGAAATAATATTTCCTACATAACTAGACGGCACATAAACCGTTAAAAGCATATATGGCTCCATCATTTCATCATTTTCCTTTTTTTCATATAAAACTTGCGGGGAAGTTAAGAATAAATCAACATTTTCTTCATTCTTAAGTCTTTCTCTTACAATATCTGCATGCAAAAGTCCCAAAAATCCTACCCTAAATCCATTTCCTAAGAATGATGAATACTCAGTAGCAATAGTGATAGATGTATCATTTAAGGCGTACTTAAATAATCCTTCTTTTAGATTCACCAATTCATCTGTGGTTTTTGGATAAACTCCGAAAAAAATCATGGGCTTAGGTTTTTTGTATCCAGGCAATGCTTCTATAATATTTCCGTCAAGAAATATAGTATCTCCAACTTGAGTTTCGTGAATATCTTTTATTCCTGTAACTATGTAGCCAATATCTCCAACAGACAAATTTTTTTGGGATGTCATATTTGGAAGAAAATATCCTATCTCCGAAGCATTTGTAGTTTTATTACTTTGAAAAAACTTAATTCTTTCTGCATGATTCAACTTCCCATCTACAATTCGCACATAAACCACTACCCCACGATGCTCATCGAAATATGCATCAAAAATAAGAGCTCTTAGAGGATTTTCAATGTTTCCTTTGGGTGGCGGAATTTTTTCAACAATTTCCTTTAAAAGAAGATTTACATTTTGTCCAGTTTTTGCAGAAATATAAATTACTTCATTAGGATCAATTCCGAAAATTTCCTGCATTTCTTTTACCACTTCTTCCGTCCTTGCACTTTGAAGATCAATTTTATTTAGCACTGGAATAATTTTTAATCCTTCTTTTTGAGCTGCAAAGAAATGAGCTACGGTTTGCGCCTGAACCCCCTGTGTCGCATCTACCAAAAGTATCGCTCCTTCACATGCGGCTAAAGTGCGTGAAACCTCATAAGAAAAATCTACATGACCTGGTGTATCGATAAGATTTAAAATATAATCTTTACCATTTAAATTAAAATTCATTCTAACCGGCGCAAGTTTTATAGTAATTCCTCTCGCCTTTTCAATCGGATTTGAATCCAGATACTGCTCTCCTATTTTATTTTTTGACATGGTATTCGTTATCTCTAAAAATCTATCAGCGAGAGTTGACTTACCATGATCAACATGTGCAATAATGGCAAAATTTCTAATATTTGAGTCCATAATAATCTTGCAAGTATAAACGGCCTTCGAGGCAAAAGCAATTATTGGCTAGTCTTCGCGTCAATAATTTTTTCACTTTTATCGACAATTTCTTTATACCCACTAATCCGTCTAAAAATATAAAGAAAGGTTTCAACCTCTTTTACATTCAAAAGCCATGTTAAAAATAAATAAATCGAAAGACCCGCTACGCTTGAAATTCCAGTCAGCATTATAAGATTAATTGTCTTTGTGGTATCAAAAACTAACTGATCTAAAAGCTTAATTGGTATATAAAGCGCAAAACCCATAAACATAACAGATAAAAATATTTTTATCTGTGGCAACCAAAATGAATGAAAATTAAATATTCCAATTCTTTTGTTCAAAAAATAAAGAAGAACAGATAAATTTAATACTCCACCTATAGATGTAGCAAAAGCAATGCTTTCAACTCCAACAGGAATTATCCTAAATCTTAAAACATAAGCTTCTGAAATATTTAAAAGACTTGCATTCCAGATTGAAACAAAAAGAAAACTAAGTATCAACATAACTATTGTTGAAAACGTTCCCACTATTAATGGAATTTTTGTGTCATGAAGTGCATAAAAAGCTCTAGAGACTAGGTAGATTAATGCTTGTGCAAAAATTGCTAATGCAAAAAACGCTAAAGTTCTTCCAGTTAGAACTGTTGCCTCCCAATCAAACTTTGCTGCTCCAAAGATAAGTCTTACTATCGGAATTCTAAGGACTATAAAAAGAACTGAGACAGGTAAAATCAAATAAAGCATTTGATTGAAGCTTGTTAAAAAAGTTGTTTTAAAAGAATCTATTCTATCTTTCTCTCTTGATAAAACAGGAAAAGCTGCTTGAGCAATCGATTGACCAAAAAGAAAAACTGGAGCAAATGCTAATGTTTGTGCAAAATCTAAGATTACATAATTTCTTCCGGATGAAGGGAGAAAAGAAATTAATGAAACTGTAATAATTGTTCCAATTTGAAAAATAAAAAGCGAGATTGTTCTTGGCCAAATTAACTTAATGACATCCTTAACTCCAGTAGTCTTTAGAGAAAAAGTTGGCTTAAAAGAAAAATGAACTCTCCTAATTAAAGGTATTTGAAATAAGGTATATGATAAAGAGCCAATTATTACTCCTACTGCTGGTGCATAAATTCCCAGCTTTCCAGAAAAAAGCAAAATCCCAAGTATGATTCCTAAATTATATAGCGCTGCTGCGATTCCTGGAATAAAAAAGTGGTTATGTGTTTGAAGAATAGCTGAAAAAAAAGTAGCGACTAGAAATATAATTTGTCCAAAAATTATTATCCTCATCAAATTAGCCATGAGTTCCATTTGATGAGGTGAATATCCCGATCCAACATTAAGAAGCTGAAGAAAAAATGGAGCAAAAACAAAAAGAATCAAAGAAACTATTCCAAAAAAAATAAAACCTATAAGCATTAACGTTGATGCCATTTTATTTGCATCATCTTCTTTTCCCTTGTGAAGTAATTCAGCAAAAACGGGTATAAAGGCTGAAGAAAGAGCACCTGCAATAATTAGCTGAAACAAGAAATCCGGTAACTTGGAGGAAACAAAATATACTCCCAATGTATCCGTAGCACCAAAAATACCTGCCAGAAGTCTCATTCTCACTAACCCCAAAACTTGGGAAAAAATAACAGTGATCATTAGCACTAATGCGGCCGAAAGAATATTTGTTTGCTTTTTTAAAAGAATAGAAAGACCTTTTTGAAAAAAACGTAAAGGCATAAAATGACCGATCTAGCTTGCGAATATCAGTATAGCATGCTAAAATGCGTGCATGCCAGTAACAAAACAAGCTAGAAAAAAGCTTAGACAAGACAGGGAAAGAGAAGCAGAGAATAGAGTTTTGAAAGCTAAATTCAAAAATGTTCTCAAGGATACCAAAAAAAGTCCAACAGTAAAAAAATTAGCTGAAGCCTCCAAGGCGATAGATAAGGCTGCAAAAAGAAATGTTATTCATAAAAACAAAGCAGCAAGACTTAAATCTAGATTAGCTAAAGCTACTTCTTCAAAAACAAAAAAGAGCTAAATTTGCCTCGATTTACTTTACAAAAAGCTCAAAAACCCATAGACTAAAATTGGCATGCAATCTTCTGCCTCTATTAATTTAATTAAAACAAAAACAAGTGTTCTTGATGACATTTTAAAATGGGCATTAAGTGTTGGAAGACTTTTAATAATTCTGACTGAGCTCGTAGCATTTACCACTTTCATTTATCGATTCTCCCTCGACAGAACTCTCATAGATCTTCATGAAACGATAAAGCAAGAGCAAGAAATAGTCGCGAGCTTAAAAGATAAAGAAGCTGAATATAGAAATCTTCAAGAAAGATTAGCGGATATTAAAAATGTTTCAACCTACGGAAACAGAAATTCAAAAATTTTGGCTGATGTTATAAACGAAACCCCAACTGATATAACTTTTAATTCATTTAAAATTGAAAATAATACAGCTGAGATTGATACAAATATTCAGTCTATTTCTTCGCTTACAAATTTTCTTACAATCTTGAGAGATTATCCACAGTCAAGCTCAGTTAGCATCGAAAGAATCGACAATCAATCACTCACGAATTCCATCAACGTAATAATCGTTATTAAGCTTAAGGAGACTAAAAAAATATGAAAAAATTTTTAAAAGGAGTAGAGTATGAAAAATACTACAGAGAAATCCTTCCTTATCTTAAAAAAGAAAAAAATCAACAATATTTCTATATCATTCTAACTATTGGCGCATCTATATTTTTTGCACTTTTTGCAATCAATCCTACAGTTTCAACAATATTTAAGCTTCGAAAAGAAATAAATGATAGTAGATTCGTTGAGACAAGATTAAAAGAAAAAATTGCTAGCTTATCTAATCTTTCGGAAGAGTATTTACAAATACAAAAAGATATTCCTACAATCCTCGATGCTATCCCAGAAGATCCCAAACCTCCGGTTCTAGTAGCTCAAATTCAATCCCTCGCTCAAGAATCAAATGTGGACATTACTAAGCTAGAAATATCTACTATTGGCTTATCTAATTCAAATACAAAGGATAATAAAAGTGCCAAATTCTCTTTTCAACTAACAGCAGTTTCTAATTACGAAAGCATTAACAAATTCATTACAGAATTAACTAATATGCAAAGAGTTATATCTATCGATTCCATTTCAATTACAAAGGCACAAGCTGAAAACGAAAGCCTGGAACTTAAAATACTAGGCTCTTCATATTTTAAAAAACAATGAAACAAAAAGAGATTTTAACTATTTTGATACCTGTCTTTATATTAACCATTCTTTGGGTTTTATTTAATATTTATCATAACCATGTGACATCAACAATAAAAGATCCTCTAAACGTACAGATTATTCCAATCGATGGAAGTTTCGATAAAAAAACAATTAATGATTTAAGTAAAAGGAAAAAAGTTGAACCAGCATATGAAGTTACATCACGGGAAGAAGATATTAGTCCTACTCCTACTCCAACATTAACACCAGAAGAGGAAGTACCAATTTCTAAAATTCCAGAAAATACTTCTCCAACACCATGATCAAATTTATTAATAGAAAAAATATTTCATTAGCAAGTTTATTTTTAATTCTCTTAGGAGGAGTGATTACAATAACATTAGTAAAAATTGGAAACCCTTTTCAAATAAAAGCAGGTCCTGATCAAGATCCTAAAAATGTAAAAATAACTAATGTTTCAGATTCATCATTTTCTGTTTCATTTTTAACATCTGCCAAAGTTATTGGAACTGTTAATTATGGTACTAGTGAAAATAATCTAGACAGCCTAGCGCTCGACCAAAGAGATCAAATTTCACAAAAAGTTGGAAAATATACATCTCATCTTATCTCTATAAATAATCTAGAACCAAACAAAAACTATTATTTTTCAATTACATCCGGAGACAAGAAATATATAGATGGCAACAAGAGCTATAAAGCAAAAACAGGTCCTACAATAAACAAGAATCCTTCTCTACAAGCTCCAGTAAGCGGGAGAGTAACTCTTCCGAACGGATCTTTTCCAAATGAAGGACTTGTTTTTCTTAAAGCTAATGACTCTCAAAGCGTTAGTACACTCATCAAAGAAGATGGAACATATTTAATTCCATTAAATACTATTAGAAATAGCGCTAATGAGGACTACTTTGAATTTAAAAAAGAAACGAAGATAAATTTAGAGCTATTCGCGGAAAATCTTTTTACTTCCGTTTCTGTGGGGCTTAATGATATAAATCCTGTTCCATTAATAACCATTTCTGAAAGTTATGATTTTACACAAAACATATCTCCGACTCCTACAATTCCTAGAAAACAAACATCTGGATTTCCAAAATTTTCAGATAAGGACAAGAGCGCTAAACCAATAACAACAATTACAAATCAAAGATAAGTAAATTATGGTAAGATATTTTTTTAAATAATTATGAAAGTAGGAATTATAGGAGCTGGGTTTACGGGTCTTTCAGCGGCGTATTATTTATTAAAGGATGGACATGACGTAACTATTTTTGAGAAAGATCCATTACCTGGTGGTCTTGCAATAGGATTTAAAGAAAAAAACTGGGATTGGTCTTTAGAAAAGCATTATCACCATTGGTTTACAAATGATGAAAGCGTCCTTAATTTAGCAAAAGAAATTAATTTCAATGTAATAATAAAAAGACCAAAAACTTCAGTTTATTATGACGGCGAAATTTACCAACTAGATTCCCCTTTAGCTCTCCTTAGATTTCCCGGAGTAGGATTAATAGACAGAATAAGAATGGGTTTGGTTTTAGGATTTCTAAGATACAACCCATTTTGGAATATTTTAGAAAAGTTTAATACAAAAAAATTCCTGATTAAAACTATGGGAAAAAGCGGCTATGATGCGATATGGGAACCACAACTAACAAATAAGTTTGGTAAATCAGCCGATACAATTTCACTTGCTTGGTTTTGGGCTAGAATAAAAAAAAGAACACCAAGTCTTGCATATCCTGAAGGAGGATTTTTAAATTTCGCTGAAACTTTATCACATGAAATTAAAAAGATGGGTGGAAATATAATTTTTAATACTGAAATTACAGAAATAAAATCAGACAAAAAAGTTATTATAAAAACCAATAGTAAACACCTTGAATTTGATAAGCTAATCGTTACTCTCCCATCATTTTATTTCTTTAAAATGGCGCCTGATTTGCCAGTGGAATACAAAAATAAATACTCTAACCTAAAAGGTCTCGGAGCGATTAATCTAGTATTAAGATTAAAAAATGCATTCCTAAAAGACGGCAGCTATTGGTTGAGTGTTTGTGATAATAAATCTCCAGTTATGGCAATAGTTGATCATTCAAATTTTATGGACATTAAAAATTATAACAATGAACATCTTGTTTATCTTGGGAATTACTTTCCTTCAGATCATAAATATTTCCAAATGAAAAAAGAAGATATTCTTAAAGAATATGATTCCTATATTAAAAAATTAAATCCAGATTATAAGAATGATTTAATTGATTTTGAAGCATTTAAAGTTCCTTTTGCTCAACCCATAATTCCCGTCAATTACTCAAAAATGATTCCACCTCTTGAGACTCCATTAGCAAATGTTTATTTAGCAAATATGCAACAGGTTTATCCTTGGGATAGGGGTACAAATTATGCAGTAGAATTAGGTAAAAAAGTTGCAAAATTTATTAGCTAAATGTGGCCTAGAAATCGTCTTAATTATTTACCTGAAATTGCAGTAACTTTAATTGGATTTATTTTCTCTTATTTTTTATTTTTTAATACTTTCCTCGAAAAGGATAATAAACTTTTTATTGCAGCAAAAGCATGGAGTGATTTTGCAAGCCACATACCGCTAATCAGATCATTTTCTTTAGGCACTAATTTACCACCAGAATATCCTCTTTTTCCTGGAGAACCTATTAAATATCATTTTTTATTTTATTATTTAGTCGGATTTTTAGAAAAAATTGGAATCAATATCGGCTTCGCACTCAATAGCCTTAGTGCGCTAGGATTTATTCTTCTTCTCTTTGCAATTTATTTGCTTTCAAAAGAAATATTTAAATCAAAAAATATTGGATTATTAAGTGTTATATTATTTATCTTTAATTCCTCTCTCTCATTTTTATATTTCTTTAAAAAATATCCAATATCAATCAGTACTCCAAATCAAATTATCAAAAATACAGATTTTCTTTCATTTGCTCCTTACGGCGACGGCATAATCTCTGCCTTTTGGAATCTAAATATTCTTACAAACCAACGACATCTTTCGATTTCATTTGCGCTTTCCTTATTTATTATTTATTTAGTGCTTGCGCCTGTCTTTAATAAAAAGGGGCATAATAAGTCTACTCATATACTTCTTGGAGTAATTCTAGGATTGTCATTTTTTCTACATACTGCAGTATTCCTAATGACATCTCTAGTGCTAATCGGATTTTTAATTTATTTTTCAAAAATCAGAAAAAATTTATTTATTTTACTTTCTTTTGCAGGAATAATTTTTCTACCTCAATATCTATTTTTAAATTCTTCGCCGGGGTTTTCTCCAAATTTTGAATTAGGATATTTAATCTCAGGTAATTTTTCATTACAGAAATTTATAGAATTTTGGAGCTTCAATTTAGGCTTGAGCATTATTACAATTCCATTGGGTATTTTATTTGCAAATAAACCACAAAGAAAAATTTTTCTCTCTTTTTTTATATTATTTATAATTGGCAACCTAATCCAATTTTCTCCAGAAATCGCAGCAAATCATAAATTTTTTAATTTTTTCATAATTATAGGCAACATGTTTTCTGCCTTTATTTTAGTAAAAATATGGAGAAATAAAATTTTTATAAAACCATTTGCAGTAATATTATTTTTATTTCTAATTCTTGGTGGAATCATTGATTTATTTCCAATAATTAACGATCGAAAGTATGAATTAAATGATTACAAGAATGACCCAGATGCATTGTGGATTTTAGATAACACAGAAAAAAATTCTATATTTCTTAATTCTACATATTTATATAATCCCGCATCCCTAGCAGGAAGAAAAATTTATTTTGGTTGGCCATATTTTGCTTGGTCTCAAGGATACAATACTAATTATAGAGGTGAATTATTCAAAAAGATGCTTGGTACTAATTCAAAACCAGAAGCATGTAACCTTTTTAAGGAAAATAAAATTGATTACGTAGAAATTAAAGACCAAAATCCTCCTGACCCCAACATTCCTCCAATCTCTAAAATATATAAAAATGAATTTAAGCCTTCCTACGAAAATTCACTCACTAACTATAGAATATATAATGTAATAAAAAACTGCCCTTAATGGAAATTATTAATTTCTTAAGATATATTTTAAAAAGTAGGATTCTAATCTTAGCTTTTTTAATTTATATATTATTCAACATTTCCTCATTTAAAACTCATTGGTTCGATTATTTCTTTTCGGGAAGCTCTATCCATTATTGCTGTCAAGGATTAGATTTTTATGGAATTCCAAATGGCGTATATTCTTTTTTCCATGGCGGTGACTTAAGTGGCAACAACCTTCCAGAAAATATTAAACCCTACTCAGATATTAGATCCAGCAATCCAAATGACTATCATCCGATAACTGCTTTTTCGATAGGAGTTTTCTTAATTCTATTTTCTCCTGAAAAATCTTTTTTTATCTGGATGGGAGTAAAAATAGCTATAACACTAATCACTGTATATTTCATTTATAGAAATTTTCATAATCATAAATACCTAAATTTTTCTTTATTTATTTTTTTAACAAACTTCTCTCAATATAATGAAATGAGAATATCTCAATATCAATTTTTATTTAATATTTCCTTAATCTATTTCTTAACATCTCTTGTAAAAAATAAAAACGAATTTGAAAATGGTGCGCTTTACTTCCTAAGCTTAATCTCAAAACCCATAAGCTTACTTTTCTTTCCAATTTTACTTATAAAAAAGAAGTACAAAACTGCATTAACTGGAATAATCGTTTTTTTATTTTCTACAATAACCTTTTATCTCATTGGCTCAGGAAAACATTTCGTGGAAAATCTAAGTTATCACTTATTTAATCCTAGAATCCCTGACTCTATTGATTTCATGTCTCTGGATGCTTTAATAAGGAGCCTATTTCCTGCTTCAGGAGACTTAATAAAAATATTTAAATACCTCTTCCTAGCTGGAATCTACATATTAACATTCAAAAGAAAAATTCATATCTTTGTTCCGCTATTTTTACTTATCGTATATTTTCTTTTTTTCTATGACAATTTGTTTCAGTATCATTTTAGCGTACTAGGTCCAATTCTTACGATGTGTATTTTGATAGTTCCAGAATTTCAAAGTAAAATAAGCAGATTCATAATATTCCTAATAAATTTACCTACAGTATTTTTTATTTTAAGGTTTTTTAATTTTCAATTTATTTTTGATCCGGTCTATGGACCAAACCCGACAAAAATTGGCTGGCAAATTGTATCATTTTTTCAATTATTGCCTATTATTATTTTATCTCTAATAATATTAAAGGATCATTTTCTAAGTTTTAAAAATGAAGAAAAAACTTAATTTAAATTTAAAGCTATTATTACCCATCTTAGTTTTTCTTTGCTTAACAATGCCATTCATCAAAATCCTTCCCTATATGGATGGGAATATAGATTTTATTCAGGTATTGGATTTTTATTCTGGAGGCTGGAAACAATATTTTGCAAACTGGAACACGGTTCATCCACCATTAAAACTATTTATAATTACCCCGTTATTTCTTATCTTTGGCCCCTCACCTTTATCCTATAATTTGTTCGGAATACTATTTGGCTCTATAGGAATAACATCAATATTCTTACTAACCAAAAAGATTGCGAATGAAAAAGCTGCATTCCTGACAGCACTTTTTCTTTCAATTTACCCACTTTTTATTTCTAACTCTATATTTATTATGAGAGATTTTATGATTACATCACTAATTCTAACTTCTCTTTATTTTTATATTAATAAGAAATACCCTCTATATTCTTTATTCATATCTCTTGCTTTATTAACAAAAGAAACAGCTTTCATCTTACCGATTATTATAATTTTTATAGAATTTTTTTATTTAATTATAGATAAAAAAAATAAGATAAATGCTTATTTTTTTCTAAAATTATTTTCCTTATTAAGTCCTATTTTTATATATTATGTTTGGAAAATTTTTCTTTCTACTCAAGGGAAAAAATCATGGAGCGAATGGATCTTTACTGATAATGAAAACAAAAGTGCAATTTTTACTATTTTTAATAATCTTTTTACATTTAATTTTTTTAATCCTTACGCCCAAGCCCACATCAAGCAATTTATTTTTCTTAATTTTAACTGGGTTTATATATTAATAATAATTTGCTCCTTTGTCTTCTTTTCTTTTAAGGAGAGTAATAAAATTGATATTAAGTCTCAAGAAAGTAAAACTATTTTTATAGTAATAATATTTGTAATTTCATATATTCTTTCAGTTCTTACCCTTCAAACATATACAATTCCAAGATACGCATTACCAATAACTCCTTTTATTCTGATTGGACTAGGAATTTCTTTATCTAAGATTAAAAATAATTTACTCATGAAAAGCGCAATTATAGGAGTCATTTCTATAATGGTTTTATCCTTATTTTCCTCTTCTGATCCAATCGCAAATTATCTATGGGGGAAAACAAAAATATTCAATCAGAATATTTTTGCAGTTAATGAACATATGGCAGGAAATGATGGGATAACATATAATCTTCAATATCTTTTAATTGCAAAACAAAGATCAGAAATTATCCAAAAATCCATGAATCCAAACGGAATCAATAGTAAATACTGTAGGTGGATTTTTCCAGACCCAAACAATGAATTTAAAATGATCAGTTATCTTAAATTAAATCTTAATCTAAAATGTAATCAAATATAATGGCAATATCAGATTTTTTATTCGTCACAAAATGGTGGATAGTTCTACTTATACTAGGATTTTCATTTTTGCCACTAACGTATAAAATTTTTAATCCTTTTATCGACAAAGGATATTTATTTTCAAAAATAATAGGACTCTTAATAACCACTTATCTTATTTATCTACTTGGCACCTTTCATTTATTAAAATTTACAACTTTAAATATTTTTATAGTTTGGGTAGTCTCATCAAGTATTTTGTTATTTATTTTTAGAAAAATAAAGCTTGATCTACGAAAAAATTTAAAAATTTTTATTTTTGAGGAATTTATCTTTTTTGCATGTCTTCTAGCGTGGTCTCTTATAAGAGCATATCAACCTGACATCCATGATTTAGAAAAATTTATGGATTTTGGTTTTGTAAATTCCATATTAAGATCGGAATATTTCCCTCCAAAGGATATGTGGCTAACCCCTCATTCAATTAATTATTATTATTTTGGTCATTTATTCACAGCTGTATTAACAAAAATTTCATCAATACCTTCCTACATAAGCTTTAATTTGATGATTGCAACTATTTTTGCGTTTTGCTTTAGCTTATCACTATCAATAGGTGTTAACTTAATTACTGAGATTAAAAAAATTTCTCTTCGGAAAACATTTATATTTGGATTTTTATTTGCCTATTTAGTTGCACTTGCAGGCAATCTTCAAACCATATATTCATTCTTTAAAAATTATAATGGTGAAAATCCAGTTCCATTTTGGACACTTAATTTCTCACCCTTAACCTTTCCTAATTCATATTGGTATCCAAATGCAACGAGATTTATATTTCACACAATTCATGAATTCCCCTCCTACTCATTCGTTGTTGCAGATTTACATGGACATGTTTTAGACATTCCAGTAGTAATATCCCTAATCGGAATTGCCTTGGTAATGTTTTTAGAAAAAAAGGTAAGCTTTATTCCTTTAATCTTCTCTTCGTTTTTAATATCAGTAGCTTACATGACCAATGCATGGGACGGACTAATATACCTTGCTCTTTTTTCATTTATAATTATTGGGATTCAATTATTAACAAATAAATCTAACTATTTAAAAAATATATTTATTTCTTTTATAAATTCTGGAAAATATATCCTATTTATTGGAATTTTATTCTATATTTTTACTTTTATTTTTAGTCAAAATTTTATTCCTTTCGCATCTAATATTGGCTTAAATTGTTCCTTTGATTTTCTAATAAAAATAGAAAAATTTGGACCATTTGTTTTTGAAAAAGGACAATGCCAACATTCACCTATTTGGCAGCTGGGAATTCTTTATGGCTTTTTCTTTTTCATGACAATGAGCTTTTTTATATATATTAGAAATAAAAAGGCTAGTTTTGCTGATTATTTCATTGGGATTATTTCAATATTTTCTTTTTTACTTTTGACTGCTCCAGAATTCATATATCTTAAAGACATTTACACGGGTCATTTTAGAGCAAATACAATGTTTAAACTTTCCTACCAAGCTTTCATAATGCTTTCTTTTTCAAGCACATATATAATTTTTAGAATTCTAAATTCATATAAAGAAAGTGTTGGAACGAAAATGGGAAAAGTTTGCAATTTTATTTTTATTTCATTCGGACTTTTTCTTTTGTTTTTTATTTCAATTTATCCTTATTTTTCAATTCCCTCTGGATACGGTGATCTAAAAACTTACAAAGGATTAGATGGAATAAAATACTTATCTCACATAAAACCATCTGATTACCAGGCAATTAAATGGATCAATGAGAACATAAAAGACCAGCCTGTGATACTTGAAGCCCAAGGCGATTCATATACTGACTTTGCTAGGATTTCAGCAAACACAGGGCTTCCAACAGTGCTCGGATGGACTGTTCATGAATGGCTATGGAGAGGAAGTTATGATATCCCTGCCTCTCGATTTACAGATATTCAAAATCTCTATGAATCCACCAACAGAGATCTTACCAAAAAACTAATAGATAAATATGATATTTCTTATATTTATATTGGTGGCTTAGAAAGAGAAAAATATAAAGTAAATGAAAATAAATTTGAATTAGACGGAAAACTTATATACTCTAAGGGACAATCGAAAATATATAAAGTCAATTAAGGAATTTGAGAAATTATACATTCACCTTCTTGATTTAATTTGCACCTAATATATTCTTGAATTTCAGAATAATCTTCATCACCTATTCTAGGAATAAGTGTCCATTCATAATTATATTTAGAACTTATTGAAGGATGAGTTAAAAGTCCTCCTCTGTCATTTTCCTTATCTCCATAATCAATTACAACACTTTCTATTTTTGCTTTCTGAAACTTTTGACCCAGTTTTACAAAATCATCTATCTCATTATTTTTAACATCAGTATTTACACTTTCACCAACAGCATTATACAACCCTATTATCTTCGTAGGATTAAAAATGATTTGAAGAGAAAATATTTTATCCATGAATGCTTTTATAACTTTTTCCTGTCTCTTTGATCTAGCAAAATCTGTCCCCTCACTTCCTTTAGCGTGGCGGGATCTAACAAATTTCAAAGCTGTTTCTCCATCCATATGAGTTATTCCTTTTTCAAAATGAAGATGTTCATATCTGCAAGGAAATACATCCAGTTGAGAAGAAGCTGTAGCGAGCTTGTCTAAATCTTCTTCCTTATTTCCACAAGGATCATCTTCTTTCCCAGTAATTGGGTACTCATAATCATCAAAAGTTTTCTCTATATTTATATCTAATCCACCAACCAAATCAACTGCCTTAACAAAACCTGAAAAATCTATTACAACAACATAATCAATGTTCTGCCCTGTAATTTTACCTATAACAGATTTTGCTAAAATCAATCCTCCCCCTGCTTTTTTCAATTCTCCTTTTGCGTATGCAGTATTAATTTTTCCATTAATATCAAAAGACCAAATATCTCGAGGTAAGGAAACTAAAGTCATTCGTGGTTCTTTAATATTTAAACTTGCAAAAATAAGAGTATCGGTTAAATTTGGCCCTTCGTGCTTACCACCGCCAATACCAAGAAGAAGAAAGTTTATAGTGTTTTGATTTGTCATCCTTAAATCAATATTTTTATTGAAAATTATTTGAAACAACAAAGGAGACAAATCACCACCTTTGATTACAGCTTGCAAACCAAAAACTATTGTAAAAAAAAGCAAAAAAATAAATTTTTTATATCGCATTTTGTATTATATTTATAAAAGATTCAGGAACCAAACTTTCTCCACCCACCAAAACTCCATCTATTAATTCTTGACCTAGGTATTTCCTAACATTTTCAGCATCAACACTCCCTCCATAAATAACCCTAATATCACCTTTTGATTTTATTTCTTTAGAAAGTTTTAATACAACTTCCAAATCTGCTGGATTATTATTTCCAATTGAATCTAATGGTTCATATGCAATTACTATTCTTGATAAATCTCTATTTGGCAATTCTTCTAATTTTGAAATACATAAAATAATTTTTAATTCATTTTTTAAAGCCTGCTCAATTTTTTTATTTATAATTTCTTTATCTTCTAAAAAATTTGTCCTTCTTTCGGAATGACCAATTATGACATAATCAGCAAACTCTTTAATTTGTTCTCCTGAAACTTCTCCAGTAAAAGGCCCGGAATTAAAAGGCGATATATCCTGAGCTCCAATTTGAAATGGAAGACTATTAACCCTAGCATAGCCACTCATAGTATCTAGAAGAGTAAAAGGCGGAAAGACAACAACTTCTAAATTTTCTTTTAACTCCACGCCTGATGTCTCGATAAGCCAACTTTTAGCCTCATATTTAGTCTTATTTGATTTCCAATTGAAAGCTAGGAGTTTACTTTTCATGTGATACAATGGGCTTTGAGATTAATTATAAAGTATGCAAACTGACATTCTCAAGGATCTAAATACCGAACAAAAAGCTGCAGTCTTAAATTCCCAAGGGCCCATGATTATTCTAGCAGGTGCTGGAAGTGGTAAAACAAGAGTTTTAACCTACAAAGTCGTTTATCTAATTAGAGAAAAAAATGTAAGTCCGGAAAACATTCTAATGGTTACATTCACAAATAAAGCAGCCAATGAAATGAAAGAAAGAATTGAAAAGATTTCCGGAGAACATGCAAAACCTCTAATTGGCACTTTCCATTCAATTTGCGCAAGAATATTAAGAATCGAAGGAAAACACATAGGATTTTCTGAAAAATTCACCATATATGATACGCAAGACTCTCTAGATGCAATTAAAGAAGCTATGAGAAGAGCAAATTTATCAATAAAAGATTTCAAGCCCCATTCAGTTTATTCCACAATTACACAAGCAAAAAATCAATTAGTAAGCCATTTAGAATATTTAAATCTTGCAAGGGGATATTTTCAGGAATCAGTTGCAAAAATTTATCCATTCTATCAACTTATTTTAAAAGAAAATAATGCTCTGGATTTCGATGATCTTATCCTAAGAACGATTGAACTTTTTGAAAAAAACCCAGATGTTTTGGAAAAATATCAAAATAAATTTGAATATATTTTAGTCGATGAGTATCAAGACACAAATCAAGCTCAATATATTTTAACGAAAATGCTTTCAAAAAAATGGAAAAATATTTGCGTTGTTGGAGATTTTTCTCAAAGCATCTACAGTTTTAGAGGCGCAAACTTTCAAAACTTAATTACATTCAAAAAGGACTTTGTAAATACAAAAACTTTTGAATTATCACAAAATTACAGATCCACTCAGACAATCTTGGATAGCGCATATGCTGTTATTTCTAAAAACACATCCCATCCTGTTCTTAAACTTTGGACACAAAATGAAAAAGGCGAAAAAATTTCATTGTTTGAGGCAAACAATGAACACAAAGAAGCTGAGTATATTATTTCCGAAATGATCAATTCTGGAATTAACCCAAGCGATGTTGCGGTCTTATATAGAACAAATGCTCAGTCGCGCGTAGTCGAAGAAGTTTTTCTTCACCATGGCGTTCCATATTCTCTAATAGGAGGTACTAGATTTTACGAAAGAAAAGAAATAAAAGATATCCTTGCACTTCTAAGGGTAATTGATAATCAAAAAGATAATGTTTCATTTAAAAGAATCGAAAAACTTGGTAAAGGAAGACTTAAAAAATTTATGGATTTCACTGAAAATTTAGACGTCTCATCTTTAAAAACAATTGAAGTAATGGATAAAGCAATTGAAGCAATTGATTATTTATCTTTATATGATCCCAAAGAAGAAGAAGATATTGGACGTCTAGAAAATATAAAAGAATTAAGAAGTGTTGCTATTGAATTTCCAAATCTTTCTTCATTCTTAGAAAATGTTACTTTAGTTGAGCAAGAAGAATTGTCAGACAAATCAAAAGATAGTAAAAACAGCGTAACGCTTATGACTCTTCACTCAGCAAAAGGGTTAGAATTTCCTTATGTATTCATGATCGGAATGGAAGAAGGAATTTTTCCACATTCGAGATCCCTAATGGAAAAGGATGAAATAGAAGAAGAAAGAAGACTTTGCTATGTAGGCATTACAAGAGCAAAAGAAAAACTTTATTTAACATATGCTAAAAATAGGCTGATTTTTGGCCAACGCTCCTCAAATACTCTGTCTCGCTTTATTTTCGATATTCCAAAAGATACAATTATAAATAACTCTTCATATTCTGATGAAGTGCCAGAATATTTATGAATTTCCAAGATATAGATGAGAAAAAATCAGAGGAATATAATAAAGTCGTAGATCATCCGCTTCAATCATTTGAATGGGGAGAATTTAGAAAAAAAACTGGAGTGGGGGTAATTAGGAGAGGTGATTTATTTGAAGAAAAGATTATCAATCCTTATCAAATTACTATTCACAAAACTCCAAACTTTCCATATCTTATTGGATATCTTCCAAAAGGAGAACTTCCTTCAGAAGAATTAATTTCTGATTTAAAGCAAATCGGAAATGATAAAGGAATAAGCTTTATTCAACTTGAACCAAATGTTACTACTGACGGAAGTGGTATTTCAAAAAATTTAATTAAATCTTTTCATCCGCTTTTTACACGTTTCTCTTTTATTCTAGATCTTACTCTTTCTGAGGAAGAACTAATGAAAAATATGCATCAAAAAACGAGATACAACGTCCGGCTTTCAGAAAAACATGGCGTTAAAGTCTCCATAGATAATAGCGAGAAAACTTTCAAAAGATATTTAGAACTAACCGATGAAACAACAAAAAGACAAAAGTTTTATGCACATGATGAAAAATATCATAAGCTCATGTGGGAAACATTAGGAAATAAAAAAAATGATAAATTTAATCCAAACAAATTGCAGGCTCACTTATTAAAAGCTGAGTATAAAAATAAAATACTGGTGACATATGTGCTTTTTACTTTCAAAGAAACCCTTTATTATCCATACGGCGCCTCGAGCAGCGAATTCAGAGATGTAATGGCATCTCCCTTAACAATGTGGGAAGCTATAAAATTTGGGAAAAAACTGGGATTAAAAAAATTTGATATGTGGGGAGCAGCAAATACACCTGATCCAACTCCCGATGATCCTTACTACGGTTTTCATAGATTCAAGCAAGGATTTGGAGCAGAACTAACGGAGTTTGTAGGAAGTTTTGATTTAGTAATTAACCCACTTAATTACAGGCTTTTAACTATGGCTGATAAAATTCGCTGGGCGTATCTTCGTACTAAAAAATTAAGAAATTAATTTAAAACGTAGTATCTTAGCTCATTTTTTTTATCGATTTTTTTAAGGGGCAAGTTCATTTCATACTTATAAGAAATAATTGGTGTTCCTTTTTTTAGCTCTCTTCGCAGTTTTGGAAGTAGCCTATTTAATGTTTGAGGCACTAAGTAAACATACAAGATAGTTGCTTGACTTAAGTCTTTTTCAAAAAAATTTCCCCTGATAAGTTTTATGTTTTTGTTTTGTTTTTTTCTCCAGATATTAAATTTTGAAATATTAAATCTTAAAGGTTCTATTTCAATTCCCACTCCTTTTGCACCAAATTCTTCACTGGCTACTAAAAGAGCTGTTGCTCCTCCACTTCCCAATTCGTAAACAATATCTTTTTTGGAAAGCTTAGCTAACCTAAATGCAGCGCGCGCTATTTTTTTATTCGTTCTCCATCTTGGTGACCAAGGAGAATCGGGGGGCCAAATCCAAGAAAGTAAAATTAATGCAAATATTAGACCGATGAAAAAAAATAAATTAATTAACACTAAAACTTAAAAATTATTTTTCCTTTTATCTGATCTCTCTTAACGGATCCAAAATATCTACTATCGCGACTATCTTTTTTATTATCACCTAAAAGCGTATATTTATCCTTATTTACCTCATTAATTCTTTTTATATAAAGAGTATTAAATTTTTCAAAAACCACCACATCACCTTTTCTTGGTTTTGAAAATAAAAAAGGAACAGAACTCACCAAAACACTATCTTCTGGAGAAAAAGTCGGCATCATGGAATGACCTGAAATTTTAAAACGAGAGAAAAGCATCAGCTTTGCACCACAATCTCAAGTTCTGTCGGATATGGGGCTTTTATCCTATGAGACTCAAGTCCTTTTGATTCATAAAATATTTCTGCTATTCGCATAGTCTTTTCTAAAAGCTCTTTTGCTGAATCCATATCTATTCCTACCCTTGCTTTTCCACCCAAAACTCTTGCTTCGTTAAATAGTTTTTCTAATTCTGGAAATTTTGAATAATCATTTTTAAAGTAATCATCAGCAAGTGTTGAAAGTTCATGCTCTAGAATATTTGAATGCTCTTCTTTTACATGAGTAACCCTAGATACATCATGCTCTGCTTTTAATTCATCATCTCTCTTAATCTGAGTCAAAAGATCAGTCATTCTTATAATAGTATGCGCTGCAACCTGAGCCTGGTGCGGATCATAAATCCCACAAGGAATATCACAATGAGCATATGCGACATTAGAAGGCAATAAATTTAACAGTAAACTTAATTTCATAGTGTGATGATGATAGAAGACTCCCTAAAATTTGTCAAGGAATTAAGCGGCTCTTTGTTCGTCATGTGATGTAGAGACAAATACATCAGTTGGTTGATCTGCATTTAAAGTCCCCAATTCTTCTGCGACTTTTTGATCACGCTCTGCCGCAAGCTTTCGATCACGAGCTGCAATTTCCATTGCCCAAATATCTTCCTGCCTTTGTCTTCCAAGCGCAATTTGCTCCTCCTCCTGAGCAATTCTAGCTGCAACTACTGGATCACTAGTTAACTCTGCTCTATACTCCCTAACCAATTCCGCTTCTTCTTGTCGGCTTGCAAAGACTCCATGCGGATCCAAAACCTGCACATCCCAGACAGCCCAAGGGTTTGTAGACTCAGCTACACTTGCGCTCATTGGTATGTAATCATTCAGGCCTTCTCTAGTTATCAAATCTCGTCTAAATCTTACTCCGGTAACAGCTGGATCTCCAATTGGACCTAAAGCAAGCTGCCTAGCAGTATCATGCTTTATTCTTTCTTCACGGGTCATGTTTTCTCTTTCGGGAGATAGTGCAAAATGTTCAATTTGAGGAGATGTATCTGGACTCGGCATAAAATAATATTCGCGCGTTTAGCTCGATTTGTCAATACTTTCTTATTCTAATAATCTCTGAAAATTTGGATTATTTCTTAGTTTTGAAATTAAACTAACTGCCGCGAATGACCTGGACGCAGCTCTTCCTTCTCCGTAAGCAGGGTCTGAAAAAACTGTCTCTTCATCCAAGGAAATTGATGCCACTGAAACATGCAGGCCATCATCTCTATATGCAACACCTTCTCTTTGGAAATAGGGAGGTGGTAATTGTTTTTCTCTGCAAAAAATTTCTAAAAGCTCGCGACACAACACAGGATGCTGCACTAATAATTCATCTATAATCCCTAGTGCATTTTTCTCCCTGGTGGAAGAAAATAATAGCGGCACAATATCTCTTGGCTTGATTGTGCCTTTTTCAAGTCCTTCAAAAATCCAACCACGAATATCTCCAGCTTTATTATCTCCTATCGCAACCTTTACTACTCTCCTAGGAACTAATCCCTCAAAATGTCCTCCATTATTTAAGGCTGCTCTAACCCTAGAATCCATAACCGCTTTTGTATATGCTCTTTTTTGCTCACCATTCATAAAGTCTCTAGGTGAAGCGTTAATTTCTGCAGCTATCTGATCAATCTCTTCTTGCGAATAACCCAAAGGTCTTCCCTCCACAAAATCCATAACTTGGGCGTCAGTTATCATATCCGCTCTCCTTCTATTTCCAGATGTGGTATGAGCATATGGCATTTCCCTACTAAATCCTAATCCCGCGTGTCCATTAAATCCACTTGAATAGTATGCTGGCACATCCATTGCATCGTGAGATCTAAATAAAATCGGGATTCCATTTTGCGCAGCAAAACCTGCAATCGTCATATTTGTCTTAATCATAAGCTCTCGAATTATCATCATCGAAGCATATGCTTCTCCCCAATTCATGTATCTGACTCTTCCTTCCTCGGAAACCTCTCTCATGTTTTGAAAATCATAAACTCCACCTCTTGAAGTAGCAAATCTATTAGCTAAGGCAAATGCAATTAAGATTCTTTCTCTTTCAGGATGCCTCCCACCTTTTAATACTTCATCTGCTTCCGGGTATGTCATCGCATGTCTACTAATAAACGCTGTCCTACGAATTTCAGGATCTCCTAAATCTAGTTTTCTTCCCAAAGGAATAGTTAGGGTAACTGCAGGTCTAAGCTCTCCTTCATTTAAGCTTAACCTATCTTCAGATAAAACTCTTGGAAGCATAGGATCATTTCCATGTTCCCCAAAATACCTACTGAATGATTTTTCTGCGACCGTCCTATCGAGCTCTCCACCGGGCTGAACAGCAATTGACGTGTCTGCTACCGAAACATGGAGCAAAAATCCTCCACCATCAGGCTCAACTTCTATAGCATCGTCTCTATCTCTCGTGGATATTCCATCAATAGTAAATCCTCCAACTCGAGGGCGACCTGCTAAAAGCTCAGGAGTAATTTCAAATTCTTCTGCCTCCCTTAAGGCATGTTCTGTAAAATAACTTCCAATTATCGGAGGCGCTACAAGAGGTCTATCTGCGGAGAATAAGGTATGCCCGTTTTGTCCGGGTAGTCCATCTGCCTGTCCTGTCGGTCTTTCTGCTGACACCTAATAAATAGTATACTTTCTAAAATTTTAAAATCAATATCTTCTTACTAAAACTTCTTGAATCCCAGCCTCGCTGATGGTAAAATGTTGTGACATTCAGAAATGAATGTGCCTTCCGTGATAGCTCAATGGTAGAGCAATTCGCTGTTAACGAAAAGGTTCTAGGTTCGAGTCCTAGTCACGGAGCTCATAAAATAAGTCGAGTTTTACTCGGCTTTTTTTATGGTTTGATTAGGACGAGAAGTTTATGGTGAGTTCACTCTGAAGGTTAACCCTGAAGAGCTTGCCGAATCCAAGTCCTAGTCGCGGAGCAAGATTTTCCTCTGATATAATTACCCCATGAATAACTTTGATATTGAATTTGAAAAAGCCATCCGTTTTATTACCGATGCCATGCCACCAGCTGAAGAATTAGAAAAACCTACCCTAGCTCATTCCATAAGAGTAGGTGTTTATCTGTACAACAAAGGGTATAAGCGTGAAATTTGCATTGCAGGTCTTCTACATGATGCCATAGAAGATACGAACTTAAGAAAAGAAGTAATAGAAAAAGAGTTTGGGAAAGAAATTTCAGATATTGTCGTTGCCAATACTAAAAACGATAGCTTGTTAGAAAATGAAAAGTGGAATAAATTAATTGAGCAGTGTATCAATTATGGTGAGGATGCATTAATTGTAAAAGCAGCCGATATTTTAGATAACTACATTTATTATTCACGCATTAATAATTCAGAAGGCTTAAGTTACACAAAGAATATTACAAAAATACTCATAGAAATGACTCCTGATGAATACAAGAATGATATTTTTAAACAACTAAAACAGACTGTTGTTTAAAATGTTTCTAATTTTGTCCTATCAGATGGGCAAAATTTTTCTTCTGATATAATTCCTCATAGATGTTGCAATTAAAAAATTTTGCCTATAAATTCGATAAAGGTCCTTTACTACTTAGGGATCTTAAAGAAGAAAATTTTACAGAAGGCAACTGCAGACTAGCATTACAATATTACTTCTATAAAATTCACAATAAATTTTACAGATCAGACTTATTACTAAATCCAAAAGCATTTAATAAAATAGGTAAATTTATAATCAAGGAGGGAGATTTTAATGAAAATTCATTAAACCTGCTTAGCGAAGGCGACATCATATACGCTAATAGAATTGGGAGAGACAATAAAAAATTAAGCAGGAGAGACTGGATAACTAGATTGCATACTGCAATATATTGTGGGGATAATAAAATCTATCATTCAAGCTTAATTGACAATGGCTCAGGTATCTGGACTTTCAATAAATTTATTAAATACTACAAACCAATTGCAGCGAAGAGAATTTTATCTTAAAATTTTCTAAATTTTTCCACTACTCGGGGCAATATTTCTAGCTTCAGATTCTGCTATAATTTTTAAATGTCCGAGAATCAAACCATAAAACTGAAAGATGGTAGGACGCTTGGTTTTGCTGAATACGGAGATCCTAAAGGTGTTCCATTTTTATCTCTTCACGGTTGGCAAAGTTCCAGAATTCATGGAAGAAGAATGGCAGAAGCTGCCACAAAACTTAAAATCAGAATTATTGCTCCAGACAGACCTGGAACGGGATTATCCTCCCCCAAAAAGAACCGAACCATTTTAGATTACGCAGACGATCTTCTAGAACTTGCTGACCATCTAAAAATAAATAAATTTACTATGATGGGAATTTCTGGAGGCGCACCATACGCGGCGGCTTTTGCATATAAATATCCCGAGAGACTTAAAAAACTTGCACTTATTGTCGCACTTGCACCAACATTTATTAAAGGAAATTTAACGGGAATGAAAATAAAATATAAATTTCTTTGGTGGCCACAGCATTATCTTTCACTTGGCGGAAACCTCACATCTTTTACTAACTCTATGGTTACAAGGCATTTATCACCCGAACGGTATGTTTATTTCGCCACTGCCAAATCTGAAAGAATAATTGCGCAAAAGTTCAAGCAAGTTTCCATCGATACTAGAAAACAAGCTTATCTCCAAGGCTTTCGCGGACCGGCGTCAGACCTTAATCTTTATACACACGATTGGGGTTTTGATCTAAATAAAATTGATGTCCCAACATTTCTATATTATGGAGAATTAGATCAGGTTTGCCCGCCCGTGATGGGAAAATACTATGAAAGCCAGATTGAAAATAGCAAGTTAACCATCTATAAAGGTGAAAGTCATTATTGCCAAATAGAACATACAGAAGACATCCTCAAAGAACTGATTAAATAATCCTGAAAACCATGGTTTTTTTATAATTTTTCAAGAATTGAATTACTTAATAAACACTTATATATAAAATGGCAAATTGAAGCCTGAATAATTAGCGAAGTTAATGCATTGATTAAGAATGACTATTGAATAGTAAGGAGGATGCCCCTAAAACCACAACAACAATTCCTACTATAATGAAAATTATCCAGTATTTTCGTTGATCAGCTATCGATTTTGTTAACAGCTTTGGATCTTGCTTAACGCCTAAATTTTTTGCTTGAATTTCCCTTAACCATTTTGCGCTAGTTTTATTGGTTTGGATTAGTCCAATAAATATAAATATAATTCCTAATAATACTAACCAAGTAGACCCCATCATAAATTAATTATCTTATTTTCTAGCACTTAGTCAATAGTTTAATTGCAAAAATAAATTCCTAATTCTTCCATTACTAGAAGCATGTAATTACAAAGCTCATACAAAAAAGTTCTATTCATGTGTTAAAATAAATAAAATGAGTAGACTAATTACATGCATCTGGTTTGCTAACAACGACGGAGAAGAGGCAGCCAAATATTACATAGATACTTTCAATTCCGCACCAGGTGAACACAGCGCAAAAATGGGAGATATAACCAAATCTCCTAAGGCATCTGAAGAAGTTTCTGGTAGACCTGAAGGGTCTGTCCTGACAGCTGAATGCGAAATTGATGGAACTAGTTTTATGTTTCTTAACGGTGGCCCTTTAGATCAATTTAAACTAAACGGCGCAACTTCATATATCGTGGAGTGTGAAACACAAGAAGAAATAGACTATTTCTGGGAAAAATTATCAGCGGTTCCTGAAGCTGAACAATGCGGTTGGTGCACAGATAAATTTGGTGTTACATGGCAAATTGTCCCAAGAATTTTAGATGAAATGATGAGAGATCCAGAGAAGGCTGAAGCTGTTACTGCTGCTTTCATGCCGATGAAAAAACTTGATCTTGAAGCAATCCGAAGAGCTAGGGAATAAGATTTCAAGAAGAATTTCTTACAACTACTTATTATTCTTAGCTAAAATATTCTACTAAAGGTTTCCAATAATATTCTTCCCATCCATTTTCAATGTCTTTCTCAAATTCTTTTGGCACATCTCTATGCTCAAATTCAATTTCGCATCCATTTTCTTTTGAAGATAAACGATAAGTGACTTTCGAGATTTTTCCATTAGGCCAATCTGAAGCTCTCCATGACTGGACAATTAATTTACCAGGTTCTAAGGATAGATTTTCGCCTGTCGCATATCCATCCCAAACAGAAAATTTTCCACCTATCCTATTATCGATCTCTGCTTTTGAACCTGTAAAATCAGCATGCTTTTTTTCATCCATTAATGCATCATAAATTTTATCTAAAGATGCCGGAATAAAAACTTTTTGTTTTATCATGAAGAAATTATAACAGTTTAACTTCCTGCAAATGGCCAGGTATCAACAATTCCAACTGCTAGGTGCACATAAACAGTTAAAAGAACTAAAATTATTAGGCCAGCTACTACAATAATAGATTTTTTATTTTTTATTTTCATATTCCAAAATATCTCCTGGCTGACAATCGAGCGCCTTACAAATTGCTTCAAGTGTCGAAAAACGAATCGCTCTTGCTTTTCCGTTTTTTAGAATTGAAAGATTAGCCATCGTAATTCCCACTTTTTCTGAAAGCTCCGTAACGCTCATTTTGCGTCTTGCCAGCATAACATCAATATTAATAATAATTCCCATATCCTGCCTTTTATACCGTAAGATCGTTTTCTGATTTAAGATCAACTGCATTTTGGAAAAGTTTTTGAAAAACTGTAGCAGCGGTTGCAATAACCGCAACTGCGAACATAGCAATAATTCCAAGCATTGTCGGACCTGCCGGATCATCACCATTAGCAAAAAATCGAATAAATAAAATTGCTAACAAAATAAAACCAATAAGACTAAGTGCAGCATACTTCATATTTCGAAGTCTATTTACTGCAGCCTGGGAGAAAGCTTTCTCGTTATCAATTAAATTTAATAATTTAAATGCTTGATAAAGCCCCACAAAAAACGGGGTGGAAGCAACATAAACATAGATGATAAGTGGATCTTTATAAATACTTATTAAATCTAGATTAGCAGCTCTTCCTTCCACCTGAGGAAACCAAATCATACCAATAAACGCGCCAGCTGCAAGAATACAAATAACAAATCTGAGAAATAATGTAGAACTTCGTTTCATAAAGTAATTCTAGCTACTTATTTATCGTTTGTCAATATATTATTATTGTTATTCATGCTTTCATTGTGTTCTACTTTCAAAATTAATCCCGGCTTAAGATTTGCAACAGCTGGAAGAAGATGATTCAAAACTTGCTCTGCAGTCATTCGAAAAGTTTTACCTTTTGCAGAAACTTTTACCCATCCATCTTTGTCTTTAAAATATTTTTCAGTGAAGTTTTTCGTCCCCATATAAATGGTATAACTATTATTCTTAAGATTCATATTTTCAAAAAATACTTAATATTTTTTTTATTATCGATTTTTTATTACCTGGAATTACTTTTGGCGATTCTAGTACTTTATTTTCTCCTGAAATATTTTTCATCTTCTTTGGTTGCGTTTTATCTTTGAGAGGAGTGATTTGTTTAATTTGATTAACTACTTTCTGAACTGTATGATCGACTACATAATAAACAACTGATTGAGGATAATAACTGACCATTTTGTTTTTAGATGAGGATGTTTTTACTGTTAAATCTTTAGACCATTCACCTGTAGCGCACCCATTTCCACCTCTCACCTTGAACGTATAGATACTATTACTTTTTAAATCAGAAACTTTAAAGCTTATAACCCCATCTGTACTTTCCTGATTGAAGATTGCCCCATATCCTTGATTATTCTTTCCATTTCCAAAACTTACGAAATAATTTGAATACGGCTTACCTGCTGGAGAAAAATAAAGCGTAGCAGTATTATCAGTAACATTTATTTGAAATAAATTAGGAGCTGAAGAAGGAGAATTAAGATTACATCTTTCTATTCCATCCCCTGAATTTGATGTAGATGTCTGATTGGCACTAGGTGAATTTGTAGGCGTAGAAACTGGACCGGAAGTTGGAGTTGGAGTTGGCTCAGATGTTTGATAATAGAAAATTGATCCCAAATCATAGGCACCTCCATAATTAGTCATTCCATAAAGCCTACTAGTGGAAGTGTCAAAAGTTAGTGTACCTGAGGAATTTTGAACGTCTGGAGATCCACTAAAATCATCAAGCGTTATATATGTGGATCCTGCAACATCATAAGAAAAAATTGTTCCAAGATCTGATACTCCACCATCATATCCAAATCCGTATAGCTTACCATTGTATTCAATTAATGAACCATCCGGTGAGGATCCATCCCCTGGTGCTCCAGTAAATTTATGTAAAGCGCTAAATCCAGTTCCATCTGTATTAATTTGAAAAAGAACTCCTAAATTACTATTCCCTCCTTGCTGAGTTAATCCATATAGTTTACTGGAATAATATAGAAGGGATCCGTAAGGAAAGGATCCGTCATTTGCTCCTCCTTGAAATTCTCTCAAAAGAGTAAACCCGGTTCCGTTAGTGTTTATTTTAAATATTGTTCCAATATCACCATCACCACCCCGAGAAGTGACTCCATACAAGGTACTTCCATTTAAAATTAAATTCCCATAAGGCTGGCTACCGTCATCAACATCCCCCGTAAATTCGTGCAACGTAACAAATCCCGTACCATCTGTATTTATTTTAAAGATAGTTCCTGCGGCAAAATCTCCTCCACCAGAAGTCATTCCATATAAAGTGCTACCAATCTGAAGCAATGAACCTCTAGGACTTGCACCATCTCCAAGCCCACCGCTAAATTCATGCAACACGTTAAATCCAGTGCCATCTGTATTTATCTTAAAAATTACTCCCCAATCAGCAAGCCCTCCTCCGTAAGTCATTCCATATATTACGCTCCCATCTATTGTTGGATATCCAAGAGGTGCATATCCGTCTCCAACTCCACCCGCAAAAGACTTTAAAATAGTAAAACCTGTACCATTAGTATTTATTTTAAAAAGTGTTCCTGATGTGGCGGATCCTCCACCTTCAGTCATTCCATAAAATACACTCCCCACTTGAACCAGCTTACACTCTGCTGCGCAAGGGAGTCGTCCATCAGATGATGAACTTGAAAAATCTCTAATTATCGTAATCGCAGCTCGAGTCTCCCCAGGAAAAATCGAGCTGATTATAAATATTCCTAATAATGAAAAAATAAACAATGACTTCTTTATCACTAAATCGTAACACATTTCAACTCTGTGCTTTAAGGCGTATAATAATTTATTATGCCGGAATATTTTTTAATTCTCTTTGGATTATTTATCATCACTTTATTCCTGCACTTATATTTTAAAGTTAAAATTTATAAATCTCCTAAACATTTTATAATTTTCAATTCTATTAATCTTTTTCTAGCTACTATATGGGATCAGATCGCTATCGCTCGCGGTCACTGGACATTCAACCCAGAGTTTTTATTGGGCCCTAAAATAGGCTTTATGCCGATTGAAGAATTTTTATTTGTTTCAGTTCTTAGTTATTTTGCACTAACTTTTTTTAAAATTATTGAGAAAAAAATATAAATATAATGAAAAATAAAAAACTTAAAAGAATTATTATTTATTCATTTTTATCTTTAGCATTTTTATCTTTAGCATTTATAATATCAATTTATTCACTTTTATTTCTTGAAGTTAGAAAAAACTGCAATAAAGCCATTTCTGAATATAAAACAAGTTGCCAGGAAGCTCTTATAAAGACCTATGATTCTGATAAATCAATGATTAAGGAGAAAAACGATGCGATATGGACCTTAGGTCAATTAGCTAGTAAAGATTCCCTTCCTTTTCTAAAAAGCATATATAAAAAAGAAATGCCAGATCGTGAACCGCTTAATGAAGTAATTAGTCAATATGAAATTAGAAAAGCAATTCATTGGAGTGAAAAAGGAAACTGGACAAGTTGGATGTATTTTAAGTATAAATAATTATGATGTATATAAAGCTTTATTTAATTGCCCTTCCTGCATTCTTCGCATTAGATTTTGTTTGGCTTGCCATTGTTGCAAGAAAGTTTTACCTATCACAGCTCGGCGCACTCATGAAAACAAACATTAATTGGCCAATAGCAATCCTCTTTTATTTAATATTTATAGTCGGGCTTATTATTTTTGTTATTTCACCTGCAATTGAAAAAAAATCCATAATCTATGCTCTTGTTATGGGAGGGCTGTTCGGCTTTTTCACATATGCTACATACGATCTGACTAATCTAGCTACATTGAAAAACTGGCCTCTTTCCTTAAGCATCATTGACATGATCTGGGGAAGTATCCTTGCAGCATCTGTTTCCGCAATCACTTTCTATATCGCTTCAAAATTAAGTCTATGACTTATTTCATTTTACTTGGATTAATTTTGTTTGTTTATTTTAATTTTTGGTTCTTGTACTCATTGTTCAAAAAAAGAAATGATGTTGCAGATGAAGCATGGGGGCTAGGATTTGTTTTACTCGCCTGGTGCTCGCTAATTTTATCCAATAACATTGGGCTACAAAACTTACTGGTTAACATTTTAGTAACGACTTGGGGAGCGAGGCTCTTCCTACATATTCACTCTAGACATATTGGAAAAGAAGAAGACCCCAGATATGCCACTTGGAGAAAAACTTGGAAACTATTTTATCTTAGATCTTACTTTCAAGTTTTTATTCTTCAGGGAATATTTTTATATATAATTTCTATTCCAATTTTATTTTTAAATAAAAATGCATTTGGCGGATTAAATTTATTTTCTATAATTGGCATTATAATCTGGATAATTGGATTCCTTTTTGAATCTATTGCTGATAGAGAGCTTTCAAACTTTATAAAAAATTCTGAAAACAAAGGAAAACTAATGACTCAAGGACTTTGGAAATACTCAAGACACCCAAATTATTTCGGAGAAATTACACAGTGGTGGGGAATATGGATAATCGCCCTCAATATTCAAAGTGGCATTTATACTATTATCAGTCCATTAACAATAAGTTTTTTAATAATCTTTGTTTCAGGTATTCCTCTACTTGAGAAAAAATATAAAGGAAGACCAGACTTTGAAGAATACAAAAAAAGAACCAGTATTTTAATTCCACTGCCTCCTAAAAAATGAAAAGGATATTAATTCTTGGTTCCACTGGAAAATTAGGAAAAGTTCTCGTTAAGTCTCTCCTAGATAAAAATTACTTCGTAACCACCTTAGTTAGAAATCCTGAAAAATTAAAATTTGAGAATTCAAATTTAAAAATAATCAAAGGAATTCCTTATGATTCAAAAGATTTAGAAAAATCTTTAAACAATATAGATATTGTAATTTCCACTTTAGGACATGGATTTAGAACTAAATTTCCTATTCAAGAAAGAACATTCCAAAACTTAATCCCACTAATGGAATCCAAAAAAATAAAAAAATTAATAACTATAACTGGGGCAGGATTAATACTTAAAGACGATCCAAAATCACTTATCGGTGTTCTTTCAGAAAAAATCTTTTTCCTAATTGATCCTTATCGAATGATTGATGCTAGAAATCAACAGGAACTATTGGAAAAAAGCCAAATAAACTGGACTGTAATTAGAACCCCTATTCACAACAACAAATCGAGTCAAAATATTAGGCATATTGGATTTAATCAACCTATGCCATGGTATACAATTTCAAGAATTACAATCTCAAATTTTATGATTGAAAATATTGATTCAGAAAAATGGAATAAAAAATCTCCAATTATATACTGATTTAGCATATAATTTAATTAATGCCCGAAGAAAAATTTAACTTAGACAAAATCTTAAGTATAAAATCTGATGAAACTATTTATTCCGTTATAGGAAAAATGGAAATACTTTTAGAGTTTTTTAATTCAAATAAAAATTATTCTTCTTTAAAACCTTTTTTAGAAACTTATCTTTTAATTACTAAAAGCGTTGCTGAAAAATATTCTTTAAAAAAATCTATTTTTCAAAATTTATCACAACTTCAAGATCTAGATATTTTTTTTGCAAAACTTTATTTCCAACCCTTACTCAAATATTTAAAAAATAAGGAAAAAGATAAACCATGGAAAACATATTTTGAATATTCCGAACAGGAAAATGGAATACCTATTATCCAATTAATGCTTGGTATAAATGCTCATATAAATACTGATCTTTTTAACTCTTTAAAAAAAGTAAATTATAAAAGTGAAGCAGATTTCTTTTTAGTAAATAATCTACTTCTAGAATCAATCCCACAAGTAATGCGACTTCTCCTAGTCAAACATGATCCAGTAGGATTTGGAGGAATGATATTTAAAAATTTTATTGAAAAAGAATTTCATCTTATTATAGAAACCTGGAGATCAAATGCCTGGGCAAATTATAAATTAAAAAATAATGAAAATTTAATAACTGAAAATACAGAAAAAATGGGCAAAGAAATTATAAATACCATAACTAATATTTATAATCTTCATAAACCATTTGGAATTCTTCACCTAAACCAGATATCGGTCAATAAAATTAGTTAATTTTGCTATAATCCAATTATGAAAAATAAATCAAATAAAATTTCACTTACAGAGCTACAATTTGATGGCGTATCGTATGTTTCTCCAAACTGGGAACAGATGGGAGAATATACTTTTCACTTAGCGAAAGATATTATTGAATCTGAAAAAAAATTTGACAGAGTAGTTGCTCTTGCAAAAGGAGGATGGACTTGGGCAAGAACACTTATGGATTACTTAGGAATCGATGAAATTTCTTCAGTAAGATTTAAATCATATCAGGGAGTTAATGAAATGAGCGAGCCACAACTAACTCAACCATTAACTGATTCCATTCATAATCAAAAAATTCTTCTTTTTGATGAAGTTATAGATACCGGAGAAACTATCAAAAAAGCCTCAGAATATTTAAAAATGATGGGAGCAAAATCTATTACCATTGCTTCTCTTTGCTATAAACCACACTCATGCATAAAGCCAGATTTTTACGCATTTGAGACAACATCCTGGGTCGTTTTCCCGCATGAAATAAGAGAGTTTACTCAAGAAAGTTACAACAAATGGAAAAAAGATAAAATTTCGGAAAATGAAATAAGAAAAAGATTGGACGAATTAGGAATTCCCGATGCGCAAGTAAAATATTTTATAGACAAAATAAAATAGCTTCTTGCATACCTCTTACAATACCATTACATCACCTAGTGTTATAATTTGGCCGTGAAGAAAATTCTTGAATATGTAAATCCATTTAGACATCTTGGAGAGGGTGACTATTCATTCTTTTTTCCTACATTTGCAAATATATTACTTTGTGTTTTTTCCGAAATTTTCGTTAATTTTATTGCGAAGAATCCTGATTTAATAGGTGTTTACATAATTTTTTTTAATGTAGCTTTTATAATTTACTTTTCATTTAGAGAAGGTATTCGCGGGGGATTTATCTCCGCAATTATTTCTGTGCTTTATTATTTTTATATTATCTTTTCTAGGAATTACACCGGAACACAGCTTAAGTCCAGTATCGAAGTCGTATTGATATTAACCTTTTTATATTTGTTTTTAGGTTGGACTATTGGATGGCTTAGAGAACATATAGATAAATTAATAGAAAAAGAGTCAGATTCACGAAGACGACTCGAGTCAATTATTGAACAACTACCAATGGGAATCCTTATAACAGATTCTACGGGAAGATTAATACAAAGAAATAAAAAACTAGATCAAATCCTAGGCTTTAGTCTACCAATTGGGTTTCAAATTGGGAAAGATACATTAAACAAAGAATTGATAAACGATGAACCGATTAAACCATCAGAATCTCCCCTAGCAAATGCTTTATCCACCGGCAAACCAGTTGTCGGAAAAGAATTCACGTTCCAAAGAAAAGACAAGAAAAAAGTAAATATACAAGTCAGCTCTGCACCCATACAAAACACTGAAGGAAAAATAATCGCAGCTGCATCAATCATCAATGATATAACCAGACAGAAAGAACTCGAAAAACAAAAAGATGAATTTCTGAGTATGGCTTCCCACGAATTAAAAACTCCTATAACTAGTCTTAAAATGTTTGTAGATCTTACAAAAAATCAGATCGATAAAAAAGACATAAGAAAAATTAGTTATTACAATAGTAGAATCATAGATCAAGTTGAGAGATTAAGAGAACTTACAAATGATCTTCTTGATGTATCAAGAATACAAGTCGGAAAGATTAAATTGAATCGGGAAAATTTTTACATAGATGAAATAATAAAAAATTCTGTCAATGACTTGCAAGCTACCACTGACAAACATGAAATAATTTATAGAAACAAAGAAAAAATTTTAATATCAGCTGATAAATACAGAATTTATCAGGTTTTAGTAAATTTAATTTCAAATGCAATTAAATATTCACCGAATAAAAAGAAAATATACGTTAGTCTGGAAAAAAAGAAAAAAATTGTTATCGTGAATATTAAAGACTCTGGTCTAGGAATTGAAAGAAATCAACAAAAGAAAATTTTTGATAAGATGTACCAAGTAAATAGTCCTAAAGAAAAAACATTTCCTGGCCTTGGTCTTGGCCTTTATATAAGCAAGGAAATAATTGATAGACATAATGGCAAAATTTGGGTAAATAGCGAATTAGGAAAGGGTTCGGATTTTTATTTCAGCTTACCTTTAAATAACAAATAGCTTATGAAAAATAAAAAAATATTAATCGTAGATGATGAAAAAGACATTCTGGAGCCTTTATCAATATTGCTAGAATCTGAGGGATTTATTGTTAAGGTTGAACAAAACGGAGAAAATATTTTTTCATCCATAAATAAATTTAAACCTGATCTAATTCTTCTAGATATATTGATGTCAGGCAGTGATGGAAGAATTATTTGTAAAAAATTAAAAAAAGATAAAAAAAACCGATATATTCCAATTGTTATGATGTCTGCTCATCCAAGTGGAGAGACTGATTCCGTTGAAAGCGATGCCGATGATTTTATATCAAAACCTTTTGAAATTGATGAAGTAGTAAATACTATAAGAAGAAATATAAAAGATTAGCCCTCCTCATCTAATACAACTTACAATTTTATTACACATTTTTAACATATTCATGAATTGCTTAAAATAAAATTTAACCATGAAATATATATTTGGCTGGCTTTTAGGAATTCCTGTAAGTATTTTAATTTTAATCTGGATAATCACAAAGATATTCTAATATGAATGCATCAAGAATTTTGCAAAATTTTATAAATTTTGTTTTTGGAATGATTGAAACAATTATTGCTTTAAGAATTTTACTAAAATTTTTAAACGCAAATCCTAATACTCCTTTTGTAAAATGGATAAATGACGCCAGTGGGTCCTTAATCTATCCTTTTCAAGGAATCTTTCCATCTCCAGTTCTAAATGGTGGATTTGTTTTAGAAATGTCAGCGATCATAGCTTTACTTGTATACGCAATTCTAGCCTATATAATAAGTGGATTAATCTCATTTATTAGTTATAGAACTATCTACTACACCCGAGATGGAGGAAGAAAAGTTATAGAAGAATAAAACTTCTCTGGTATAATTGCTTTGTGAATAACTACAAATCAATCGATGAATATATCTCATCATTCCCCGAGACTGTTCAATATAAACTAAATAAAATAAGAAATATTATTAAAGAAGAAGCTCCAGAGGCAACTGAAAAAATAAGCTATGGAATGCCAACATTTTATTTGAATGGAAATTTAGTTCATTTCGCTGCATTTAAAAATCATATAGGCTTTTTCCCCGCCCCTTCAGGAATTAATGCATTCGAAAAAGAATTATCAAAATACAAAACTGGGAAAGGAACACTTCAGTTTAAAAATGAAGACAATATCCCATTTGATTTGATTAAAAAAATAGTTAAATTTCGAAAAGAGGAAAATCTCAAAAAGTAATCCTAAGCAAAATTAAAAGTCTCCAAATTGTTATTATCGCAGCAGAAAACACAATTATACTTCCCCATATTGTATACACTCTAAATTTTAAGAATGGTAAAATTTTCTTTTTACTCTTTTTTAAATTTTGTGTAATTTTTAAATAGCTCTCTTCTTTTCCAAATAAAGAATCTTCTAGTTTTACAGCAGCATCAATAATCACGGTTACACTATTATTAAACATGAATACAATAAAACTCATGCTAATACATGCAAGCAACAGAACAAAGCATAGATAAAAAGTAATTAAATTTCCTAACTTATCTGAGTTTATTAAAATAATTCCAAATGCAGATGCAACTAAGGCAGACCCTGCTGTTAAAAGAGATAAACAAACTGCTTCCCAAACTCCAAGAGTGGACCTAAACGACATCCAAACATTCACCTTAATTGATTCAGATAGCTCTTTATTTTTCATTGGCCAAATTATATCACAGAGATCCTTAAGCTTAACTATTGTTTTAGTAATGCTTCAGATTTATAATTCTCCACATGCGAGGAAAAGAAGTTTTAGAAAGAGCAAAAGAAATTTGTCTCGGAACTCAAGTAGAAGGCACCGTTTCTGCTGTTTTACCAAGCAGAATTAACTTATCAAGTAGATATATCGTAACTACTCCTAATCAAGAAACACTAGATGTACATATTCCAAATTTTACAAATTATGGATTACTTGTTCCAGTTTATTTTCCACGCCCTAGGTTAGCTCGAGGATCAATCATAAGCGCAAGATCTCGAAATGTAAAACCCTGGGTAGATGGCCAGATAGTAAATTTTTAATATACCCACCGTAATCTCTTAAATTATTTCCACATCATCCTCTTTGAAAATTCCTAATTCTTTTCTTTTTATAGAATAAGCAAATGCTCCTAATTTTAATTTTTTTCCCAAATCATTAGCAACACTCCTAACATAACTTCCACTGGAACATTCAACTTCAATTTTTATTTTTTTGAATTTAAAATTTTCATATTTTCCTAGAAAAGTTTTCCAGCTATCAATAATCTCTTTTTGCCGAAAATCACCTTTTAGATTTTCAACATTTCTAATCACACTCTCCGCAATTTTTCTACCTAAAATTGAATCAACTTCATTAATTTTTAATTTATAAATTTCTATCTCTTTTCCTGGAATTTCGATTTCTGCTAACTTCTTATTTCTCGCCCACCAAAAAAGTGGTTTTCCCAAAACTGCTTTTGAAGAAAATGGAGGATAACTCTGAAAGGATTTTCCTAAAAAACTTAAAAGCTGCTCTTCAATTAATTCATCATCAATCTTTTCAGAATTTACTTTCAAAATTATCCCAAGCTGATCAAAAGAATCCGTTGTAATTCCAATAATTATTTCTGCATCATATTTCTTTTTAAGTTTTAAATATTTTTCTCTTTTTTTATTTTCTTCTCCAATTAAAAGTAAAATTATTCCTTCTGCCATAGGATCAAGTCTTCCAGCATAGGAAATTTTTTCATTTTTTAAATCAGGATGTTTTGTTTTAAATTTTTCAATTACCTCTAGTGGTGTTAATCCAATAGGCTTCCAGGCAATATAAATATTATTCATGAAGATAAATTCTACGCTAAATTCATGCACACATCAATTGTTGTATTTCTATATATTTAATCAATATACTAAGCATGTGGATAGAAAATATTTGTACTTTGTTTTATCCTTATTTTTTGTCTGGCGATTATTCATATTTATCCCGGACTTCTATTCAGAGAGCAAATTAAGCTATAGATCAGGATATGAATATGCAAATATTAAAAACGCTACAGATAAATATACATACAGAATATTAAATTCATATCATCTTGATTCTTGGGCTAATTTTGATGGTCTTCATTACCTATATATCTCTTGGGAAGGTTATACAAATAATTATGGCTTTTTTCCGATGTTTCCAATTTTTATTAAATTTTTAGCTAGCGTATTAGGAGCTAGAAATATATTTGATTTGTCTTACTTCTTTAGTGGATTTTTAATTTCTAATTTTGCTTTATTAATCTCATTAATTATACTAAGTAAACTTTTAGCTTTCGACTATAAAAGAAGCGAACAAAAATGGATCTTAACTTTATTTTTATTTTTTCCTACATCATTTTTTTTTGGAGGAATTTACAGCGAAAGCTTATTCTTACTTTTTTTATTTTTGTCATTTTATTTTTCCAGAAAAAAAAATTTTCTACTAGCAAGTGTTTTTGGTTTTATGCTCACCTTAACTAGATTCGTTGGAATCTGTATTTTCCCTGCATTAATTTACGAATACCATTTATCAGAAAATAAAAATTTAAAAAGTTTTATAAAAAGTGGAATCTGGTTTGTGCCTTTTGGTTTAATTGGATATTCTTTCTATAACTTTTACAAAGAGGGTGATTTTTTATTTTTTATAAAAGCTCAAGGAACGTTTTTAAATCATCGATCTGTAGATTCCATAGTCTTATTCCCACAAACCATATTTAGATATATAAAAATTTTGCTAACTACTTCAAATACATATTTCGAGTGGTATATTGCGCTAATTGAGGTAGCTAGTTTTATTTTTGTTTTATTATTATTATTTTTAGCTTGGAAAAAAAGAATAAGACTTAGCTATATTCTTTTTTCATTATTTGCAGTCATGATCCCTGCCTCAACTGGTACCTTCAGTGGAATTCCAAGATATATTCTTGTAGCATTTCCATGTTATATAGTCCTCGGTCTTATTAAAAATAGACTTATTAAATTTATTACGTTATTAATTTTTTCAATATTGTTATTTATATTAACACTTCTTTTTTTACGAGGTTTTTACATATCATAATTCATCCTCTGATATAATAAGATCTCATGAAAAAGATAATTACAATATTTTCTTTTATCTTTATAACATTCTTCTTTTTCCTAATATGGGTTAACATACAACCTCTATCTTCGAATTCAAAAAATGAAATTTTTATTTTAGATTCTGACAAAAGTGACGTTCTAGCATTAAAACTAGAAGAAGAAGGATATATTAAATCAATGTTGTTTTTTGAAATAGTTTCAAAATTAAAAATTAATAACAAAAAGATTCAACCAGGAGGATATTACTTATCAAAAAATATGAATGTTTTTGAAATTGCAAATTCCATAAAAGAAGGACCAGATCTTAAATGGGTACTTATTAGAGAGGGGATGAGAAAAGAACAAATAGGAGAAGAGCTACAAAAAATTTTAAAATGGAACGATGAAGAATTAAGAAAATGGAATGAAACTTACACAAGAATGAAACCTGAATACGAAGAAGGTGTTTATTTTCCTGATAAATATTTAATTCCAGTTGACGAGAACGGTGCGATGATCGCAAAAAGAATGATTGATAATTTTAATTCAAAATTTGAAAAATATGCACAAAAAGCAAATGAAAAAAACATAAAATGGACAACAGCACTTAAAATAGCTTCTTTAATTCAAAGAGAAGCAGGTGGACCATCTGATATGCCTCTAATATCAGGGGTTATATGGAACAGGCTTTTAGATAATCAAAAACTTGATATCGATGCTACTATTCAGTATGCATTGGGAAAAAGAAATGATAATTGGTGGTCTCCAGTCTCAGGATCTGATATTAGAAATACAGATTCAGAGTATAATACCTATAAATACAAAGGGCTTCCGCCCACCCCAATAGCTAATCCAGGAATTGCTGCAATAGACGCTGCGATAAATCCTGAAGATACAGATTGCTTGTTCTATCTTCATGACAGAAGTAGACAAATACACTGCTCAGTAACATACGAGGAACATTTAGAGAATATTGAGAAGTACTTAAACTAATGCCAAAATTTTCTCTGTGAAGTAAAGATCATTGAAATTTTTGCTTTATTAGCGGCCTCAATTGATGCTTTATCATTTACGCTTCCTCCTTGCTGAATAATTGCTCCAATCCCTGCTTTTACAGCAAGTTTAACGCTATCATCAAATGGAAAAAAGCTATCACTCGCTAAGATGGCTCCTTTATTAAAATCTCCTGCCTGCTCAAGAGCAATTTTAGTTGCCCTTACCCTTGAGGTCTGACCAGAACCAATCCCTCTAGTCATCGGCAAGGTCTTATCCACTACTATAATTGTATTTGATCTAATTCTTCCGATAAATTTCCATGCTATTTGCATTTGTTTTAATTGTAACTTAGTGGGCTTAACCTCTGTGACAACTTTCCATTTTGAAAAGCTTAGATCATCATCAAATTCCTGCATAATAAATCCTCCATCAAAAAATCTTAAATGCTTGGTATTCGACCTCTTGGATGGGATTTTCCCAAACACATATATACCCGTACTTTTTCTAATATTTTTAATAAATTCCACTGCTTCATTTTTTATACTCGGAGCAGCAATAATATCAATCAAAACTCCATTTTCTTCTTTAAAATTTGCAAATGTTTTTGCTGTTTTTAAATCCATAGGTTGATTTAATACTATTACGCCTCCAAATGCTGATTCTGGATCTGCAGTTACAGCTCGCTCTAAAGCCTGGTGAATTGAATCGCCCAATGCTACTCCAGAAGGACTATTATGCTTAATAACAACAGCTGCATTTTCCTTAAAAATCCTTACTGATTCTAATCCGGCAGAAATATCAGTAAAATTTGTTGCTGAAAGATCTCTACCTGTAATTTTTTCCAAAGTTGCCAATGGAGAATTTGTATTTGGTTCTATGTAAACAGCGGCTTTTTGATGAGGATTTTCTCCATATCTTAAATCAATTTTTTTTCTTCCTGGAATTGACTCTTCATCACTAAACTGTTTCTTATTTTCCAGAAAATGTGCAATTTGAGAATCATAAAACGATAAATGATGAAAAGCCTTTGCCGCTAAATCAATCCTTATTTTTTCATCAATCTTATTTTCAGAAAGTAAATTAAAAATATTTTGATAATCAACTGGATTTGTAATCACCAATACGTTTTTGTTATTTTTTGCTGCTGCCCTAATCATAGTGGGCCCTCCTACATCTATATTTTCAATTGCATCTTCAAATTTTACATTCTTATCGGAAACTGTTTTTTCAAATGGATATAAATTACAAACAACTATATCTATTTGTTTTATTTTTAATTTCTTCGCTTCCTCTTGATGTTTTTTATTTTTTCTGTCATACAAAATTCCACTTTCAATCTGAAAACTAATAGTCTTCATCCTTCCATCAAAACTTTCAGGATTTCCAGTAATATCCTGAATAGGAATAACTTTTATTCCTTCTCCTTCCAATACTTTTGCTGTCCCACCCGTTGAGATTATTTTAAATCCAAGTGAAGAAATATTTTTCGCAAATTCTATAACACCAGTTTTATCAAAAACACTTATGAGAGCAAATTTTTCTTGAGGTTTTTTGACGGGGTTTTTGGCAGAAGTTTTTTTTATGATTTTCTTATCTGCCATATCTCTTCTTATATATTAATTTGGATTGCTATGTCAAGTAATTAATTGCTTTGCTATAATGTTTTTTATGGCTGTAAGAAAAGTAATACAAGCTGGTGATCCAAAATTAAAAGCAAAAAATAAAATTGTTAAAAATATTCAATCAACAAAAATACAAAATTTAATTAAGGATTTAATATCCACGAACAAAAGTGCTGACCTAATTGGAATCGCCTCTACTCAAATTGGTGAAAATTATATGGTGTTTCTAACCCATTGCATTAACACAAAAGCAAGAAATTTAGGAAAAACTGACAAATTAAGAATTTACATAAATCCTGAAATTACATTTCAATCAAAAAAACAAAATTTAATATATGAGGGATGCGGAAGCGTTGCGAATGGTGCAATTTTTGGACCTGTCATTCGACCTGAAGAAATTGAAATCGAAGCAATTAATGAAACTGGAAGAAAATTCAGATTGAGAGCAAACGGAATCTTAGCAAGAGTAATTCAACATGAATTCGACCATTTAAATGGCATTGAATTTATTCAAAAAGTCAGTGATTATTCAAAAATTATTGTACAGGAACACTACAGAAAACAAATAAGAAATTCACCTATGCAGAAAAAGAATTCCTTAATTACTAAAATTGAATACCAAGAAATCTAATTGGAGAAATAATCAAAAATTTTCCTAGAATAAACAGCAATGTTTTCAGCAGCAATCTTATAATCCTTTGTATCAGACAAAACAATAATTAAATAATCCCCTTTTTTGGAAAATACAATTCCCGCATCATGCTTTGCGCCAAACAGCTCACCTGTTTTATGCGCAATCTGAACATTTTCAGGTAAATATTTTGGGATTCTATCATTTAAACTTTGCTTCTTTAGAAGTGAAAGCATTTTTTCTGAATACTCTTTATCTACTATTTCACCGTTATATAAAAGTTCGTAAAAAGCTGCTATATCCCTTGCAGAAGTTTGCGGTGGTTGTTTAAAGTTTGAATCAGAAAAATTATATGTTTTTAAAAAAGCAGTTATATTTTTTGCTCCTATTTTATTTACCAAAAGAAGTGCTGAATAATTATCTGAAACAATAATCATTTTTTCCAATGCCTCCTCAACAGTCATGCTAATTTTTTCAGGTTCTTTAGAAGGAGTTGGGCTCACTTCAGATCCGGTTGGAGTAGGGGATGCTGCAGAAAGAGCTTCTTCTAATTTATCCACGTTACCCGTTAATATGTCGCTCTCTTTTAAATCCTCATCTTTTATTTTTTGATAAACCACAGCCATAACCCATAACTTATACAGACTTGCACTATCATATTTTTTTTCTGAATCAAATGAGTACTCCTCGTCTGTTTTAAAATTTTTTATAAAAACAGAATATTCTCCATCCTTATTTTCAAAAAAATTTTCAGAGATTTCCTTTAAATGATTATTAATTTTTATTGGGAATTTTCTTACAATTTTTGCAGATAAAACTTTTTCTTCAAAAATCTTAGCTTTTTGATCTGATGCCAATATAAAAACAGAAGCTGGTATTAAAATAAGAATTATTAGAATATATAAAATTCCAAAATGAATACTGCCTTTTTGCATTATCAAATTTAAACACAGAATCTATATCTAAACAAGTATAAAAGAGGGCTAATCATTGTCCGGGGAAAATCTTATTGCTAAAAGCCGAACCATAATAAGTAATGAGATAATTATCGCCAATATTAAAACTGAATAAAACCCTGGCCCCTTAAACCAAAGAGAAATTACCTCATTTAACATTACAATCAAAACCGTATCTACTATATAAGTCACTTTTACTCTTCCCTCACTTAAATAACTCATAATAGTTTTTATAACCTCTACAACTGCTAAAAGAGTAATTACATTCAATAGTAATTGCCTTAAAGATTCTTCAACATTGTGATGCAAAAATAGCTGTAAATCGAATAGAGTTCTTATAATTCCAAAAAATAAACCAACTAGAGATACCAACGCTAGAAGTCTTAAAGATAATGGAATTATTTGAGGTAAAAGTGCTCTAGAAAAAATGAATGAATTTAACTTATCAATTAATGATTTTTTCTTTGCCATTTTTAGGGGCAGAAAATTTTTATCTTCCTGTACCGCGTCTTATTCCTCTTTTTCTTTTTGCGAATTGGCCTTTACCCAATGTTTTTCTTTTTGATCTTGCCATAATTCCTCCTTATGCCTATTTTACCATTAAATCTAGATAATAAAAACAATTATTCTTCATATTCCTTTTTTATATCCTTTCCGTATCTTTCTATTAGCTTATGAATTTTTGGTCCAATCACATAATTGCAGTATGCCGCATCTCTATTTCTTTCAAAATAATTTTTATGATAATCTTCTGCTTCATAAAATTTTTTAAATTCTTTAACCTCTGTAACAATTGGCTTGGTGTAGATTTTATCTTCTTCTAATTTTTTAATTAGTTCTAGAGTTTTTATTTTTTGTTCTTCGGAGTGATAAAAAACACTAGATTGATACTGTGGACCTATGTCATTTCCTTGTTGATTTGGAGTCGTCGGATCATGGGTATAAAAAAATATTTCAAGTAATTTTTCAAAAGGAATAATATTTGGATCAAATTTAATCTCTATCGACTCCACGTGTCCAGTATTTCCTTCACAAACCTCATCATATGTAGGATTTTTCGTATCACCCCCACTATAACCTGGAACTACTGAACTAACTCCTTTTAATCTTTGAAAAATAGCTTCTGCACACCAGAAACACCCTCCACCAAACGTTGCTGTCTCCATAGAAGAATTATAACATTATAAAACAGGGGGAAAGTCTTGAGAGGCATCAAGCTCAGAATCTGCTGATACTTCTCTTAATCTTCTTAATCTCTCATCGATTGACGAAGGTCTACTCACGCTAATTCCATCATGATCCCTGACAGGATCAACTTCAACTCTAGATTTATCAGCAATACTAACTCCTTTTGTTAATACTCCTGAACGATGAAGAGCCATTACTTTATCTTCATCTAATATAGTATAAGATTCACCGGTCTTTACCCTTTGATATGCTTGACTTCTCGATGCCCCTTGTTCCTGTAGAAGTCTTACAACTCCTCTATACACTTCCCTGACGCTTCTTCTACCTCTTCTTGACCTAAGACCATCTTCTGCTAAAAAAATTGTAATCGTTCTTCCTCTAGAAACAACTCCTTTTCGATCCTCAGGCTTCAATCCCTCATGCACTGCTTTTGGATTCATCCTTACAGAGGATCCAGGAACGAATGTTGTATTATAATTTCCCTCCAAACTATATACACCATCAATTCCAGTTTGCCCTGTAACTGTTCCTAAATCACTTTTTACATCTTGCGCAACTCGCGTCATTGGATCAATTACTGTCTCCCTATATTGATCTATAAAAGCTGCTTCTTCTGCCAAAGAAACTAAGCTCCTTAAAGTTGGCCTATGCTGTCTTCCTGGTTTTCTACCTTTTCTCACCCGAAACATTGCATCAGATACACCCTCAGCAGCGTATAAATCATAAACCCTTCCTCTTCCTTTTCCCGTCGAAATCTGGACTAAGTCGACTTGATCCTCTTGCGCGCCCTGAGGAGAAATCACTTCACCAGAGTATTTGGGTCCAGCTTCTTGTCTTGCGCCAGTCATATTTTGGGATTATATAACTTTTTTTTATAGAGTCAAATCAAAAAGAAGTAAGTTTTATGTTATAATTTAGCCATGAAAACTAGTTTTAAACCTGACTTGTTTTTTGATATCTCCCATTTCACTCATAGCTCACTATTTGAGGTAGAAAATGTTTGGAATGTTCTTTCACAAATTGGAGAATTTATAAAAAACAATTCTTCAGAAAAAATTATCTTGGGGGAGGGGACAGTAGTCGAAGAAGGTGCATTTATAAAAGGTCCTGCAATAATCGGAAAAAATTGTTTCATAGCTCATGGAGCATACATAAGAGAAAATGTAATTATAGGTGACAACATAAAAATAGGGCATAGTGTAGAAATAAAAAATTCAGTAATCCTAAATGACTCCAGCATTGCTCATTTTAATTATATTGGAGACAGTGTTATAGGAAATGATGTTAATTTTTCTGGGGGAGCCATCACAGCGAACTTTAGATTAGATGGAAACAATATTAAGATTAGACATGCTGGAGAAGAGATCGAAACGGGATTAAACAAATTCGGAGCAATCGTTGGGGACTATTCTAGAATTGGAGTTAATAGCGTACTAAATCCAGGAACAATTCTTTCAAAAAAAACAAAAGTCTATCCACTAACAAGCGTTATAGGAGTTCATTTAGAAGAAGAAATAATTAAATGAAAACCAAACTAATCCTCTTTGACATAGATCGCACTCTTTTTGATCCTTCATCTTTTTTGAATGATTTTTATGAAAATTTATATAAGAATTTTGATCTCTCACAGAATGAGATAGAGACAATAAAAATGCTTTATGAAGAGAACAAAAAAGAAAATGGATATTTTTATCCAGATCAATTTTTAAATAAAGTTAAAGAATCAATTGAAAAAATTGATAAACAAAAAATAGAAGAAACATTTTGGAATGTTGATTTATTCAGTAAAAACTTGTATAAAGACACTCCAATATTAAGTGATTTATCAAAGCTTGCCAAAATAGGAATTTTTTCTAAAGGAGATTTGGATTTCCAAATTAAAAAAATTAATTTATTAAAAAAATATCTTGATGAAGATAAAATAAATATTTTTAAAAACAAAATAGAAAAAATTGAAGAAGTTTTAGAGAAATATAATGATTATGAAATTTATTTTGTAGATAATGAGATTGAAATCTTAAACAAAATTAGAACGATAAATAGTGATATAAAATGCATACTCATAGAAAGAGAAATTAATACAGAAGATTCAGATATAATAGTAATTAGAAGTCTGGAAGAAATTAAAAATTTATTATGAAAACACCTAAATTAGTAACTATTGGGGGAGGAACAGGAAGCTATGTCGCTCTTGAAGGTCTTAAAAAATTTGACCTCAAGCTTACTGCAATCGTAACCATGATGGACAGTGGGGGATCTAGTGGAAAATTAAGGGATGAACTAGGAGTACTTCCTCCAGGAGATATTAGACAATGTTTAGTTGCTCTTTCAGAGTCCTCCAAATTAATGCGAGATATGTTTAATTACAGGTTTGAAGAAGGAGGTCTAAAAGGACATAGCTTTGGGAACATATTCCTTTCAACCTTGGAAAAAAATACAGGGAGCATGAAAAAAGCAATTTCGGAAGTTGGAAAAATTCTTAGAATTAAAGGAAGTGTTGTACCTATTACATTTACAAAAAATACCAATCTTTGCGTAGAACTGGAAGATGGCACAAAAATAGTAGGGGAAACTCATATAGATGTTTTAGAAAAAATGCAGAAAAGAGCAAATATAAAAAATGCCTATTTAGAGCCTCAGGCAGAATTAAATGAAGATGCAAAAAAAGCAATTGAAAAAGCTGATTATGTTTTAATTGGCCCTGGAGATTTATATACCAGCATAATCCCTAACATCTTAGTAGCAGGAGCTGCAGAAGCAATTAGAAAATCTAAGGCGAAAAAAATATTCGTAATGAACCTCATGACCAAATATGGACAAACCACTAACTACACCGCAGGTGATCATGTTAAAAATCTGGAAAAATATCTCGGGGAAAACATTATCGATTATGTTTTAATAAATAATAGGATGCCTAGACAAGCAACACTTGCTTGGTATGAAGATTACGGAGAGAATCCTGTCTTAGATGACTTAAAAGATACTAAATTTAATGTAATAAGAAAAAATCTTATAAGAGATATTATAGTAAAAGCAGATAAAAATGACGCCCTTAGGCGAGGGATAATAAGACACGATCCAGAAAAATTATCTAAAGAAATTATTGATATTATCAATGGTAAAGAAAATTAACGAAGACTGGATTAAAAATTTAGGAATTGGATTCAGCCTTGCTTCCATTGGAATAGTTATCGCAATATTCCTCTACTTAATTACCAAAAAATAAGAAAGACTTTATTAACTTACTTAAACGCAGTATAATCCTTTTTAATGGAACTCATTAAAAAAAATCTAATTCAGTTTTCTTTAGCAGTAGCAACAGTTTCTACTATCGGAAGTCTTATTTTTAGTGAAATTTTTAAATTCCCCCCCTGCGTTCTCTGTTGGTATCAAAGAATTTTTATGTATCCGCTAGTAATTATTTTTGGGGTCACACTTTGGAAAAAGGATAAAAATGTTATCTTTTTTGCGTTACCCATGACAATTATTGGTCTTATTATTTCTTTTTATCATAACCTCCTCTACTATAAAATAATTCCAGAAAGCACTGCGCCTTGCACGCTTGGAATTTCATGCACAACTAAATTTATCGAATGGTTTGGTTTTATCACAATTCCGTTTCTTTCTTTCATTTCTTTTCTATCAATTACCATACTTTTACTTTTGTATAGAAAATACTACTCAAAAAATAATTAATAGGTGAAAAAGATAAATTTTGATAAAAATCTACTTTTTGTTTTTTTTATATCTCTTCTACCATTAATCAACCTGCTAACTCCTGGACTCTTAATAACTCATGATGCTTGGCTACACGGAGGAAGACTTGCTAGCTTTTATCAATCATTAGCTGATGGGATATTGATTCCAAGATGGGCAGGAAATTTGAACTTAGGCTACGGCCATCCAATCTTGATGTTTGTATACCCACTCCCATCATACCTTGGATCTATCATTCATTTTATAGGTTTTACATATACCGACTCGATAAAAATTTTATTATCTTTTTCATACATACTAAGCGCAGTGTTCATGTATTTATGGATAAAAGAATTCTTAGGAAAAAATGCTGCTACAGTCTCAGCGATTCTATATATTTTTGCTCCTTACAGATTTGTAGACATATATGTACGAGGAGCATTAGGGGAACATATGGCTTTTACGTTTATGCCTCTGGTAATGTTCGCTCTATTGAAATTAAATAACTCTAATAAAAAACAACTAAAAAAATATTATTTTCCATATTTATTTTCCGCTATTTCCTTTGCTCTTTTAGTGCTAACACATAATGCGATTAGCTTAATCTTTGTTCCATTTATTATTTTATATTTAATATATCTTTATTTAGAATCAAAAAACAAATTAAATCTTTTAATTAATATTTCATCTATTTTTTATGGTGCTTTATTAAGTTTTTTCTTTTGGTTTCCAGCTTTTGCAGAAGGAAAATATACACTTCGAGATATAGTTACAAAAGGAGAATATGCAAAACATTTTGTTAATCCACTAAATTTAATTTACGGCGAATGGAATTATGGAGGCTCTGGATTCTTCACGGTTCAAATTGGAATAATCCATATCGTAATTTTTATAATTTCATTAATTTTTCTAATCAAGATTTTTAGAAAAAAAGATAAAAATAAAATTCTTTTGTTTTTTTCTCAAATTATATTTTTTGGATCCTTATTTATAATGCTTAAGCAATCCCAATTCATCTGGGAGATGCTATCAACCTTACCAAAGATTCAATTTCCTTGGAGATTTTTAGCAATTGTAGTTTTTTCATCTTCAGTTATTGGAGGCATATTAATTTCAAAATTAAATAATAAATATTTATTATTCCTAATTATTTTATTAATAATTTTACCTACTGTTTCATATTGGCATGCTAAATCTTACGATAAATCTTTTACGGATAATTATTTTAGAAATACTTTCAAGGGCACAACTGATACCGGTGAAGTATCGCCTATCTGGTCTATTAGATTTATGGAATCTCCACCAAAAGACACAATCGAAGTAATTGATGGAAAAGCAAAAATAGAAAAAATTGGAAGAAAATCAAACTTTCATGAGTATATAATTAAATCCGAAGGAAATTCAAGGATAAGAGAAAATACATTATATTTCCCAGGATGGAATGTCTACGATAATGGTAGTAAAATTTCAGAGATTGAATTTCAAGACCCTAAAAACAGAGGCTTAATAACCTTTAGGTTGAGTGGGGGAATACATAACATAATTCTTAAATTTGAAGATACTAAACTAAGAAGAGCTTCTAACTACATCTCTTTGTTTTCCGTTGTTTTAATCTTTATATCTCTTCCATTATTAATAAAAAGTAAATTGAAGTTCAAAAAAAAATGAAAAAGTTTTTTCCGATTATTTTTATTTTTTTTGTATGGCTTATTTTTTCGAAACCTTTTTTTATTGATAATAAAATCCCATATCCGACAAATTATCAACTAAACAACTTATCATACTGGAATAACTACGAAAAATATCTTGGACCCGTAAAAAATGACTCTATGCCAGATGTAGTTACACAAATGATGCCATGGAAAAAGTTTACAATTAATTCATGGAAAAATTTAACTATTCCCTTATGGAATCCTTATAGCTTTTCTGGCAATCCTCACTTAGCTAATTACCAGTCAGGAGTGTTTTCGATCACTAATCTTCTATTCATTTTTAATTTTAATTTTTCATGGGGACTATCAATTCTTTTTCAACCATTACTTGCCGGAATATTTACTTATTTATTTCTAAAATCCTTAAAAATTAGCGAAGAAGGAAGCCTATTAGGCAGCTTATCTTTTATGTTCTCAGGGTTTATTGTCACATGGATGAGCTGGGGAACACTAAGTCTTGCCATATCTTTTCTTCCCCTCGCCTTATTTGCAATTGAAAAATATTTTGAAAAGGACAGCTTAAGATATTTAACTATTTTATATTTTTCCATCCCATTATCTTTTTTTAGCGGCCATTTTCAAATTAGCATTTATTTATTAGGTTTTATAATTCTTTATATTTTTTTCAAATTTTATGAAACAAAAAATAAAAAAAATACAATTAACGCTTTATTTACTACCGCACTAGGGCTAATAAGCTCCACTGTGCAACTTCTCCCATCTCTGGAACTTTATCAAAATGCTCCAAGAAGTATAATTTTTCAAAAAATCAATCCTATTCCCATAAAACAACTTTTTACGATTTTTTCTCCCGACTATTTTGGAAATCCAGTCACTAGAAATAATTTTTCAGGTCATTATATAGAATGGGCTATGTATACAGGATTAATTCCATTTATTATTTCCTTATTTTCATTTTTCAACAGATCAAAAAAAATTTATTTTTTTATTCTTACATCCATTATCTCACTCGCTCTTTCATTAGATACGCCCGTTTTAGATTTGCTAGTGAACCTAAAAATTCCAGTAATCTCTACTTCATCCTTAAGTAGAATCTTATGTATCTTCTGCTTCTCAATTGCTTGCTTATCAGCATTATCAATTGATCAGCTGAAAAAAAATTTACAAAAAAAACAAATTAAAAAAATAATCAGCTGGCTTACCTTAGGATTATTAATATTTTTATCTTCTTGGTTTTTAATTTTGTTTAAATTTTTAGATTTTCAAACAATTGAAACTGCAAAAAGAAATATGCTTTTACCATCAATAATGTTTTTTACTTTATATTTTTTTGTATTCTGTTCTATTTTTAAAGAAAAATTAATTAAAATCTTATTTATCATAATTTTACTAATTACTTCATTTGAAATGCTTAGATTTGCCATTAAATGGCAACCATTTGAGTCTAGAGAGCTTGCATATGTAGAAACTCCCATTATTAAAGAAATTAAAAAACTCGATGAAGAATACAGGGTCTATACACCATTCGGCGAAGAGGGAAGTGTATATTTTGGTATTCCCTCAAGCGAAGGATATGATCCACTATACATAAAAAGATATGGCGAATTTGTTAAATCTATTCAAAACGGAAATATATATGATGCAGATAGACTAGGCGCTTATTTACCTAGAGAAGGGAAGTATCTCCCTAAAGCATTTGATTTCTTAGGAATAAAGTATTTAATTCAAAAAAAATCCGATGAAGGCAAATCTTGGGCTTTTCCTTTTAATTTATTTCCAAAAAATAAATTTAAACTAATTTATGAAGATAAAAAATTTGAAATATTTGAAAACAAAACAGTATATCCAAAAGCTTACCTGGTTGGAGATTACTTTGTTGAAAACGAAAATCAAAAAATAATTGATAAAATAACAAATTACAATTTAGATCTAAGGAAATCAGTAATTTTAGAAAAAGATCCCAATATAAATAAAAATAAAAAAATTACTGGTGAAGTAAAAATAATTTCCAATACTCCAAATAAGATCGTAATAGAATCTAATTCAGATAACGAAGGGCTTATTATTATTTCTGATAATTTTTATCCAGGATGGAGTGCGAAAATTAATGGAAACAAAAAAGAAATTTTCAGAGCTAATTATTCTTTTAGAGCAATTCCTGTAACTTCTGGAAATAACCTAATTGAAATGACATATTTTCCCAACTCTTTAAAATACGGAATAATTACTACGGCAATCTCTATTGTAATATTTGCATTTTTTTTAATCAGATTAAAACTACTGAAAGGTAAGTGGTAAAACTTATTAGAACACTTCTCATTATTTTAATTAATTTTTTATAAAACCAGTTAAAATCCTGCCCTCCTATTTACCACAATACTTGACATGTTAAGTATTAACATCTATACTGTGAAAACAATGAGTGAAAATTTCTCTGAAAAAGTCGCGTATAAGATTCATAAAGCTGTTTTTGTAATGGATAAAATCGCAGACTCTACCCTACAAGATAATATCAATTTAACATTATCCCAATTCCTAATCCTCATGAACATTGTTCAAAATCAAGGATTAACACAAATTGAAATTGCAAATTTTCTTGAAATCACTCAATCTGCAGTCTCCCGTCAAATTGATGTTTTAAAAAATAAAAATTTAATTTTAATAAAACAAAATGAAGAAAATAAAAGAGAGCACTTACTCTTCCCTACTTCACTGGGTAAGCAAGTTTTCACAAAATCAAATAATATTTTACACAAAACATTTGATGATTTACTCAAAGTAATGGACGATCGAGAAAAAGAAAATTTAGAAAAAAGCTTAGATAAGCTCCTCTTCTCCGTGTGTGGAAAGAGGAATCCTAATTGTTAAAGGAGGTGAAAAATGAATAAATATAACGCATTACAAAACGATGAGATAATAAATTTAACTTCCCAAGCGCTTAAGAATAATGGAATAAACACAATAGTTGTTAATACCGGTAAAGAGGCAAAAGAAAAAGTGTTGGAATTAATTCCCGAAGGAAGTGAAGTAATGACAGCTACTTCTACTACACTTGATCAAATTGGTCTTACTGAAGAACTCAACGAATCAGAAAGATTTAATTCAACAAAGAATGAGCTCAAATCTTTAAGTAGAGATACTGATCATAGGCGTATGCAGCAAATCGGTGCTGCACCACAATATATAGTAGGAAGCATTCATGCTGTAACAAAGGATGGAGTCATATTTGATGCTTCAAATTCTGGATCACAACTTCCAGGATACTCATACGGAGCAGATAGAGTAATTTGGGTAGTAAGTACTAAAAAAATCGTTGCAAACAACGACGAAGCTCTTAAGAGAATATACGATCATGTCTTACCACTTGAATCCGAAAGAGCAAAAAAAGCATATGGTGTTCCAGGGAGCTTTGTTTCTAAATTACTTATAATAAATCGTGAAGTTAAAAAAGATAGAATTACTTTAATTTTCGTAAAAGAAGATTTGGGATTCTAGCCTAAATAATCTTTAAGCTTGTTTCCCCGCGAAGGATGTCGAAGTTTTCGAAGTGATTTTGCTTCAATCTGTCTGATTCTTTCGCGGGTAACAGCAAACATTTTTCCTACTTCCTCTAGCGTTTTTGGTCTTCCGTCTTTAAGACCAAATCTTTCTTCGAGAACTCTTCTCTCACGATCTGAAAGAGTAGCAAGAACTTGATCTACTTGCTCTTTCAAAAGCTCTCTACTTGCGGAATCAAAAAGGGTTGGAGCTGCGCTATCATGAATAAAGTCTCCAAGACGGGAATCTTCCTCATCACTTACGGGAGATTCCAAGCTAGCAGGCTCTTGAGAAATTTTGATTATCTCAAGTGCCTTATCAGGATCAATATCTAAAACTTTTGCAACTTCTTCTGGAGTTGGTTCACGACCTAATTCCTGCATAAGCTTCCTTGAGGCTCTCAAAAATCTGTTAATATTTTCGACCATGTGAACCGGTATTCTAATCGTTCTTGCCTGATCAGCAATTGCACGAGTGATCGATTGGCGAATCCACCAAGTAGCATAAGTTGAAAACTTAAACCCTCTTCTCCAATCATATTTCTCAACTGCTCTAATTAATCCTTGATTTCCCTCTTGAATTAAATCTAAAAGCGTTAATCCACGACCAACATATTTTTTTGCAATCGAAACCACTAAACGAAGGTTAGAATTAACTAAAATTTTCTTTGCTTCTTCATCACCCTTCTCTACCCTTTTCGCTAATACTATTTCCTGATCAAAATTTAAAAGTGGGATTCTACCTATTTCTTTTAAATACATCCTCACGGGGTCACTAACTGTCCCTTCTGTAAGAACTGTCAAAGCTTCTAGCTCTTTTTCTAAATCTTCAATTGGTTTTTCACTATCTTGATTTTCTGCAACTGATTCGAAAACATCAATATCTGCTTTTATCAATTTGTCATACAATAAATCCAAATCCTCAATATGCTCTTCTGGTTTTGGAAACATTGAAAGTATTTCTTCTTGCGTAATATATCCACGTTTTTTCGCAGAATCAACAATATCGCTCAAAATGTTTGGGGAATTTTTTGACATAGAATTATTTTATCATAAATTGAGCTCAAATTAAACCTATTAAGAAATTATCTGAGCAGTTATGCTAGCAATTTCTTCTTTAATTTTTTCAACTTCTGACAACGTATCCTCTTTACCTTTTATTTCCTTACTTATCTCCTTAATTCTTTGTTTTAAAAATAGAAGCTTCAGCTCTTTAGCAACTCTTACAATTTCTTGTTCGTAAATGCTCACATCATCAAATTTAGGAAGAGGCATTAAATAACATTTATCAAAAACGGGCAATAATTCTTGCGATAAATTTTTAGAAATCGATTTAATATCAAACTCTTTAGCATCTATTACAGATATTATTTCTGCAAATATTTTTCCAATAGCTGGCACCTCAAACCTATAAACATTTAAAACATCTTTTGCCAGAATAAGTATTCTTTTTGCATCAGAGCTTTGTAAAACAAGTCCCAAAAGATATTCTTCAAGCACTTCCCTTCTATTCTGTTTACTTACTTTTTTAAACTTTTCTTCTTCTTTTTTTTCGTTTTTGTTTTCTATTTGCCTAATTAATGAATCATAAGAAGTATCAATCTTTTCACTTAACTTTTTAAGATAATGCTCTTTTACGATTTCATTTTGAATGTTTGAAATCAAAGGAAGCATTTCGTCACTAATTTTTTTCTTACCTTCGGCTGTTTCTAAATTATTTTCTGTAACAAATTTTTCTATTAAAAAATCATAGACTTCCCTATCGCCTTTAACTGCTTTTTTAAATTCAACAGGACTATTTTTTAGAGCTTCATCTGGATCTTTTTCCTTCGTATTTATCACTGATATTAAAAGCCCTCTCTTCTCAAGAACCGGAATACTTCTTTTCATTGCTTCTATCCCAGCAGAGTCCTGATCTAAACATAATGCAACTTTAGGAGCAAAGCGCGATAAAAGTAACGCCTGGTTTTCTGTAAATGCAGTCCCTTTTAAAGCAACTGCATTTACTATTCCTTCTTTAAATGCTGAAATAACATCAAATTCTCCCTCCATGACAATTGAAAATCCTTCTTTTTTTATTGAATCTTTTGCAATATTTAATCCAAAAAACATACTACCCTTATGGTATACAAGTGTGTCTCTTGTATTAATATACTTTGGGCCAAAATCCTGGTCGGTCATATTTCTTCCCGAAAAACCACAAATATTTCCTCTGTGATCAATAAGCGGAAAAATTATTCTTCCCCTAAAAAAATCAACTACCCTACTACCCTTTTGGATTCCTAATCCTGCTTCCGTAATATCAAGAATCTTAAATTTCTTTTTGTCGATTAAATACTTCGACAAACTTTCTCCACCACCAGGAGCAAAACCAATACTAAATGTTTTTATTAGCTTTTCAGAAAGACCTCTTTTTTTAATTAAGTAGTCTAGAGCTTTTTCTCCAGCCGAATGATTTGTTAAAACAAAATGGTAATATTCTGCCGCAATTTTATTTAAGGAATATATTGCTTCTTTTCTAGATGCCGAGATTGAACTACCAGTAAGTTTTAGCACGACGCCTGATTTTTTTGCCAATATTCTTAGCGCTTCTATAAACTCTAAATTTTCATATTCCATTAAAAAAGAAAACGCGTCTCCACCTTTCCCACAACCAAAACAATGCCAAATCTGTCTTTCAGGACTAACGACAAATGAAGGAGAATTTTCAGAATGGAAAGGACATACTGTTGTAAAATTTCTTCCCATTTTTTTTAGAGGAATGTATTCCGAAATTAAACCAACAATATCTATTTTCTCTCTAATTTCTGAGGCTTGATCCATTGGACATCAATTGTACCACTTGATCCTTGCAAGTGCGAGCAATCTGTATTAAAATCCAAGAGGTCAATGGCAACAACAGTAATTATTGGTGCCCAATGGGGAGACGAAGGAAAAGGTAAAATCATAGACTACCTTTCCCAAAATGCAGACATCGTAGTAAGATTTCATGGGGGCAACAATGCAGGACATACTATAATAAATAGCAAAGGTAAATTCAGTCTTCATCTTCTTCCATCTGGAATATTTAATCCAAAAACAAAAAATTTTATTTCAAATGGCGTAATCATAGACCTTGAAGTATTAATAAAAGAAATTGAAGAAATAGAAAAAGCTGGAATAAAAATTAAAGGAAGACTACTCATTTCTCCTCGCGCACATATCATTATGCCTTACCACAAACTTCTTGATTCTTTATATGAAGTAGCAAAAGGAAAAGTAAAAACTGGAACAACAGGACGAGGAATTGGTCCAACCTACGCAGATAAGGTTAGCTATAACGGAATAAGAATTGGAGATTTGTTAAATAAAAAATTATTTTCTGAAAAATTAGAAACTCAACTTAGGGTAAAAAATAAAATCTTAAAATCTCTTGGCGCTAAACCCTTAAAACAGTCAGATATTGAAAAAGATTTTGATGTCTTTAGAAAAAAAATCAGCCCTTTTGTTAAAGAAACTTTTGCCGATCTCAATAATGCAGTAGATAAAAATCAAAGTATTGTTTTCGAGGGAGCACAAGGAGTTTTTCTAGACAACGATTGGGGAACCTATCCCTATGTAACAGCATCCTCAATTTTGTCAGGAGGAATTACTCACAATGCTGGACTAGCTCCACAAAAAATTAAAAATATAATCGGGGTTGCAAAAGCCTACACTACCCGAGTCGGAAATGGCCCATTCCCAACAGAATTAACTGATAAAACTGGGGATAAAATTCGAGAAATAGGCGCTGAGTTTGGCGCAACAACCGGCAGACCAAGGAGGTGCGGCTGGCTTGATTTAGAGATTTTAAGATTTGCCTCTTTAGTGAATGGCTTTACTGGTTTTGCAATTACAAAATTGGATATATTAGATAACTTTTCAGAAATTAAAGTGGCAACTCATTATGAGCTCAGGGGTAAAAAGGTCCATTATGAAGATTTAGAAACCTCCGATCTAGAAAAAGTAAAAGTTGTCTATAAAACTCTTAAAGGCTGGTCTTCATCAACTGCTGGAATTACAGATTTTGATAAACTTCCAAAAGAAGCCAAAACATATATAAAATTTGTAGAAAAGGAATTGAATACTCCGATAAAATATATTTCGACTGGAAGCAAAAGAAATGAAACAATCAGAGTTTAACCTCACAGCAATCTCCCCGATAGATGGAAGATATCAAAATCAAATTATTGATTTATCTGACTTCTCTTCTGAATTTGGACTTATTAAATTTCGTACGAAAATAGAAATCGAATATCTCATCGCTCTTTCAAATGCAGGAATAACTAGAAAGCTTAATTCTAAAGAAGTTAATCTACTCAGAAAAATTTTTGATGATTTTAACAAAGAAGATGCATTAGAAATAAAAAAAATAGAAGAAACGACACGACATGATGTAAAAGCGATCGAATATTTTCTAAAGAAAAAAACTTCTCACACTTCCCTTTCCGAAGTTTCTGAGTTTATTCATTTTGGATTAACGTCTGAAGACATAAACAATTTAACAATCAGATTACTACTTAAAAATGCTCTAGAAAAGGTGGTTATTCCAAATATAAATACTTTAGATAGCGAAATCCTCAATCAATCCAAAAAGCATAAAAACTTAACAATGCTTGGACGCACTCATGGTCAGGCAGCAATCCCTACAACTCTCGGCAAAGAGTTCTTAATTTTCCATCAAAGACTAGCAAAAGAAATTAAAATTCTAAAATCTGCAGAATTTTTTGGAAAACTAAACGGAGCTATTGGAAACTATAATGCGCTTAATTTTAGTTTTCCAAACATAAACTGGTTAAAATTTTCTAAAGAATTTGTTGAGTCTTTAGGATTCAAATCAAATATATACACTAATCAAATCGCACCATATGAAGATATAATTTTTATCTTTCAAACAATTCAAAGAATTAACGGAATCTTGCTGGACTTTAACCAAGATGTGTGGAGGTATATTTCTGATCATTGGTTTATTCAAGAAAATAAAAAAGGCGAAGTGGGATCCTCAACAATGCCACAAAAGATAAACCCTATCATGTTTGAAAACTCAGAAGGAAATTTAGTAATTGCTAATTCTATTATTGAAGGATTAACGGCAAAATTACCAATCTCAAGACTTCAGAGAGATTTATCAGGAAGCACTGTCTCCAGAAACTTCGGAATTACCTTAGCCTATTCGTTACTTGCATATAAAAACTGCCTATCTGGACTAAAACGAATAAAAGCGAACGAAGAAAAAATAAGAAAGGATCTAAACTCTGATTGGTCTATTCTTTCAGAAGCAGTTCAAACATATCTTAAAAAAGAAAAAATAAAAAACGGATATGAAATCTTGAAAGAATTAACCAGGGGACAAAAAATGAATCAGGAGGATTTTTTGGCAATGGTTGAAAAACTTCCACTGGATCAATCTCAAAAAGAAGAACTCAGAAAACTTTCTCCTGAAAATTATATCGGCATAATATAAAGTGCTATTATATTTATATGCTCGCCAAAGTTAATTCTGGAGCTTTAATCGGGCTGAACGCTATACCTATTGAAGTGGAGGTAGATATTTCTTCCCAAGGCCTTCCTTCTTTTACAATCGTTGGTCTTCCTGACAAATCAGTGGAAGAGGCAAAAGAAAGAGTCAGATCTGCAATTAAAAATACTGGTGCAGATTTTCCCGCAAGGAGAATCACTGTAAATCTTGCACCAGCAGATATTCCAAAAGAAGGTGCCCTTTATGATCTCCCTATTGCCTTAGGAATTCTAATAGCTAGTGAACAGATTAAAACTAATATCTCAGATTGCTTATTTATGGGGGAACTGTCCCTAGAAGGAAAACTTCGATCTACTAGCGGCGCTCTCCCCCATTCAGTTTTAGCTAAAGAAAAAAAATATTCATCATTTTTTCTGCCTACAGAAAATGCGCAGGAAGCAGCGATAATAAAAGATATTGATGTATTTCCTGTCTATTCCCTACATGAGCTACTCAATCATTTAAAAAAGATTATAACAATTAAAAAACAAAAGGTCACAAAGATAGAAAATTTTTCTACTGAAGACTTTGAATTCGATATGATAAACATTAAAGGACAGGAAGGAGCAAAAAGAGCGATGGAAATTGCAGCTGCAGGAGGACATAACATAATTCTAAAAGGACCACCAGGCGCTGGAAAAACTCTTCTAGCTAGAACATTTCCATCAATTCTTCCAAAACCCACTTTTGAAGAGGCTATTGAAATCACAAAGATTTATAGCATTTCAGGATTATTAGACAAAGAGGAATTAATAATTAAAAGACCATTCCGCTCTCCACATCACACTACTTCCCACATTGGACTGATAGGTGGAGGAAATATTCCAAAACCTGGGGAAATATCTCTGGCTCATAGGGGTATTTTATTTCTGGATGAATTTCCAGAATTTCAAAGACATGTTTTGGAAGCCATGCGACAACCTATGGAAGATGGATTTGTTACTATTTCTAGAGCTTCTGGGAGAGTAACTTTTCCTGCAAAATTTATTTTAGTTGCTGCTCAAAATCCATGTCCCTGCGGATATTTAGGAGATTTAAAGCATGAATGTAAATGCTCAACCTCAGAAATTTTAAGATATCAAAAGAAAATCTCAGGACCCATGATGGATCGCATCGACATACATCTCGATGTCCCTCCGGTAAAAACAGATAAACTAATTTTAGATAAATCTTCAAATCCTCCATCATCAAGAGAAATTAGAAAAAAAGTACAACTGGCAAGAGATCTACAGACAAGAAGATTTAAAAAAGATAAAATAATTTCCAATTCTGAAATGGGAGCAAAACACATTAAGAAATATTGCGACTTATCAGTTGAATCCTCGAAAATTCTTGAGCTTGCGGTCAACAATCTCAATCTTTCAGCTCGCTCCTATACTAAAACTTTAAAGGTGGCAAGAACAATTGCTGATTTAGACAAATCGCTCAACATAAAACCAGAACACATAGCAGAAGCTCTACAATATAGACCAAAAACTGATAACATATAAATTCATGGAGAATCAATTTTCCAACAGTGCATCAAGCGGATACTACAAAAGAAGAATTGGAGCGATGATTTTTTTCGCTCTTTTTTTTATGTTCCTGGGTCGCCAACTTTCTTTTCTTCCCACAATTAATCTTTCAAGAGAAACAAAAGAAAATGACCTAAAAAAAGAAATAACCAAAATTACAAAAGACAAAAAAGGTTTTTATTCATATTATTTTAAAGATTTAAAATCTGGGATTTCATTTGGAGAAAACCAGGACCAGATTGAAACAGGAGCTTCTGTTAATAAATTACCCATCATAGCAGCATTATATTATTTAGATAATCAAGGAAAAATAGATTTAGATAAACGCGTCACAATTCAAGAAAACGATGTTCAAGATTATGGTACAGGATCTATAAGATACCAGGAAATGCCACAAACATATTCTCTAAAAAACTTAGCTAAGCTTGCATTAAACGAATCTGACAACACTGCGGCACATGTGATTTCAATTACTATTGGCGAAGATAATGTTCAAAAATTAGTTGACTCGTGGGGAATGAGTCAAACTAGTATGGCAGACAATAAAACAACAGTATTCGATATGGGATTATTATTGGAAAAAATTTACAACGGTAAAATTACAACTTCTGCAAAAACAAAAGAACTTTTAGGATTTATGACTGACACAGAATTTGAAGATAGACTTACAAAAGGAATATCAGAAAATGCAAGAATTTATCACAAAACTGGAGACGGCGAAGGCTTCATTCATGATGTAGGAATAATCCAAACAGAAAAAGGCGCTTATTATCTAGGAGTTATGACTAGCGACATTGGCGATAATGAAGAAGAAACAAAAGCAACTATCGGAGAAATCTCAAAGAAAATTTTTGATTCTCTAAATTAGTTTTTGTTGTTTTTTCTTTTCTTCTTCCTGAATTGGCAAACCAAAATGTTCATAAGCAAGACTTGTCGCCATACGCCCTCTTGGAAGTCTTTTTATAAAACCGATTTGCAAAAGATAAGGTTCTATCACATCTTCAATAGTAGATATGTCTTCAGAGATAGTTGATGCAATTGTCTCAACTCCCACTGGTCCTCCCCCATGCTTTTCAATAAGAGCTTTTAAATATCTGATGTCATTATTATCGAGCCCAAGCGAATCCACCTCAAGCATTTTAAGTGATTCATCTGCAAGCTTCTTAGTTATTTCCCCTTCTCCATGAACCTGTGCATAATCTCGAACTCTTTTTAAAATCTTAAGCGCAATCCTAGGAGTCCCCCTAGCTCTTACGGAAATTTCCTCAATTGACTGATTGTCTATTTTTGTTTTCAACTTATCAGCTCCTTTTCTAATTATTTCTTCCAGCTCCTTAGGTGTATAGAAATTTAATCTATGAATTACACCAAATCTATCTCTTAAGGGCGCACTTAAAAGCCCTATTCTTGTCGTGGCACCAATTATTGTAAACTGAGGCAAATCTAACCTTAAAGTCCTAGCGCTAGGTCCTTTCCCAATGACTATATCCAAGGCATAATCCTCCATAGCCGGGTACAAAGTTTCCTCAACCACCTTATTAAGTCTATGTATCTCGTCTATGAATAAAACATCACCTTTCTCAAGATTTGTAAGAATTGATGCCAAGTCCCCTGCTCTTTCAATAGCGGGGCCACTTGTTATCTTAATATTAACTCCCATCTCCCGAGCGATTAAATGAGATATTGTCGTCTTTCCCAAACCAGGAGGACCATAAAGAAGAATATGCTCTATAGATTCCCCTCTTTTTTTAGCTGCTGAAATTGCAATTTGAAGAGGTTTTTTAATTGTTTCCTGGCCATGAAATTCACTCCAGTCCTTTGCTCTTAAAGACACAAATAGGACTTCTTCTTCTGGCGTAACTTTTTCTTCCTTTGTTTTTTTATCTTTTACCATTATTTCCCCAGATATTTGAGAACGAATTTTATTTTTTCATCTGCTGTCTTAATATCCTTATCTATATTTTTAAGCGCTTCTATAATTTCTTTATGACTGAATCCAAAGCTTTTTAATGCCTCTAATACTTCATTATTTTCTTCTGAATCTACCATAGATAGATCAAGTATGCTATCATCTCCGAGTTTATTTTTAAGCTCAATTATAATTTTTTGAGCATTTTTTTTGCCCAATCTAGGAACTTGTGTAAAAAAGGAAACATTTCCTTTAAGTATTGCATCTACTACCCCACTTCTGTCTGCAAAAGAAAAAATCGACATTGCCGTCTTTGGCCCTACACCGGAAACACTTATTAGAAGCTCAAAAAGTTTTAGATCTTGAGTTTCTAGAAAACCAAATAAATCAAGCGAGTCTTCCCGTACATGTGTATACGTAAAAAGAGAAACATCATCTTTACCCGAATTCACAACCTTTGAAGAAACTAAAACCTTATATCCTACGCTACCAGTGTCTACTATTATATAGTTGCCATCCCTAAGAACAATTTTTCCTTTAACTAAGCCAATCATAATTTAGAACCCATTTTAGCAGAAAACGTGTGAGTTATTGCAATAGCTAAAGCGTCATTTGTATCATCGAGTTTCGGTATTTTCTCAAGTTTTAAAATTATCTTAACCATCTGTGCAATTTGATTTTTTTCAGCTCTACCATATCCAGTTAATGCCATTTTTATCTGAAGGGGCGTATAAATAAAAATAGGAATTTTATTTTCCGCTGCAGCAAGTAGAATTACCCCTCTTGCCTGACCCACCGAAAATGCGGTTTTACTATTTGCTCCAAAAAAAAGTTCTTCAATTGACAACTCATCAGGTTTATATTTTTTAATAATTTCTCTTATTTTCTGGTCTATAACAATCAGTCTTTCTTCAATTTTACCGTTTACCTCTGTCTCTATGCATCCATAATCTATTGGAGTCATTTTTGAATTTTCATTTTTTATAACCCCCCATCCACATCTCCCAATTCCCGGATCAATACCTAAGACTATCATTCAAAATATTATACTAAAAATGACAACTATTGCTATAAGACTCCCCTTTTTGATAAAATACTAAGATCATGAAAAGGTATAAATTGACAGCGGAACCTAGAAAGATAACCGGAAAACAAATCAAAAAATTAAGACGGGAAGGAATACTCCCGGCTAATGTTTATGGCAAAGACATTAAATCTCAAACCCTTCAACTTCCTGTTTCAGAATTTTTAAAAGTATACGAAGAAGCTGGAGAAACCGGAGTTATTGATTTAGAGATTGGAAATGACAAAATCCCAGTTCTTATTCACAATCTTCACTTAGATTGGAAAAACATGCCCCTTCATGTAGACTTCTTCAAAGTTAATCTTAAAGAAAAAGTTACAGCTATGATCCCGGTTGAACTAACTGGTGAACCTATTGCGGTAACTGAAAAAATAGGACTTCTTGAAAAAATAACTAATGAAGTTGAGGTAGAAGCGCTTCCAACAGAACTACCTGAAAAATTTGAACTCAATGTAACAGCTCTTAGAAATATTGACGAACAAATCACAGTTGGAATGATTAATAAGCCTGAAGGCGTTGAAATTATCTCTGATCCAAACTTAGTAGTTGTTAAAATCGGAGAATTAGTAAGCAAAGAGGCTCAAGAACAAGCAGCAGCAGATGCGGCAGCAGCCGAAGCCGCAGCAGCAGAAAATGCAGAAACAGCTGATGGAGAAACACCTAGTGAAAGTGCACCAACTGAAGGATCTAACGAAGAAGGTCAAGCAACCACAGAAGAAAAGCCTCAAGAATAGCTATAAGGAATCCAAAATCTTTTCCAATTCTCTTCCCTCTTTAAAATTGGGGTCAATACTAAATACTTTTTCTAAATTTTCCCTTGAAGCTGAAAAGTTCTTGAGACGGAAATTTAATAAAGCCACATTCATCTGTGCGTCTCTATAATCTGGTTTTTCTTTGACTTCCCTTTCCCAAAATGAAAGTTCTTTCACTAATTCAAATCTCTCATTTATGAGTGACTTTTGTCTTTCAAATGCTAAATAAACATTTAAAGAAATTAAAATCACAGCTACAAAAACACTCACAAACCCCACCAGGAAAATTAATTTATCAGAATTTAGCTTTTCGGGAATAGTTCGGTAATTACTCGGTAATTTTTTACTTTCTTTTTTATTCTTAAGCTTAGCTGTTTTTTTAAATTTTGCCATTTAACAATTAACTAATTTGAGGCCAGTCTACTGTAATTAATAACCGAGTATTTCCCGATATTTTCCCGAATATTTCCTCTGTGATAAATGGCATGAAAGGATGAAGGAGTTTAAGGATTTCAATATATACAGTTTTTAATATTATCCATGAATTTTCATTTTCATCTTTTTTTATATCTTCGATATAGACATCGGCTAACCTATGCCAAGCAAATTCATATAATCCTTCTGCTGCTAAATTAAGATTGAAGTTTTCAATATGTTTCGTGGATGTTTTTATGCATTCAAAAAGTTCTTTTACTAAATCTTTTTGGAGCTTGGTCTTTGCAATATTTTCAAGACTGCTTAACTCAATTACTTCAAATTTTTTGTTTTTATTATTTTCTGTAAACTCTATAAACCTACCCATATTCCAAATTTTATTTGTAAAATTTCTCATTCCTCTTATTTTTTCTTCAGCAAGAGCCTGATCGTTTCCAGCTGCCGATCCAAAAATCAGAGCCATCCTAACAGCATCCGCGGAGTATCTATCTACCATTTCCATAGGATTTACAACATTTCCTTTACTCTTACTCATCTTTTGACCCTTACCATCCCTAACCAGTCCATGATAATAAACAGTCTTAAAAGGAACTTTTCCCGTAGAATAAAGACCCAACATTACCATCCTACACACCCACCAAGGCAAGATGTCATAAGCAGTTTCCATGACTGAGGTTGGATAAAATTTTTCAAAATCCCCTTCTATGGTTGTTTTTAAAGTCGCAAATGGCCACTGACCTGATGAAAACCAAGTGTCAAAGGTATCAGAATCTTGAGTAAGACTTTTCGAGTTACACTTCGAACATTTTTCGGGAGTTTGGCCCTCTGTTACAATCCAGCTATGGCATTCATCACACTTCCAGGCTGGAATCCTAATCCCCCAAACAATTTGCCTACTTATATTCCAATCTTTAAAGTTCTCATACCATTGAATCATAATTTTTTCAAATCTTTTTGGAACTATTTTAATCTCTTTTTTTCTTAAAGCATCTATACTGGGCTTTGCTAAAGGTTTAACTTTTAAAAACCACTGCTCCATTGGAAGCGGCTCCAAAACTCTTCCACACTTATAACATGTTGCAACATTATGAAAATAATTTTCATCAATTTTTTCAATCAATCCTTTTTCTATTAAATCTTTAACAACTATTTCCCTTGCATCTTTAACCTTTAATCCTTTGTACTTCCCGGCTATATCCATCAGTTTTCCATCAAAACCAATTACCTGCTTCATTTCAAGACTATGCCTTTTGCCAATTTCAAAATCTGTAAAATCATGTGAAGGAGTTACTTTAACCACACCGGTTCCGAAAGCTGGATCTACTGCTTCATCTCCAACTACTTTTAGCTTAACCTTTCCTAAAAGACCTTCAAATTCAATTTCTTTTCCAATATACTTCTTGTATCTTTTGTCTTCGGGATGAACAGCAACAGCTGTATCTCCAAATTTTGTTTCAGGTCTTACGGTAGCCAAGACGAAAGGACCATATTTCATATAATAAAGGGGGTCTTTTTGTTCGATATATTTAACTTCCAAATCAGAAAATCCTGTTCCGTCTTTTGTACAATAATTAATGAGCTTTAAGTCTCTATATACTAATCCATCATCAAAAAGTTTTTTAAATGTTTCATAAACAACACTTACTACTTTTGGTTCAATAGTAAACTTCATTCTTGACCAATCCAAAGAAAAACCTAACGACCTCAATTGCGATTCCATTGTTCCCCGATTTCCTTCTACAAAATCCCAGATCATTTTATAAAGTGTTTCCCTATCGTAATCAAAACGAGATTTTCCCTCTTTCTGAAGATGCTTTTCAAAAACAAATTGAGTCTCAAACCCTGCGTGGTCAGCACCAGGAATCCACAATGATGCGTCCCCTTTCATTCTGTGGTAACGCACCAAAATATCTTCAACAACATACATCGCATGTCCAAAATGAAGAGGAGCATTTGCATTCGGAGGAGGAAGAATTATCGTGAATGGCTTACCACTGGGATTTACTTCTGGCTTGAATGATCCAGACTCTTCCCAATTTTTATATATTTTCTCTTCAACATCTTTATGATTATATGCCTTATCCATTAAAGCTTTCTAAGATCCTTTTCCATTTTTCTTAGCTCATTTCGAGATTTAAAAAAGAAATATCCTACAGTACCGAATGTGATAATCGGAGAAACATATGGCGGAACTTCAATGTGAAATGCGTGAAGAGACATAATAACTCCTAAGAAAAATATGGAATACATTGCACCGTTTTTTAAGAATTTATATTTTTTGATTCGATCAATATTGCTTATTGTAAGCTTTCTTAAAATAAGTGCTCCGATTCCATTTCCAATTAAAATAAATGGCACTGAAAAAGTAAAAGCAAATGCACCGATTACTCCGTCTATTGAAAAAGTAGTATCTAAAACCTCAAGGTATGCTATTTTTGAAAAATCAGACATATTATTTGACTTATCTAAGAGCTTTGCTTCTTGTTGCTCTGCGTACTGTCTGAATCCATGAATTATAAAAAAAGCTGTAGAACCAAGAACCGCTGCAAAAGCGAGCATTCCATCTACCTGAAGAGCTAAATAAACAATAACTGCTAAGAGAATGGAAACAACTGCGAAAAACCACGCTCCCTGACTTTGGAAAAATCTCTCGCCTTTTAATCCAAAGTTTTTTGGTTCTAAAAATAACCAGTTAAAAAAGAGGAAAATTAAAAAAATTCCTCCTCCAAGGAGCAAAAGCGGAGCCGCATGTTCAACAGCTTCTTTTGCAGCCTCCGAGCCCTTAAAAGAGATTCCTAAAACTTCGATTGGACCCAAAGATGGAGTCGCTGCCCAAATAATTAGAAACGGCAAAAGTCCTCTAACTACAAAAACTGCAAAGAAAAATCCATATGTCAAAAACCATCTCCTCGCCTTTTTGCTCATCCCAGACAAGACTTCAGCATTTATTACAGCATTATCGATTGAGGTAATTACCTCAAAAAGACAAAGACCTAAAATTGTTAAAATTATAAATAATATTTCCACGGTTTAATTTTACCAGATTTTGAGGCAAAAATCGAAGTTTTATCTTTGAGTAATCAAATATTCCAAATTAATGTCAGAGCTAATGCTTAAAGACTTAAACTTATCAAGATCAATAACTCTATGAGTTTCTAAAGTTTCAATTCCTAAGTCGAATGTATACGGATCAGCTCCTGGCTGCTTAAACACTTTAAGAGAATATTTTGCTGATTTTTGAGTTCTAGGAAATGAATATGGTAAATCATATGTTAAAACAATAGTTTTTAAACTATCCGCTGGAATACTTACAAGAAATCCTGCTATAGTTTTATTCATTTGATTTTTTTCATTTACCTCTATTCCTTCTGGTTGGTTAAAATTTCGTGATTCATAAACGGCAGGATCAGTTACTGCTTTTTCAATTTTTAATTTCGTTCCATCAATTGATATTGAATTTAGCTTTACTGCTTCTGGTAAAATTAACTGTAAGTAATTTTTATAATTTTTATCTTTAGAACTATTTTTGTAAACTATAGTTAATTCTGAAGAAATCTTTCCGTTTTGCTGAAAATTTATTTTCTTAGAAACACTTTTTGCTACATACCTATTTACATCGCTCTTGCTCAGATTTGATTCACTAATTCCAAGATAGTCATTAATCTTATTGTTCTCTTTCTCCCTATTATCCCAAAGACTTGATGACCAATCGCTTGATGTAAATACATTTTGGAACGAAGGTTCTGAAAAGGCAAAAGTTAAATCCTTTTTTAATATTGAAGATCCAATTTCTTTTAAAAGTTGAATTTCAGAAAAGTCTTTATTATTTCCTTTAAAAATTGCTTTTGATAGGCTCAAAGAAAGATTATTATTTCTATCAAAATCTTTTACGTTTTCGTGATTTATTTTTCCTACTCCATCTACGTCAACAGAACCAATCACGCTTAAAATATTTTCTAATACATTTATATTCATACCAATTACACCATCAACTTTTTCTTGATTAACAATTGAATATATATTGGAAGCTGTGATTGCGTCGTTTACGAAATCAGGATCAGATCCACTGTCCTTTAATTTAAGATTTTCAATTGATAAATATCTATTTAACCAAAAAGGTGGATCAATTTTTGCGTTAAGCTTCTCATCAATTTCTTTTACATCATAAGATTTAAAAGAAACAATATCTAAGTTTTGAATTTCAACAGTAAGGTATCCGATAACCACACCACCACCAGGACGAATTTCATTTTTATCATGCAGTAAAATCAAGTACTTTTTTCTTTCGTTTACACCTAAAACATCTGGAAGAATGTCTGCTGAATTCGAAAACAATGTAACTATTGGAGCTATATTATTTATGTCACTTTCCAAATCCCGTGGCACAGTACCCTCTGCTTTTACTTTTTGATATAAAAATAATGAATTTTTAAAAAGATTAGATGCCTCAGTAAAATCTTTTTTGGGATCTAAGCTTTTCTTTTCATGGATATTCCTAATCTTCTCTCCCCCATCAATTAGATATTCACCTGCTTTAGAAATATCTTCTCCGGATCTTGCTTTTTTTCGAATTGATTCTGCACCTTTTTGCATTCCTAGAAATTTACCTTCAATAACTAAAGGCTGTGATGTTTTATATGCGATACCAAAAAAAACTTTAGCGTTACTTAATTCTTTTTTAGTTTTTCTTAAATCCCCCTCATTTAATTTCTCCATTGCGGAATCTAAAGATCTTTTTCCCAATAACAAGTACGCTTCTGTAGTAAGCAGTGGAAGAAGCATCACGAAAAGAATCAATAAAATAAGTGCTAAAAATGGTTTAAATAAATTTTTTTTATTTGTCTTTCTTTGAATTACATTTATTTGACGATTTTCTGAATTTCCCAGATCTAAATCTTTAATTTTTTCTTCTAAATCGTATTTACTTAATGCATGCTGAGAATTTTTTGGGATATAAATTTTCTCATCTTTTTTTTCATTTCCAAAATCCACTTTGATATCTGGATCAATCTTCTTAAAAGTATTTGCAAGAGAGATGTCTGTAATTGGATGAGGCGGAAAAAGAAGTATGATTTTCTGACTAACATCTAAATACGACGCTTTAATTAAAAGCTTAACTGTATCTTCAAATGAAACAGGAAAACTTAATGCTAAACCATTTCCTGGAACAATTATTTTTTTATTTTTTCTCGCTTGAAGTATAAATCTCCCAATTGATGAATTTTTATCAAATAAGATATTTTTATCAAATATATCTCCAAATATAAGAACCGAGGAATTTGTATAAGAAGAGATAATTTCCTCTGAATGTGATACGTCAATATTCCTTGTGCTCCCAATGAAATAAAAATTTGCACTACTTTCTCTTGCCTTAGAAATGAAAGACTGAGCAGATCTTCTAGTTAGCTTGTCCCCATCATCAACTAAAAAAATTTTAGAATATCTATTGTTTGGCGCCTGTGGAATTTTATTTTTAAAAGGAATTTGAATTATTTTTTGCTTTCCATTGCTTTTTCTTGATGATAATAAAACTACTAATGTATCTTTTGAGAACTCTTCAGCTAATCTCTCCCCTATTACGCCAATTCTATCGACAATCAGTACGGGAAATGTTTTAAGATCTGTCTCATGTGCTTTGAGAACGGGCAGTTTCATTATAATTAAATTTTAGGAAAGATTCAGATGATTGTCTAGCGCGATATTCACAAGCCTATCTGCTTTTTTATTCTTTTCCCTTGGAATATGAGTATAAGTTATTGGAAGTTTTATTTCAGCCTCTTTTTGTTTTGCCATAAAAAGTAGCTCTCGAAGGTTAGCGTTTTTAATTTTATATAGACCATTCAATTGAGATGCAGCCAAATTTGAGTCCATAAAAAAATCTATTTTTTTTAATATAGGCATTTGATTTTTGTTTTCTAGTACCCATTCTAATCCTTCAATTATTGCTTTGTACTCAGCAACGTTATTTGTAGCAATCCCTATATAAACCCCGATTGCAGCTAATGTTTCGCCACTTTCATTTTCGATAAATGTTCCAGTTGCTGCATGCCCCGGATTACCTCTTGAACCACCATCAGTATAGATTTTCAAGCTTGTTGAATTATTCATTTTAATTTCCCGTTCTAATAAATTTTTTTTAGATTCGGCCTTAAAAAAGACAAATTCTAATATTTTTTTTGGAAAATTCTCTTCTTTTTGAAGTCATTCTATTATTATTAGAGACCCGTACCTTAAAAGTCATTTTAACAGATTCAAAGAGGATTTTGAGGATTAAATTATTTAGGCTTTACAACAAGCGTTCTTTCTCTTCCTTCGCCTACTGATTCAGAAATCACATCAGAATCTTCTGCTAAATACATATGCACTTCACGTCGTTCCCAAGACTTTAAATTCGGTAAATATACTTCTCTTTGTTCATTTAAAACTCTCTCTCGTGTTTGCTCTGCCAATGTTTTTAAATAATCTGATCTATTTTTTTTATAATCCCCGACTTCCACACTTACTCTTTTAAATTCTCCTAATTTCTTAGCAATCATTAAAGAAAGAATCAATTGAATTGAATCAAGGGTGTCTCCGTGATGACCAATGATTAGACCTGGATCTTCAGAGTTAACAACGACATTTATTGACTCGTCATTTTCTGATACTTCAAATGAATCCTTTATTCCGAGGTTATCAAAAAGATTTTGAATTATTTCTTTTGTAATTTTTTCGTTTTCTGCCATAAATCTTCTAGGCCTCCTAAGCCCACGATTTTATATTGCTGTATGATACCAAAAATTGTAAAAGTATTCCAGTATAGAGACAGTCCTACCGGAAATTGAAAAGAAAAGAATGCAATCATGATTGGGAAGATGTATGTAGATTGGGACTGGAAAGCCGAAGCAAAATCGTCATTCTTCTTTTTTACAGTAGTCTTTGGTGCTGAGAAAATCATTTTTGACTGAAGGAATTGCAATACTCCAGTAATCAAAGGAACCGATATTGCAACAATTGTTAAAGAATTTAATAGATGTGATGGGCTTTGTCCAATCGGAATAGTGAAAAATGTCGATTCCCAAGGATGCTGCAATTTTAATGGATTAATTACTATTCCATTTATATAGCTCACTACATCCGCGGAACTTTTATGAACCACATTATTTAAAACATTGTAAAGTCCCCAGATAACAGGAAGCTGTATAAGAGTTGGAAGACACCCTGCGGCTGGATTTACACCATGGTCTTTATAGAGCTTCATTGTCTCCTCTTGAATTCTTTTTCTATCTCCTTTGTGTTTTTCTTTTAGATTTGACAGGTGAGGAGCTAAGTCCTGCATTTTCTTAGATGCTTTTAGCTGAGCAGAAATAAGAGGATAAAGAATAATTCTTATTACTATAGTCAATGTAATAATTGAGAAACCAAGAGGATAGGGAACATGAAGAGCCAAAAGTCCTTGATAGATTGCTACCAAAATATTTATTATCGGGTGTACTATTAATAAATTAAATATTTCCATTTATTTTTGCGTTATAAAACGGTTGGCATTTTAACAAACGATTGAATCCTAGCGCTAATCCTCTTAAAACTCCATTTTCCATTATATTTCTTTTCGTATATTCTGAACATGTTTCATCAAATCTGCAAAATCTAGAAACACCTAATACATTTTTTAAGAGCGTTGATAAGATTAATTGATAAAAGGAGATTATGGTTACTAATGTATTTTTTATCATTTTAAATAATTATTTTCTTTAAAAGTCTTTTTTATTTCCTCTAAGACCCTCTGTCTTTCTGTATCCTTAGATATTTGACTCGGGTAAAATATAAAATCGTATCCTGGTTTTATATTATCAAATATTTCCTCTACACAAGATCTAACTTTTCTTTTAACTTCATTTCTTTGCGTAGATCTCTGATCAATTTTTTTAGAAACTACAAAAGTAAATCTACTAAGATTCAAATTATTTACTCCAATTTTTAGATTAAAAAGGGGAGTAGTGATAATTTTAGGATTTGTCAAATAAACGTTTGTAAGCCTGTTTGTTTTTCCAAGCATTATACTGTCATTTTTTTCCTGCCAGTAGCTCTTCTTCTTTTTAAAACTTTTCTACCATTAGAATCACTCGATCTTGCAAGAAATCCATGCTTCCTAGCTCTTTTTACTTTTTTAAGTTTTCTAAATTTTTCCATTTTATAAGAATAAAGTATATCAAAGTGGTTTATTTTTTAAAAGTGGTAAAAAAAGAGATACTTTTATCCACTTTTGCATTATTGAGGGAAGTAGGTTCGTTTGGTAAACTTTTAGCTATGTTATCCACATCAGAGCTCTGGAAAAAAATTCTTGCTGAAATTCAGACTGAAATATCAAGCGCAAATTATTTAACTCTTTTTAAAAATACCACATTAATTTCATTAGAGGATAGCGTAGCTACAATCGGAGCTCCATCTACCATGATAATTGACCTATTAAATAAAAGGTTTTATGAAATTATAAAAAAAACAGTTGATAAGCATGTAGGAAGAGATACAAAATTAATATTTGTCCCAAAGACTCTTCAAGTAGCATCAACCAAATCCGCTGGTCCACTTTTTTCCAAATCAAATGAAAAACCTAAAGCAACAGTAGGACATCTTCCTAGAATTAGAGCTGATTACACATTTCAAAATTTTGCAGTTTCTGGCACAAACCAGCTTGCATTTGTTTCAGCAACAACAGTAGCCGAAAAGCCGGGAACAACCTACAATCCTCTTTTTATTTATGGGCCTGTTGGGGTGGGGAAGACTCATTTAATGCAGGCTGTTGCAAACGAGCTATACTCTAAGGATCCAAGCAAAAAAATACTATATATAACAAGCGAGGAATTTACCAATGAGGTAGTAGAAGGTATCAGGGCAAACAATACTGCAGCCATGAAAAGGAAGTTTCGACAAGTTGACCTGCTTATGATAGACGATATTCAGTTTATTGCAGGCAAAGAAAGAGTTCAGGAAGAACTGTTTCACACCTTTAACATTCTTGTTGATAATGCCTCTCAGATAATCCTCACCTCAGATAGACCTCCCTCTGAACTTAAGAAAGTAGAAAAAAGGTTGGTTTCAAGGTTTTCCGGTGGACTTACCGTAGACATTGATTCTCCCGATTATGAACTTAGATGCGCAATTCTTCTTACCAAAGCTAAAAAGTTTAATTTTGATCTTGATATTGAAACTGCAAAGATTATCGCACAAAAAACAGAAGACACAAGGGAATTAGAAGGTCTACTTCTGAGAGTAATGACTGAAGCTTCCAGCAAGCAAATCGAGGCTTCACCTGATCTAGCAGAGACTGCACTAAAATCAAATGATGATATTAAAAAAGCCCTTTATCCCGAAGATGTGGTCAAAAGTATATGTGAGTTTTATCAAATTAAACCAACACAGTTAAAGGGATCAAAAAGAGATGCAAAACTAGTTAGAGCAAGACAGGCCTGCATGTATGTGCTAAAAAAAGAATGCAATCTCACATACTCTGAAATTGGTAACTTATTGGGAGGAAGAGATCACACCACGGTTATGCATGGTGTTGAAAAAATAGATTCACTTTTATCAGCTCACAAGCTAACAGAGGAGACATTGGGGATAAAAGAGCTAGGAATCAAATCTAGTGTTGAAAACTAAGGCAAGTTTTACACATGGAAAAAACAAAAAAGTTATTAACAGGTAATCCACATAACTTATCAACAAGATATCCACATTTTTCTGAGGCTGGCTCGTTGCTTTTTTCCACTTTTCCTGGTAACCTACTACAACTACAAATTTATATATATGTTTAAAATAACTGTTTTATCAAGTAATTTGAAAAATGGTATTTCCTTTGCAAATCATGCAATTTCTTCTAAAAGCCAATTACCAATACTTCTAAATTTCTTATTAAGTGCTAGGGAAGGATATTTAACGATATCAGCAACAGATTTAGAAATTGGAATAATAATAAAAATACCTGCTAAGGTTGAGGAAGAAGGGGATGTGAGTATTTCAGCTAAAACTTTTGTAGATTTGATTTCAAATATAGACCAAGAAAAAATAAATTTAGAACTAAAAGAGAACGTTTTGCTTCTTAAAGCAGAAAAGCTAAAAACATCATTCCCTACGCTTATTGCTTCAGAATTCCCCAAACTATATGAGACAAAAGGAGAGAAGCAGGGTGAATTTAAAAAAGAAGAATTAGAAAGAGAAATCCAAAGGATTGTTTTTTCCTCAGCGGGGGATAGTGGTAGGCCTGCTTTGGCTGGAGTTTTGGTTAGAAAAGATTCAGAAGGAAAACTAATTGTTGTCGCAACTGATGGTTATAGACTTTCTCTAAAAGAAGGATTTTCTGAAAAAGCAGAGAAGGGAGAGGGCGTAGACCTTCTCATTCCTTCGCGTGTTGTTAAAGAGGTTTTAGGAGTGAAACAGGAAGATGATTTAGTTAAGCTTTATGTTGCAAGAGAGGGAAACCAGGTTATCTTTGAATGTGGAGACGCAATGATTGTTGGAAGGTTAATTGATGCAGAATACCCTGATTATCAAAAAATAATTCCAGACGAATCAACCACAAAAGCCATATTTGATAAAGCACACGCGCAGGCAGCGGTTAGAGCATGTTCTGTTTTTGCTAGGGAAGCTGCAAATATAGTAAAAATGGGAATTGGTAATGGAAAAATAACTTTTTCTGCTAGTGCATCCTCGGTAGGGGAGAATGAAGTAGAGGTTGAGGCAAAAACCACTGGGGAAGAAAATGAGATTGCGTTTAATGCAAGATATTTACTTGAGTTCTTTTCAGTGATAGATGCTGAAGAAATATCTTTCGAAATGACAGGTCCTTTAAATTCGGGAGTCTTTAGGGTGGTAGGGGATAATTCCTATTTACACCTCATAATGCCAATTAGAATCACTGACTAGTTTATTTAAAACCACTTTTTAGGTTAGTTAAATCAGTTTTTTTAAGATTATATTCGTTAAGTAATTTAGATAATTCTGTATTCGCCTCTAAAGTCCTAGATCTATTGGAAAGAAATAAGAAAGAGTCATTTAAATAATCATAACTGAGTTCGAATAGATCGGATTTATAAGGTAGGCTTCTGATCAATACTCCCAACTGTTTAGGTGCTATTTGAGCATCAGCATCTTTTTGTGTAACACCTAAAGAATCAGTGTGATAAGGTTCTTTTTCTGTCTCATCAAAGACTGGTGTAGGAGCAATGCTGCTAATATTTTTAGTTTCTTTAGGAAGAACTGTGACCACGATGCTTATAAAAATAAGATAAAAAATTATGGCTAAAAATATTAAAAATAGAATCTTATGTTTTTTTAAAAGTTCTTTAATCATTTTTTCTTATTGGAACTAATGACATAAACCTCGTGTCATATCTGTTCATTTGTGTTAGGGACGGGTGATAAATAAAATTACTTGAATTACATTTATCGCTTGCGGAAGCCACTATAAGTGTTTCGTTTTTTGGATTAGCGCCTAGCACAACAAATGTATGACTACATCTTCCTTCGCATCCGACCCAATTTTCTGCTGAGCCTAGGATATACCACCCTTGATTTGTAAATCTTTGAATTGCTTCAAGATCAGCTTTAGTCAAATGTCTTCTGTTATCTCTGTCTCTGCCTCCTTCTATAAGATCAACTTGCGCTCTTTTTAACCCTATGCTTCGTAAAAAGACAGTATCTACAATTGAAAATGGACTAGTTCCTACGTATCCATAAGCATTTCCCGGTTGCCAAGCAAAACCTTTTTCGGTAAATAATTCAGCTACTGTAGCAGGATTTGCAACTCCTCGATCACTGGGGCGAGCTTTTAGTCCATAAGTCGCAAGTATCATGGCTATAGATGATGGTCCACAGCCTGAGCTGCCGACCGTACCAGTATCATAACGATTATTACCCCATGGAGAATCAAATTGACAGTAGTAAACAAAATTCCCGGGTTTTGTACCCGTGCTGGTGTCTCCTCCGAAATCTGATCCTTTACCAACCACCGTGGTTACAGTGTCGTGAGCTATACCCGTTTGCTGTGCAAAAGCAGGAGACAGAATAATTAAGCTGAGAAGTAAATTAATTAGGAAAAGAAGAGAGAGGATTTTCTTCATTTAACAATATTTAAGCACAATTGATTTAGTCTTACAACCTAACACCCAGAAGGGAGTGGGTTAAATTGGGAATTTCTTGGAAAATCATTTGCAGCAAAGGCACCTAGATAAAACCTTACTGGTAAATTGCATAGTCCGTTTTTTGAAAAACCTTGATTAAGTAGATAATTTTCTGCTTCAGTTTTGGCTAGATCAATGTCTTTTGAATTAATTTCTATTTCGAAGTCATCTAGAGACTCAACGTATTGGATAATAAAATTTTCATTTTGAAAAATAACTCCTGATTTGTTGTCTAACGGCGTTAAGATTTTGGCTTTTGCATCTAGGTCTGAAGGAGGAAGTGGCTGTCTAGTAGTTAGTTTTATTAAGGATTTTCCTAAGCTTCCAGGTTCATAGTTAACAACTGGCTTTGTGTATATTTGCTTCGAAGGGGTAGGTATTGGTTTTTGCGATGATCTTAAGTCGGAAAGAGTAGATGCTATAGCAAGTAAAACAAATATTACTACTAAAATAACCGCAGAAATCAGATATATTATATTTTTTTTATTCTTTAAGTTCATCTTACCTTATTGTATTATATTCACCGTTTGTGCAAAGTTCAGGTGCGCCTCTGCAAACATTGGTTTCGCATTGCCAATAATCGAAATCTAAATTTCTTGGTTCAAGCACGATTTTTTCTCTGTCTACAGCTACTTGTATTTGTTCTTTCCACTCCACATTACCTCTATTGTAGGCAAGAGGATTGCGGTTGGAGCCCATTTGAAAAGCTCCCCAGGCTCCTTTGGGATCGGGTGTGCAAACGCTTCCATCGCTATTACATCTAAAATATGCATTGGGTCTATGGCCGCTTTCACATTCAGAAAGTAAGTACCAAAATCTATAGTTTTTTGGATCTTTTGACTTAAGTTCATTCCCGAAATCGTTAAGTGTATAGTTGCAGCTTGGGTCTCCGAAATTTCCTTTAGGTGCGTTTACGGAATTATACTTTCCTGAGCAACTATCTCCAGTAGCAGGAGGTCCTCCGCCTCCAGTAGCGCCTAGAATAGAAATTGACACATCAAAAGTGCTATCGTCTTGGGGACGAAGAATTAAAGTAAAAGAATACATGGTTTGTTCGCCTGTTTCTGAAGGCGAATTATCCTTTAATCGCCAAGTGATTGCGCTTGAGTTTGTAGGAGATCTGTATATCCCCGTTGTGCCGCTCGGAATCAAAGTAGTCTCTTCAGGAATATCTGCGCTTACTGAAATATTTTCGATAGGGTCTACTGCATTTCTTTTATCGTAAATAACGATTATTTCATATCTCAAATCAACGCCATTGGGAGAAGATTGCGGGCCATAAATTGTATAGCTTATTCCTGCATAGCGGCTATTTGTGATTGGTTTTGTTAGATCTGAAGTGTTAAAGAAGATTTGGCCTATTATCACAAATATAAAGATTATTAGAGCTATTATGATAACAGCTGGTAAGCTAATGGTGGTAACCGTAATCCCAATTCCTGTAATAATTTTTGCTAATACTAGAGAAATAACGCTTATCGTGGCAGCGGCTGCACTTGTAGCCACGCCTATTATTGCAGAAATTGCTGTTGTTAAAAAACCTGCGATGGAAGATAAAAGTGAGCCAAGTATTGATCTTGCAAACAGTCTTTCTAAATATCCAATTGGATCTAAGAATTTTTTTAATTTAAAAAACTTTTTGTTTAGGTTCTTAAATCTATTAATTGATTTAGATTTAGACAGACGGTTACCTAGTCTTGTTTTGAAAAATCTTTTGTATAGCCAGTTTTGATTTTGAGTTGATTGTTGCGATTGGGATTTGCTTTGGTTGGTAGTTTGAGGAGCGTTAGCGAAATTATTTTGCAATACTGGGAGGGAGGCAGGAATAGGAGAAGTTAATGGCTGTGGTTTCGTAATCTGTGTTGGGGAAGGTTTGTTTCTTCTAAGTAAACGGGATGTGATCCCAGGATTTTGATAGGTATATGTTATGTCTTTCTGCCTTTTCCTTTCGATAGCTGATGTTAGCTCTGGGTCATTGTATTGTGCTGCCCATTTTTTTGCATTTTGTGGAGAATATGTGACCAGATGTTCTTCAATTTCTTCCTGCGCATTGGAAATTGCTCGTGATCGATCTAAATATCTAGCGCTTGGATCTCTACTATCATAATCTTTTGCTGTTTTTTCGATATATCTTCGTCTAGTTTCTAGATAATCAGAGTAAGTAAGATTTTTGTTTTCTAGGCTTACTTTCTCAAAAGCCAAGTCGAGTTGGGTATTTTGAGGGTCTTTGGAAAGCCATTCGCGTGCCTTTTTAGGATCGGCTCTAACTAATAATTCATGGTATTCCCGTCGTGCTCTTTCATATGCCTCCAGTCTGCTTTTTGCAACAGGAGCATTTCTTTTTGAGGGATTTTGATTATATCTCCTGTATTCTTCCTCCCACTTTTTTGCAAAATACTCAGCATATCTATCTGCTTCTTTTTGAGATTCTTCATATGACCCCCCGCGTCTTAAAAGGTTAACACCTGCGATAATAGATCCTAAAGCTAAGCTCTGTGGATTTCTGGGGCTGGAGTTTTTATCTTTATCTTTTGACTCAATTTCTATATTTGCTCCCTGCGATCGTTGAGTATTTATGTCTTCAATGCCTTGCCAAATTCCTTGAGTATTTAAAATCTGATTTTCAAATAAAATTTTTTCAAATGATTGCCTATTTCCAGCTCTAAAAGCATTAAATAATTGATTTTGGTCGAATCTGGATAAATTTCCAAGTTGTGAGGCTGCCCACTTAGCATTTTCTAGGCTTAATTGTTTCTCGTTTTCATCCATATTTACTTATTTTGGTCAAAATCAGAGAAGCCAGGTGCAATTTGCGGCGTCTGCGGAGGAACAAAACCTGATTGATTCATGGGACTAATGGGCGCTGGGTTTTGGTAGGGTGCTGAAAAAGAAGTCTCATTCATTATTCTTTGCTCCTCCTGTCTTCTTAAAAGTTCTTCTGGATTTGAAGTAATAATCTTGTGTTCAAACGGAGCAGATATCACTTTCATGGAAACATGACTTTGTCCTGCAAAAAATAAACCCTCTCCGACGTTTGCTGATAAAAGTAGTTGTTTTTCCTGCTGTGTTAAATAGAAAATTTGAGACACTAAATCTATCTCAGTAGGGCTTTGTTTTAAAAGCATCTGAATGGACGAGTTTGAAAGAATTGCCTTTCCATAATCGGTGGAGAGAAAGTCCTGAACATCCTGGGTAGCTGTTGTTAGTGCAAGATAATATTTCCTAGCTCTTTTAGCTATTCCATGGATGAAAGAGGCAGAGTCTTGGTATTTCATAAGGTACCAGGCCTCATCAAGCACTAATAGTCTTTTTTTAAGATCTTTTCTAACTCTCGTCCAAATGAAATCAAGAATTATATGCATAGCCACGGGGCGAAGCTGATCTTCGAGTCCTCTAGTTGAAAATGCAGTGAATGGATTTTTTATATCAAAGTTTGATTGTTGGTTAAAAATTCCAGCCATGCTTCCTTTTATAAATTTCTCAAGCCTTAGTGCTAGGTTTTTAGAAATTTCATCCTCGTTTCCCAAGAGAACTTTATATAGATCTTCCATGAGAGGAGGCTTCTTTGTTTGTGTAGATGGGTCTGGTGTAATTCCTTTTTGCCTGTAAACTTCTACTAATGCTCGATCAAGAATTGCGTCATGCGCTGCATCAAGTTCTCCCATAACGATTCTAAGAAGAGCATGGAGCGAAAGGATTTTTAATCCTAATTCATTTTCTCCTTGTTCATAGATACCAGATAAGTCGAATGGATTAATCTTGATAGGAGAGGCGGGGGTGAACTCAATATATTCTCCGCCGAGGGTTCTCGTGAGTTCCCCATATTCTCCTTCAGGATCAATTACTATGATTTCAGCGCCAAACATAAACTGTCGCATAAGCTCCAGCTTGATAAGGTAAGATTTTCCTGCTCCAGATTTTCCGAAAACCACTTCGTTTGCATTTTCTAGAGAGTATCTGTCAAAAATGATTAATGAATCATTTAGCTTATTTAGTCCATACATTACTCCTTTATCTTGGGTGAGAGTGGCAGATGTAAACGGAAACGTTGAAGCGAGGGAAGTGGTGTCCATGTTTCTGGTCAAGAATAATTGATCGTCTGCAATTGGAATGCTTGATTTAAAACCAGCATCCATTTGAAGGGTTGCGGGTTTAGCTAGGACAAGAATTGAAGCCAGAAGTGTTTTGAGTCTTTTTGATGCCTCTTCAAGGTCCTCTTTTGTATCAGATATTAATGTAATGTAAAGGCTAAATTGAAAAAATCTTTCTATTCCCTTTGCGAGTTCTTCCTGTACCGAAAGTGCGTCTTCTAGAGAAGCTTGGACGGTAGGATCTAAGACTTTATTATTCTGTGTTTGTTCCATAAGGGTTGCTTCCATTTCGCCAATTTTTCTTCTTAGATCTTGGAGGGCATCTGGTGAAGATGTGGGATAGCAGAACATAGAAAGATTTAGTGAATGTTCAAAATCAATAAGAGGTTCAAGCCAATTAGGTGAAACAAATCTGGGGTATCCCACAACGAAAAAAGTTTTGTGATATTTTTCTCCAATTCTAATATGCCCAAAATCAACTTCGATAGAAGAAGGGGCTATGATATCCGTAACAGAATTCATGCCTCTTTCGATTCTTTTTATTCCCTCATTTGCAGGGTGAATCGCTGCGCCAGGAATAGGATTAGTTTTTAAGCTTTGATCTTTTTTGTTAAATAGTTTCATATTTTCATTTTTCCAGTAACCATGGGAGTTATGATATCTTTGGATACTCCCGAGCTGCTTTCGTTGTTATAGATCTCATAAAAAAGCCTAATTAGTTCGTCTTTTTCCAAAATTTTTGATTTCAAACCGGATCTTAAAAGCTCTTGGATTATAGATGAAGATTTGGAAGTTAATAAATTTTTTGCATCTCTTATTATCGCATCTCTGTCTCTTGAGTTTGCAATTCCTCCAGCTCCTTTTTCAAGATACGAGTACGAAATGGAGATATAAAATTTTTTATCAAGAACTGTATTTTTTTGAACAAGTTGAGAAACGAATTCTTTATACATTCTAATGTGTTCTGAGAATGTTGGGTTAGATGCTTTCGCAGCTTGTTCCTCGAGTAGTTTTTGATAATTACTGATATCGAGTTTTCTGCTCAAAATTACTATTTGAATAGGAAAAGATAGGGAGTTGATGAGCGAAGCATAAGAGAGAATTTTTATTTCTTGTTCTTCTTTGGATTGTAATGCAAAATTTGTCGCTGTAACTTCTATAACCATACACACACTTCCTCCGGACATAAGAACTAGGCTGTCTATAATGTCCTCAATCTCTATAAACTTTTGTGTTGTCGCTATGGTTTTTGGGGCAGAGTTTTTCATTTAATTAAATAATTCCCTTCTTAATTCTTCCCTGGGATCTACTGAAAAAATTTCAAGCGGCATAATTGGTGTTCCGTTCGCTTCAATTTCCACGGTGTCAAACTTATTTTGTCCTTTTGGATCTTCAATAGAAACTATGTATTTCCCGTTTTGAAGAGAAGTTGCCGATGCAAATTGCCCAAGCCCATTTGTTTTAAAAGCTCTCACTGGATTGTCTTCTGGATCTTTTACCTCGACTAGAATATTTGGTAGGGGATTCCCTCTAGGATCTTTAATGATCCCAGTTATTAGATTTGGATCTGCGGGAGCTGTGGGGAGGCCAACGCTTTTTACTAATGCAGGAGGGGCTTTTCTAACTCTTTGGGTCTGGGGAAGAGGTTGTGCCGTAATTGGATTAAATTTCGTTTTTTCTGTTCCTTCAAGTCTAGCCTTAAGAGATAATAATTCTTTCTCAAGCGCCTCCTTTTGTCTGTTTGCTTCGATAAGCATTTTCTCAAGTTCTTCTGATTTTTGATGAGTAGTTGAGTCTGTTTGAGGAGTTGAGTTATTTTCTATAGCTTTTGCTTCAACAAGCTCTTTCTGAAGTGCGGAAACTTGTTCTTCGAGTTTTCTTTCATTTTCTTCTATTTTTTCTTCCTCCTCTTTTTCTTTGATTTTTTCAAGATCATCAAGATTCCCAGACATAATAGGTTTATTGTTGGGATCATTTAATTCGATTACTCTGCCTGGGACCTGAGTTATAGGAGTGTTTATTTGTGGTGCGCTCTGTGGCTGCGGAGCAGGAACAGGTTGAATGATTTGGGCTTGTGTTTGGATCGGGGTTTGTTGGATAGGTTGTTGATAGTTGATGGGGGTTGGTGTTTGTATCTGTGTTTGTGTTTGTAAAGGCATATTGGTAGGTGGTAGTGGAGCAGGTGTGTTAAGTTGAGGAGGAGTTGATTGGAGTACAGGATTTAATGGTGTTTGTGGGGCACTAGGATTCATTTGTGAGAGATTTCCACCAGTTTTTCTATAGATATATTGGGTAGGGGAGAAAAGAGCTCTAATGAAATTTCCAATCATGGTATCCATAGGTCTTCCGTCAATAGGAACAAACGCTAATGCAACACCAAGAGAGAGAAATAATACTGCTAAGGGGAGTCTAATCAGTATAAATATCGGTAAGATAAAAAATATAAACCAGGCAATTACTGTTCCACCGGCAAGGTAGGCAAACTGCTTTACGGTCATGTTGCCAATAAGTTTAAATTGAAATCCTGTAATGTCTTGTGGTATTGGATGGTTTTCCATAGGCAGCAAAATAAATACAAATAAGAGCTCTTTGCTTCATACTAGAATATAACGTGAAAAATAGCGTTTCAAGGCTATCAAAATGAATCAATTTTTGAGGATTTTGAAGCTAATTGTGAAAACAACTTTTTAGACACTTAATTTTGACAAGTGTAGATTATATCTCCCGCATGATTAAGCTTTTTGCATGTTCTGTTAAGAGCACAGTATCCATGAGGATGCGCTTCGCTGCAAGGAAATTGGCATGTGTAGTGACTACCTGTATCGTTTGGCACGCAGATTCTACCCGTAGGGCATATTCCGTCCGGATGTTGATTGTTGCATCTATAAGCGACGCTATCGGGAACACATTGATCAAATCCAAATGTTGAAATGCAGGCGTTTACTCCAGTTAGTCTTATTATGAAAGGTAATATTATTACTGATAATAAAATTAAGGTTAATCCCAAAATAGAAAAAGTAAGTGTTTTTTTGGCCCCATCTGCTTTTTTTGCATCACCTCCAGAGCTAACAAATTTAAATCCGGAAATTATAATCATGGCTACTGCGACAATTCCTGCGAAAATAAACACCCAGTAAATTACGTTTCCTAGGATAATTGGTAGGCAGTTAAGCGTTGCTACCTGGTTCGATCCGCCAGTTAGACATCCAGATCCTCCAAGAGGGGTAAAATTTGCAGCAAAAACATTTGGGGTGAAAAAAAGAAATCCAGAAATTAACAAAAAGAAAAATAAAAACTTTTTCACTGATAAATAAAAGCGTAACAAAGAAGATGTTAAATTACAAGATTAACGAGGAGCTACTAGTGTAGGGAGAGTGAAGCTGCTGTTAAGTAGGCTTCCGATTCCGAAGAATTGTAATGCGAGGTTGATGATGAAGTAGGAAAGAAATACTAGTACTAATCCTACCAGTGCAGCTACGATCATTCCTCTTGCAGCATCTACTTTTCCTTTATCTCCACCTGATGTAATCCATTTAATTCCACCATATACTAGAAAACCTAAAGCTAGCAATACAGCCACTATAAATAATAGAAGAATTATTGAAGAAACTAGTGGGCCAATTCCTGCGTTACCCATATTGCAAAGAGTTGTAAATCTTCCGCCTACGCAGAGATCAAGTGTACCGCCACCTACAGCAGCAAAAGTTTTAGGGGTAAACGTTAAGAAAGAAGCGATCGATAACGATAGAGCAGTTAATTTTTTCATTACTTATTTGATCGTATTGTGTTTTTAATTGTTTGTCAAGTACCTTTTCTGAATCTAGACTATTTGTCCAATTCCTAAAAACCAACCTAAAACATTTATTATCAAAAAAGAGGAAAGAGCAACTAGAAGTCCTATAACTGCATATGTAATTTTTTTTCTTGCAGCGTCTACTTTTCCTTTATCTCCACCTGATGTAATCCACTCAATGCCTCCCCAGACAAGAAAAGCGAGTGAGGCGAGTGTTATTAATACAAAAGCCCAGGTAAGACCATTTGTAATTACGTTTTTAAGAGTATTGAGGCCGCCTGTGGGCATCCCTGCGACAGGTTCTATAGAATATGAGCCGGGTAAGTTAAATGCAATTTTTTCCATTATCTCCCAAATCCTGGTAATCCTAGAATATCACGAGTTATTAATTCAAGTATAACTAAAGAAAATATAATAAATATAAATCCTACTATTGCTGCCGTAAGCTGTTCTCTGGCATTTTTTACCTTATCAGGATCACCTTGGGATGTCATAAGTTTGTATCCGGCGACCAAGATTATTATGAATATTATTCCGCCTCCAATACTTAAAACAAATCCAAGTGCCCATCTGGTAAAGTCAGTTGCTCCAGTGCTAACCATTCCAAATGCTGTTCTGACTCTTAAACATCCGCGCGCGTCATTATAGAAATTTCCATTTTTTTCGCAAGGTAAAGATAGAGGAGCATTCTTGGCATAATTTATGACTGAAGGATCATACAGGCTTCCGGCTACGCATGTGCCTGTTCTACAGTCTCCTGTGGTAAGCGAATTGCAATAAAAACCCTCAGAGCACGTTCCCCTTACTCTCCCTCCTTTAGAACAGATTTTATAATCGTTTGATGTTGGATCTATTTCGCAAGAATTATTTTGTCCTGGGCCCGTGGGTTCAGGGGAAGGATTTTGACCACCAGCCGTCCTAACTACTATGCCATTGCTTCTGCAGGATGGTTGACAAGTGCCGTCTTCTTTGTAAACGCAGAGTCTAACCGTATATGTGCCAGCGCCTAAATTTCTTAGATCTCCTAGGGTATGATCAGTCTCGCTAAATGTAACACCTGAATCTGGGTTTATAAGAATATCTTCAGATACGCATCCTTCTTGAAATTTTCCAGCTTTTGTTAATGAATCAAGAGGGCATGGGCCAGTATTTGAAGTATTAAATGCTACATAAAGACGTGTTCCTGCATCGCGGATATTGGTGAACGTAATGCTTTTAAATTTTCCTACTTGAAGTTGAGTGGGATCAGTCGTAAAAGTACAAGCATCATCTGGCCCGGCATATGCAATGGTAGTTTTTAGAGCGAAAAAAGCAATGAAAATTAACAAGGGAAAAATTATTTTCCTCATAATTTTATCGTAGGCAAAACTAGAATTAATTGCAACTATGGAGTGAATTTGAATCCGCGGCCTTTAACTGTTTGGATATGTGTTGGGGAAGAAATGTCTTTTTCAATTTTCTTTCTTAGTCTAAAAATAAGTTGATCTAAAGCTTGCTCTGTAACCCCGGCAGTAGAGGATAAATCGCCCCAAACTGAGGATATGATTTCGTCTCTTTCAACTATTTTTTCAGGATTTAAAATAAAAAATTTAAGTAATTTAAACTCTGAAGAAGTAAGTCCTTCAGACAAAACTATTTCGCCAATTCTAATTTCCTTAGCCGCTTCATCAAATATTATCTTTTCTTGTTTTTCGGAAATTTCTTTTTTAGCAAATTCTTCCAAGAGAGGAACTGCAAATTTATTATTTTTAATAAGTCCTACAGCCACTAAATGAGATGATTCAGAAGCTTTTTTATTTGCGATTAGACTTTGTTCGTATGGAGAGAGAGAATTCCAGATTTCGTAAAGAACTGATTTTACTTTAGAATTATTTTCTAAAAATTCTCTGACATCATCTTTTTTATCATTTAAGATACAGGCTTCAATGCTAACAAGCCATAATTTACCTAATTCTCCTGTTAATTCACTAATCTTTTCAAGCGTTTTTTTATCCACATTTTTTCCACTATTTTTCTTTAGATAATCAAGTCTAAATTGTTGAATTTTTTCATCTCCTAGAGATAGGTAAACTAAATTTCCTGTTAAAAATTCATAAAAGGAAGTAATTATTTCATTTCCTGCGGTTTCTTCTAATGGCCGAGAAAGAGGAAATATGCAGGAAAAACGATATTTTGCTCTATCTCTCAATACTCTTAAGTTATCAAAGAAGATAGGCTCAAGTACTCCAACGTATTCTTCGAATCTATCAAAAAGTAGAACTATAGTTAATTCTTTTTCAAGACATAAATAGTCAATCGTTTTTTTTAGACCCTGGAAGATCACAAGTTCATCGCCTGATTTTAGACTCTCATCAAATATTTTTTTAAGAGCTTTATGCTCTTCGTTCATTTTTCTCTCCGCTAGAGAATCCAAGATTTCCAAAAACATATACTTTGTAGATTCGGAAAGTGGCCTTTTTTTAATTTCTGCAAAATTCATCATTACGAAATGAAACCACTTTGTGTTTTCTTTAAGGTGAAGTTCGCGAGCTTTTGAATTGTATGCGAGAATTCTTAAGATGTTTGATCTTCCAACTCCTGGAAGAGAAATTACCTGAGCAGAATTTCCAACTCTTACAAAAGAAAGAATTTTCTCTATCTCAGAATATCTTGCGTCTTCAGGGTAAAGTGATTCGAAGTGTTTTGGTTCCATAGCTAGGTAAAACAATTGTAATTGTTTTATAAGGTTTATATCAAGCTCAGATGCCTTATTTTTTCTAAACTAACGCCATATGACACACGAAATAATTATGAGACCAGGTGAATTGACAGTGCAAAGGGGACAATCTACACTGAATAAGGAGCAAAGTATTTTTATGCCAGACGCAGGAATACAAACAGAAGGAGTTCAGCCAGTAAAACCAGCTATTAGAGCTGAGGTTTTACCTTTACCTAGAGTAACAACCAGCTTGTCTTTGGAAGGACTAACCCCGACTCAGCGTGCTGACGCTTTAAGGACAACAAGGCTTCTCGAAGGGCTCGGTTTGAAGCCTGACCAAGTTACTTCCAAAGGAAGAACAGAGCAAAAAGCAGGTCAAGTTGTTGAGAATGCACAGCTTGATAGTGAAAATCCGGAAGCATCAACTAAATCGCAGGAAATTTTAGGAAAAGGAGAATTAACAGATCAGGATAGAGCTGATCTTTTTGGATTAAACGCTGGTAGAATCGCAAAAGCAGAAGAGCTACTTAAAGATAGTCTCGGAAGAGAATTAACTGATAAAGAAAAAGAAGGAATCTTACGCGCTCATTTTGTGGGAGCAGGGGAAAAAGGAAAAAACGGAGAAGAATCCGGAGTGTTTAATGTAACACGAGAGCAGCTTTCGGAAAAAGCAAAAATATTAAAAGATGCTGGATTTGATCAGGAGCAAAGAAGGGAAATCATAGAATCAGGTCTTACTCAAATGAATCCACCACAGCCTCTTACTCCTCTGGAGGCTAGAAACCAGGCAATTCTGGCCTTAGGGAATTTAACATTAACTGGAAAGCTTTTGGAAATCAGAGATAACATTTTAAGACTTCATAATGCTGCAATTGGAAATCCAGCTGCAGGTATTCCCGTGATTAATCCAGATGGTATTACCTCTGACGCACTAACAGCGCTTCATAGAGAATTTTATAATAAATTTAATAAAGTACTTAATAATCCAAATACACCACCGCCACCCGAAGTTCTTCTTTTTGAAAGAAGACTTAAAGAAATTGGTGATCTTGATGCAAGAACACACGAGCAGCGTGGTCCACAAGAAGATTTCCATAATGAATATGATTTCATTAGGCTGCAATTGAATAGTACTCCTCAATTATTGCCCAATGGAGCTCCAAATCCCCAGAGGGCAATTTTGGAAGAAGAGTTAGTTTTGAGTGTAGAAAATTTTGTGGGACATGGCATAAACCCATCCAGTGATAGTATTTATGACTCTACTCTTAAAAAAATAGTGCAAACTGATACTTTGGTAAGTGATCCTGATCTTCAGGCAAGAATTCAGTCATCTGTTCAGAGGTTGGTTATTAGAATTGTGGGAATGCCACTTCAGGACGATGTGGGAGATTTTGATATTGGGTTTTATGGTGGAATTAATTTTTCAGCAATTAAAAATTTACTTTATTCACAGTCATTGGATCCTGCATATTTTAGATCTCAGCAAGAATACAATGCCTTTAGCAACTTGAGAAGAGACCAGAACTTAAGCGTAGAAGGTCTGTACCATTCTATGAGAATAGTTCATGAAATCAATAAAATGATTGTTCAGAATCAGCTTGATGCAGCAAATCAATCGGCTCCAAACTTAGGTCCTGAAGCACTGCAAATGCTTGCCAAGACAAAAGGTGCTGGCGCGATATTTAGAATTATGGAATCTGGTCTTTTGGAACTATTGGCAAAAGATGGATACATGGCAAAGGGTTCGTATGATGCTCTGATGGGCAAGGCAATGAGTCAACAAACTGGAAGATATGATAATTCTCAAACGTCATCGATAGCTTCACAAGTTAAAGAAATGATTAGCGCTTTAAGATCATTGCCTCCTGGTATTATTCAGGCAGGAGATTTACAGGAGTTAAGAGACATGGAAAATTGGGAAATTGATTTAGCATTTAATCTTGGAAGAAATATGTATAACGTTTTACATAGGTCTGCGGAGCTGGCTTCATGGGGAAGGCTTCCGAAAGGACTCAAGCTTTACACAAATTCTGTTTTTGGAGGATTTAGAAATATTTATAATCCTGCCCTTCATGTTATAGAAAGGTTTAAGCCCGGCGAAGGTAGAGGAGGATACAGATTATTCCAGATGTTTATGGATGCGATGCAAAGACGAAGAGAAAGAGAGGGATTTGGTCATATGGGGCTTAAAAAACTTCATGGAGATTTAATTAAGTATTTTGAACTGCCTTCGATTGCAGGTATGAGAGGGTATGTCTCATCTTGGAAAGCGAACGAAGGAGTTCTTAAAGTAATCGAAACCGGTTACGCTCCAAGAGGTAGATTTGCAGATCTAGATATATTTTCGCAAGTACAACTTAGAGAAGCAGGTTCTCAGATTTTTGATAGAAATGGAGGGGTAATTACTGGAAAAGGAATTGGATATTTCCTGGATGTAGATGCTCTTACTTTTAAAGATGGTCAAGGGAGAACATATTCATGGAAAGATTTTTCAGATGCTGAGCAAGCTGATTATTATAGATCAATTTTCTTTGAGCCAAATACAGGTGGACATGGTCATGATCCAGTGTTAAAAAGAGATATAAACATAGGATTGGGAACTCTTTATAAAACAGCACTTGGGCCAGCAGGGGGACATGAAGCACATAAAAATCATCATCATTTAAATGAGGTTAAAGAAGAAATAAGGCGTCTTATCTGGGAAAGAGTAGGAGCGGATAATCCCCTTGCAGTTTTACCGTATCTACATAGGCTTGAATTTAGTGGTGATCATAAACCAGTTGATGTGGGCCATCACGGGACGCCGCACTTAGTAGATGTTGCAGGCACAAAATTGCTTGAAGATATTTATGATAGGCCTGGTTGGCAAGATTTTCAAGTGAAGCTTATGCTTCTAAATGAATGGAGAATGTCAAAAATTAAACAAGGAAATACTAATTACACATTGCAGGACGCAATAAATGAAATGGATACAGCAATGGGTGTTCAAAGAGATCCTGTGACCCATGCAATTATTCAGGGGGGAAATCAAAGCCTAAATCTTAGTGGGGATGAATATGCATGGTATCAGGAGATAGCAAGAGGTGCGAAATTAGCTTCAGCAGATATGGCAAATGTAAGATTTGGATTTGTGGCTTTCGCAAACGATCTCCCACTGGAGCAATTTAACTTTGAGGTTTTAGGTGACAACTCTTATCAGAGGCATTTTGGCGATATTGTACAGATTAACAGTTCAACGGGGGCTATGATAGAGGCATTCGATAATTTGGGAACAGTAAAAGATTATCATGGAATAGTTGAGATTGTGGCAAAATTTGAAAAAGGTATAACGGCTGTGCATGGAGATGGTGCAGCTAAGGATAAAGCTGCTCCGTTGGTTGAGGCAATTACAAGATTTTTCAGGAGAGGAGAAAATGGCGGCTCAAAGAGTCATAAGGATGAAAATGAAAAATCTTTTTCTGAAAAAGCTAAGCGTTATTTTAGGCAATGGGATGAAGTTCATGGTCTACTTCAGCAATTTCATAAGGCTAATTCTATCGCACAGCAATTTTACAACGTTGAGGCATTAGCTCTTGATAGGCATCAATTGTATATGCTTCAGGAAGAGCTTATGGCAAATGGTCTCATGGGGCATGATCAAGAAGAAGAGTTCAGGGAAAGATTCGGAGGATTCTTAGGATTTATTAATAGAATGTTTATTGAGCAATTTAGTAGGCTTTTGAAAGTTACATCTCTAATCACTACGAGAAACTTACTGGGTAGTTCATTTAAGGGTATAGGTCAATAATTAGTTATCCTCCCAATCCCAATAGTGAGGAAATAGCTCTGCCTCTCTTTCTGTTTGCTGGATTAGGATCCATTGGATCATGGACAATAGTTGAATAAGTCTTTAAGCCTCCTCTAATAGATTTGCCTGCTTCTCCGGCCGGTTCAAATACTGGGCCAAAATTAATAGCTGGAGCTTTAATTGCGCCTCTAGTTATGCTTAAAACATGAGGAGTCATAAATAAAAACCCAAGAGCTACTACACCTGAAAATATCTGACTTGATGTTCCCGTACCACCGCCTACTAGTGGTGGGATAAAAAGTGAACCAGAAGTGACTACATCTTGACTTGTAGCTGCGATATTGCTGAAAACTTTTCCAAGTACAAGCATGGACATAGCGGTAGGGAATACTGCGAGATTTGCTAGCATATCTTTAAACCATGCGCCTATTCCAGCACTTGACCCCGGTAGTAATCCGAGAAGAAGCCAGAAGGGGGCAAAAACTATATCGAGAAGTATGTTTATGTATGCAGTTATAAGAATGATCCAAAGCCTTATGGCTGTATAAATCAAAGCTAGGAAAATTATTAATGCTGATACTATTCCAACTATAAGGCCTACAACAGCAGTAAATAAATTACCGATTATATCTGCAAATCCTGGCTCAAGATTTATCTGGCCTTTTCCTGTAGGTCCATTTAATGCTGAAGTTACAAGATTTCTTATAGTATCGGACCCTTGTGCGGCTAGTTCCGGGAAGCCTCCTTTCACACCTGTATAAATTTCCCCTGATCCTCCAGGCCAAAGCCTATTTATAGCATCAAAAGGAGTAGGAGAAGTAGAGACTTGACCAAAATTTGTAATTTCGTGCCCAGGAATACTGGACAATACTCCTCCTACGAGATAAAGAGCAACATACATAACATCAATTAGAAGACCAGCTATGGCAAACGAAAAGGTAACAAGGACAATTCCTAAAACAATTTTAGGGATCTGATTTTCTATAGTCATAATAGTGCGGGGATCTATGTGTACTCGAAACATTATTGCTAAACCGATTAACACAAAGACCAATACGAATAATAGATATGCGATATTTCTCATAGCTACCCATACTTGAAGAAGGGGTCTAATGCCACAAAAACCAACTCCTTCTGGTTTGTTTGCACAGTCGCTTACTACAAGCGCTTGTGCGTACGTTTTTTGCGTGACCCCAAAATTCCCTGCCATATATTTAATATAATCACCGCTTGAAGCGGGAGGAGTAAACGTTGAAGCTATCATTTGAACCAAGATTCCGTAAGCACCCCCGCCATTTTCCACGAAACCTATTTTTCCAGTCTGAGGATTAAGCCCTAAGCATCTGTGGTCAGGTCTAATTGGATCTATTCCTCCGAGTTGACATACTGCAGCTGCCATGATTTCCATGAAAGTTGATTGAACATATGTTCTTTGGTCATTGGGCACATCTGAATCAAAATTTGATGAGTAATCATAGGAGGAATTGGGAGCACTGTATTTTTCGCTTGTGATTTCAGACGGAGTTTGAGCAAATCCATTTTTAGTAAATATGAAAATAAATGAGGCTAAAAAGACAACGAAAAACAAAACTCGGGCAGAGATTTTCATTAATTTAAGTTTGATCCATTTTCACTTTTATGTCAAGTTGGCTTCAAGCTCAAAAGCTGGTAAAATATATAGAGTGGAGAGGTCGCATAGTGGACTAGTGCGGCTGTCTTGAAAACAGCTGTGGGTGCAAGCCTACCGCGAGTTCGAATCTCGCCCTCTCCGCTTATCTCTGTCTAGGGTTTGAGTTTATCCCCCCGCTCACTTGACCCGTAGTGCTTCGTATAGAATTTACTAAAAATGAAAGTCCAATTGCGCTTAGGAAGTTTGTTAATCCTTCTTTTCTTTTTTTTCTTTTGATGATTTCATGCTCTATTCTATATGCTTCATAAGCCATTTGCGCTAAGGTAATCTCCTCAGCGTTCCCTTTAGTCACTGTTTCTTCTAGTCTTTTTTTTGCTGCTTTTAATGCTTCATTTGCGTCTGATTCCATTTCTTCAAGCTCAGTAGAAAATTCTCTATTTCTTGCTTTTGCTCGAATCTCTGCGCTTTCAAAGGCTTTTTTGTATGCCTCATCGCGCTTTTTAATTGCGTTTGCTAATTCTTCATCGGTCATTTTTCTTGGTTTACCATCTCTTTGGGCAGCTTGTTCCAGGAAAATTTCCATATTTAATCTTAATAAAGCTTCTTTTACTTCAGCTTCTGCTAATCTCCTTTCCAATATCTTTCTGTCCTCAACGCTTAAGGCTCCTTTCATTTCAGCAATTCTTAGTTCTTCCCGTGCTTCATCTACGAGCGTAAATACTTTTCTTTCGGGTGCCGCTTGATTATGTTCATCATCGGTATCTGGGAGTTGTTCATCTGTTTCTAATATTTCTTCAGCTTCATCTCTAGGATCAATTATTTGATCCACTGGTTGAGATGATGGCTCCATGGCTGTCTCGGTGGCTCCTTCAAGACCTTGTGCAGCTGAAATCATATCGCTAAGTCCCTGATTTGCTTCAGATGCTTTTATGAATTTTACATTTGGGAATGCCTCTTGAAGTCTTGGAATGGCATCATAATAAGCCTCGTGTACGATTACTCCAGCTATTCCGCCATCTTTTAAAGATTGGCCTGGTTTTCCTAGTACAATAAAGCTTCCGTTATCTTTAACGCTTATTGCTGCAGCATTTGGTTTTGAATCAAGATTGGCTGTAAAGAAACTGGCTTCTTGATCTATGCCATTTGTTAGAAGGTTATTAAGACTTACTAAATCCTGCGTGGTTCCCTTTGCAATCCCATGTGCATCAAATTGAGAAGCGAGTTCAGGAGGGATTGATCTTCTGGTATCAACTAGCATATAAGGGTCATATGGGAATTCTTCGCCATCAACTAATTCATTTGGATGTTCTTCGATGAATCTCTGTGCTTTTCCTGCCATTGCTTGAACTTCATCGGAAGACAATCCAGTTCGATTCGCTTCTGCTGTAGTGGGTGCTGGAACAGATTCTGGCGCTGTAGCTGAAGTTGCATCTCTTTTTGCTTTTCTTGCGATTGCTTCAGAGAGGCCATGATGTCCTTTTTCGGCATATGCTTTGGATTTTTCAGGATACCGCGCTAGATATGCATCCCATCCATTCATTTCTTCAATATCTCGTGCAGCTTGAGCTTTCTCTCTCCTACTTGAAGGATCAGCGCTTTGAACTTCAGGGTGTGCATTTGCTTTTTCTATAATTTGTGCTTGAAACCTGGTAAGTTCTGGATCTAAATCTGGGTGGTCATAGATATGATCTGGTCCGATGGTTTCCAATCTTGGTGGACCAGCGGTAAATCCTTCGGGGAGATTTACGTTTCCTGCTGATTGTGGGGATGTCTCTGGCAAATTTGATGGGTTTATCATTTCCCCGAGACCTTCTGTCATTTGATCTGCTCTAATAAATTTTACTCCTGGGTATGCTTCTTGAAGCCTTGGAATAGCATCGTAAAAAGCTTCATTTACTAAAACTGCTGCTATTTCACCTCTGGGGTTTTCTGGCGTTTCAATCTTGCCGTCGGGTTTACTAAGGATGATAAAATTTCCCGTATCATATGCTAGGCCACCCATTGCAGATGCAACTTGAGCTTCAATTTCTGGTGGAACTTTTAATGGTACAGTATGGAAATCACGAGCCTGGTCAATACCGGTAGTTAAAAAAGTATTTAAAGCCGCAAGTTGGTCTTTGTATCCTCCCTTTGCAATTCCATGCGCATCAAATCTTTGACCTATCTCAACAGGAAGTTGACCTCTCACTCCTACCATGAGATCATCTTGTTCATATTTAATTTCCTGAATAAATCCAGTTGATTCTGGTATTGGATGATCTCTTATGAAAACAGCAGCATTAGTTCCTAATTCTTGTATTTCTTGGGGGGAAAGGCCAGTTCTTGTTACTTCCTGACTTGTTAAGCCTGCTGCGTCAGCTAAGCCTGCGTCTATTCTTGGCGGATTTGCTGTTAGATCTGCTTCAATCGCTCCCGCCAATGCTGTGTTAGCTGCAACCTGCGCAGCATCTGGTGCTTTGGGTGCAGTGGGAGCAGCAGGTGCCCTTACTGCTTCTGCTGGCCGTGGTGCTCCATCTGGCATTCCTGGTGTTGTAGTCATACGTTCTATCATAAGTCTAGATTTATAAGCTAAGTTTGTCAATTTTGCTTATAAACTAAGCGCATTATAGATTTGAGACAGAAAACAAGCTTGATATTTACCTTATAAGAAATTTATAAATTTATGCTTGAGGTGGAGCAGTGAGCGTCTTTGCGGTAGAAATTGCTTGTTCAATTTGTCCCTGCTTTATAAAATCTCTCATTGAGTTTAGGGTTTGATCTCTCTTTTCATCAGTTACTTTTTCCAGTTCTTCAAGATATACTTCATTTGCTTCTTTATATTTTTCTCCCAAGCCTTTGAGCTTGGTTAGTAAATCTGCCTGATCTTTAATTGGAAGAGCTGCTAGAAAGTCACGAGCAAGTTGCTGTGCTTCTGGAGCATTAATTTTATTTTGCTTTAAATGTTCAACGATTAACTCTAATAGTTCTTTTTTAACTTTTTCAATTTCTTCTACCAAATTCATTACTTCATGTTATCTCTTTTTTGCTAAAAATTAAATGGTTAGAGTTGACGAAGGATATGGGTTGAGTTACAGTATAGGTATGGATTCTGCCCCAGATGATCAAAGAATAAGTAATACAATGCCTCAAATTCATGATCATAGCGTGAGAACTCTTCTCTCATGGTCAGCTCCTGGAAGGCCTTTTAAAACTCGTGGAAAGCAGTTTTATATGACCGCTCTTCTTATAGCTTTTTTAATTGAAATACTTTTGTTTTTGTTTCATCAATATATGCTTATGTTTGTTGTAGCTTCTCTTGTGTTTGTTTCGTTTGCTTTTGCTTATGTACCTCCAAAGAATTTCCATTACAAAATTTCAACTGAAGGATTTATGCTTGAAGACAGATTTTATATTTGGCACGAATTGTATGATTTCTTTTTTACTAGAAGAAACGGAATAGAAATTTTGAACATAAGAACAAAAAGTATTTATCCAGGAATACTTACTGTAACGCTTGGTGATATCACAAGGGAGCATGCAAAAGATGTTTTAGTGAGATATCTTCCTTTTAGGGAGTATATAAAACCAACCTTCATGGAAAAATCAGCTGACTGGTTATCCAAAAATTTTCCTCTTGAGAAAAATTAAAATGGCGGAGAGTGGGAGATTCGAACTCCCGGTCGCCTTACGACGACATCCGCTTTCCAAGCGAACGCACTAGGCCACTATGCGAACTCTCCGTGCTATATAATTAATTTCCTTGCTTCTTCCCAAGCTTCCTTTTCTGAATCATAAGTCAATTTTTTAGAAACATCATTATAATCTATCCACAAAACATCTTCCATTTCATTATCGTGATTGTTAGTGTCTCCGCCTTTAAATTTCATCACAAAATAATAGACGGTTTTTTTTATTTTCTCACCATTCCAAACGTAGAAATATGATGTTGGTTTTATTTCTTTTTCAATTTCTCCAATTATCCCTGTTTCTTCTTCAACTTCGCGAAGTGCTGTTTCTTCTTTCGTTTGATGTTTATTTTCTTCCTTATCTCCAATAAGTCCTTTGGGAAAAACCCATCCATGATGTTGTGAATGCTGAGCGATAAGAATTAGAGTTCTATCTCCATCTTTTTTATAAACTATTCCTCCAGCGCTAAATTCAAGTGTCATAATATTAAGTGTTTACACAGAAAACTTCCTAGAAATTATTTTGCGGAGGGTACAGGATTCGAACCTGTGTAGGACTTGCGCCCTCGAGTTTTCGAAACTCGTGCAATTGGCCACTATGCGAACCCTCCTTATGCACCCTCGAATGGATTCGAACCATCGACCTTAGCGTCCGCAACGCTACGCTCTATCCAGCTGAGCTACGAGGGCTTGCTCTCTTAGGGCATATGCGTATTTTAGTTCATTATATGAGGCCAATCAAGCTTAGAGGTGTATGCATTTAACAAAAGGGATATAAAATGTTTTTGTTAATATTTTAATTGATCTAAACATCATGCTGCAGCTAATTTTTGGAGTCTGAATAATAATTTTGGGAGTAGGTGTGGGTGGTATTGGGGTTATGCTTGGGATCATGGAGGGAATAGGGGATAGAGTGGGTATTGAAGTGGGTAAATTTGTAGGGCTAGGAGCATTCGTAGGTGATAATGACGGAATTGGGCTTAATATTTGAGTGGGAGAAGGTGCGGAAGATGGTGTTGGTGATTGAGAAACGCTTGGAGTTAAAGTAGAAGTAGGCGTATCTGTTGGAAGAGTCTCAGGACTAGATAAGTTGTTTTGAGCTTGCGGAATAGATCTTACTATGAAATCTAATGCGTTATTATTCGTGTCTTCAGAGTTTCCTGTCAATTCATCCACTCCACCACTACTCATGGAAATTGCAGTGGAAAAGCTCTTAGCTTTTCTTTCTATGCTTGTATTTGCGTCAGGAGCCGTGAGAGCTGTGCCTTCCCCAAGGGGATTATCTGGTGTACCGAGTGTTACGGAATCAATAAGAGCCCCTGTATTTACTGGTTCACTTCTTAAACCAATACTATTGTTGTTTGAAATTGTATCCGAAGAAGTTTTATCGCATGTCAGCGTAGCATTAAGAGCTGTATTACACCATAGATAATACCCATGAGCTTTTATCGTATCGGATGCGTTAAATACTATTATGTCTGTGTCAGTAGCGCCGCTGCTAGATCTTTTTACTAGTCTTATATCGCCTAAATTTATGTCCGAAGAGGTTGGGTTATAAAGCTCTACGAAGTCATCATTTGATGTAGCTCCTGCAATTTGAATTTCTGAAATCACAACATTAGTCGCAGGCGCTGCTGATGCGTTTTGAGAAAAATTAAAAATAACTGCTAGAAAAAGAAGCGTTAGTGAGGATCCCATAAACGTTTGGACAATACGTTTCATGGCTATAGTTTAGGTATAGTATTATACGGAAGCTATGTCAATATGAGTAAATATATCGAAAACACTCAATATTCTGGGGCGGAGGAGATGAGATTCGAACTCATGCGAGACTTATTCAGCCTCAGGGGGTTAGCAACCCCCCGCAATGGACCAACTATGCGACTCCTCCTGAGTCGATTAATTATACATCAATAGAGGCTATTTTGCAGATTAAACTTCGTATTCGTAGATCTTGCCGCGTTCATTTTCGTATGAAGCCATTTGCATGTCAGTCATTTTTTCAAAGTATTTTCTAAAGGGTCTAATGCTATTTCCGGAAGCACAAATTAGAATTACATCATTTTGCCAAACATTTGCTAAAAGTTCTTTTATAAATTCAGTTACTCGAATTTCTACATCTTTTATGCTTTCTCCGTTGGGTGGAGGAGTGTCATAGCCTCGATGCCAAGCTGGATATTCTTTAGGATAAAGTTCTTCTGTCTTCTTCTTGTTTTTACCTGTTAGATCTCCATAGTCCCTTTCTCGGAGTCTTGGATCAGCGATTACGATTATTTCTGCTCCCTTATGGGCTTCTAGTACAATTTCCAAAGTATGCTTACATCTGATGAGAGGAGAGGTAAAAGCTTTTGTAATTTTTTCATTTTTTAAATGCAGTGCAATTTTTTTAGCCTCTTCAATTCCTGAGTCTGTTAAATCTGGATTTCTCTTTCCAGAAAAAATATTTTCAAGATTATCAGTAGTCTGACCATGTCGAAAAAGAAATAATTTTGCCATTATGCTTATATAAGAATATGAGAATTCTCGATCTTATTTTCCCAAAATATTGTGTAAATTGCAAAAAATATGGCGATTTTCTATGTGTTAACTGCTTTTCCAGGTTATCATTTGATACGAAAAATATTTGTCTTTTGTGCGGAAAGCCTTCTTATGATGGATTAACTCATCCAATTTGTTATAGAAAAAACGGAATAGAAGGATCTTTTACTGGAATAGTATTCAATTCGATTTCTAGAAAACTTATTTATCAGTTTAAGTACAAACCTTTTTTATCAGGATTAGGTGCATTCTTGGGAGAATTATTATATGAGTCATTAATTCAAAATGAAGAATTTGAGAGGGTGATTGAAAAATATGATGTTATCTTAGTTCCAGTTCCCCTGAGTGTTAATAAACTTCGGAAAAGAGGATATAATCAGGCTGGAGTTTTAGCAAAAGAACTTGGAAAGAAATTAAGCATGCCGGTTTTAGATTGTTTGCTAAGGGTAAAAGATACAAAGACTCAGGTAGGACTTAGTAAAAAAGAAAGACAGGAGAATATTAAGGACGCTTTTCAAGTTAGAGATAAAATGGTTGAGAAGGTTAAAAATAAAAACATACTTATAATCGATGATGTTTTAACAACTGGCGCTACTTTTTCTGAAATAACTAGGATTTTGAAGGATGCAAAAGTGAATAAAGTCTGGGGTGTCGCTCTTGCCAGGGAGTAACTTCTTCTCCCTTTGCTCTTCTTCTCTCGGTTAGAAATTGAGGATTATATCTCATGAAATCTGGCATGTGACGAACTGCTTTTTTGATGTCTTCAGCGCGTCTTCTCGAAGCTTTTCTTTCTCCAGGGGTGATTTTTAACCCATATTGTCTCATTAGTTCTGGGTGTAGCATATCGAGCGCCTGAAGTCGCATAAAATCTTTAATTGCTTTTGGGACAGATGCATATTCAAGCAAAATATATGGCATTAAGCTCATCGCAGCGCCACCTACAGCAAGCCGTCCGTCGAAAATCATTGTTTCTAAGTGAGTTTGGATTCCGTCATATGTTTGAGGCAATGTTTCTGGTTTTAAACCCATTGGGCTAAAAACTCCTGTAATTGCGTCTTTGGCGTATTCATCTTTTTCAGGATCTGATAAAGGGCCAACAAATCTTTGATATCCTTCAACTGAGCCGACGATTAATGTACCCGCAACTACTCCTTGGCTTTCTTGAGTCATAGGAGAGTAGGGTTGACCTTCTCGATGTGCGCCAGTTGTTGTAACCAGTCTTCGTCTAAAATCTGGGTTCGCATGAGCTTTGTTAATGCGCGTTATTGCTTCTTCCGCTTCTGCATTAGTTCCATGAATAATGTCAAATCCAAGTGTTGCATTTAGTCTTAATCTTCCGAGCGTGTTTCTTTGAATCTCGCCTGTATAAACTAAGAGTTCAGCAACTCTTGGATCAGCTGCCTGAGTTAGTAGGGCACCTTGTCCACTAAGTATCGGAGTAGCCTCGCTAGCTACTCTTATTAATGCGCCATTTGGATTAAATCTTAAATTATTTGGACCAGAATCTGGTCCATACTCAACGTTTGGCATATGTATAAAAAAACCCGCACGTGGCGGGTTTTTTAGTGTGGAGATGTCGGAGAGTGACTCCGAGTGCAAGAAATGTAATTTAGAAATATCTACAAGCTTAGTTTCGTATTATTTTGATCACTCTATTCTTTGAAACGAAACATTCATAAATAGAGCCGAGGTTATAAATACAATAAAGATCTAACCGATTTCTTTACAGTTTTCTTGGCTGATTTAATGCCCAAAATGTCTCACCAAGAGAAGACAAAATGAACAGCTCAAAAGCTTAAGCGTATGCTAAAGCTGGTTGAGCGCTAGGTGAGAATAATCTCGCCATAGCGTTAAATGCATTTCTAGCATTTAATTTTTGATCAAATTTTACGTCTTTTAATCGTGGACGGCTTGCAATTATTAAAGTACTTATCTTGTCGATGCAATGCATCCCCAAGGATGAAATAATACCAAATTTAGCTTCAGAAGTCAAGTTTAGGAGGCTAATTCTTGTTCAATGTCACGTTCTAAATCTGCTCTTTTTTTGGCTTCTTTTTTATCATATTTTTTCTTACCACGTCCTATTCCAACCTCAAGTTTTATAAGTCCGTGTTTTTCATAAAAGGAGATTGGAACTAATGCCAGGCTAGCTCCATCAGTTTTGTGTTTAAGGCTAATTATTTCCTTTTTGTGCAAAAGAAGTTTTCGAGTTCTTGTTTCGCTATATCCTTCGGGTCTGGCATATTCATATGGAAAAATTTTAGCATTCACGAGGTATGCCTCAGAGCCTATTATTCTTACGTATGCGCCTGATAGATCTGCATGTTCTAATTTTATAGCCTTAACTTCAGCTCCATTGAGATTTATTCCAGCCTCAAATCTTTCAGAGATCAAATAATCATAGAAGGCACGTTTGTTGGTTATTTTCATGAGGTAATAATACGTCAAAAAAGAGGGAATGTAAATTTAGTTGATGTCTATTTTGAAGATTTTTCCACCTGATAGAATGAGAATTCTTTTATCAGTTTCTGAAACATCAATGTCTTTTGCAGATTTTATAATGCTTGCTGAGTATGATTTAACAAATTTTCCTTCTTTATCAACTACAACTACCCTTGAATTACCATTATCCAGGATATATAGATTATCAAAATCTTCTCCTGTAAATATTCTGGTTGGAGAAGAAAGATCTTTATCTAGTCCTGAAAAGGAAAAGTCATCTTTTGTTCCACGGGTATATTTATTCACTGAGCCATTATTGAATAAAACATAAATTGATCCGTCAATTGTCATCGATACTGCTTTTTCTAAGTCTTCGTTTTCTTTGAGATAATCGGATTCAGAATAATCATCTCCGTTTGGAGTAAATTTAGAAATTCCAGATGTTTTATCTAGTAAGTAAAGATTTGAGCCAAAAACTCCAATTCCGGCTTCTTCTTTCCAGGTTTTATCAATCAGTGATTTCTTGGAATTATTTCCTTTATCTAGCGATGATAGTCCTTTTGAGTCAGTAAAATAGATAAAATCCTCATTTTGAGTTATGTATTTAACTGCGGAATTCTCTATTTGATATGAAAGAACTTTGCTTTCTGATTTATCTACTTCGGATGCCTGAGATTCGCTTGCCTGACCTCCCGTAATTTCTTTATTTACTTTCGAAAGGAGATCCTCTATTTGATTATCTTCATCGGAATTGTTTTTAAATGTGTCTTTATTCTCTTCAAGAATATTTTTTGCTTCCTTAAAGCTGTCCTGAGCAAGAGAGGCATTTAAATCTTTTAAGTTAAGTCCTTCGTTATATTTTTCTTCTGCTTGAGTGAAGATTCCGTTAAATTGCGCTTGTGTTTTATTGCCTTGTCTGCTTCTTATAGCAAGAAATGCTGCTATTAAAATTACTGTAATTAAAATTATAGCGATTGTGGCTATTATTTTTCTTGAATGAGAAAATCCACTTGTTAGCTTTGGAAGTTTTATCCCAAACCCTTTTGATATTCGAGATCTTTGAGAAATTTGATCTGTAAGGAAAGGTGAAGGGATTTCATCCATTTTTATATCTTCATTGTCTATCGTGGGCCCATTTTCTATTGGCTTTTCAACCGTTTCAAAATTTACTGGTGCTTCGTTATGTTGGGCAATATTTACAATATTTTCCGAAGAGTCCTCATTAGTCTTAATTGCTTCATCATTCTTTACGGAGGTGTTCTCTTGCTCTTTTTCTTCTTCCTTTTCTTCATTTTCAACTTCATTTGCTAGTTCTGTAATAGCGGGTGAAACTTCTTGATGATCTGATTTTTTGTATAAAAGAATCACTGCTGATGCTCCACCATCAGTTTTTTCATGAATATGCGGTGCGAGATCTTCTGATATTTCTGCTGGGTTATTGCGGTCAAGTGAGGAGGCTAATGTGGAATGCGGAATTATGTTTACAAAAGATTTTGTTTGGAGAACGATTATGTCTTCTTCTTGAACATAGCCTGATGCAGATTTAATTTCGTTATCATCTTCTGCTTGAATTACGGTTCCAATTTTATCTCCTCTTTTTAAGATTGCTTTTCCTCCACTTTTAGCAAATAAATAAAGAATATTTTCATTTAGATAGCAAATTACAAATGAAGAAGATACATCTCCTTTAATTCTTTGATTAGTTACATTTACGGCTTCTCTAATAGAGTCAAGATCTTTTTTCTCTAAAGTAAAAAATTCGCTTTCTAGGGTAGAGATAAGATCTTTTCCCAGTGCATTGAGATGTTCTTCGCCTTCTTGGGGAGTGTTGGAGGACTTTAAAGAAATAGCAGCAAATAATCTGCCTGCGCTATATGCTTGAGACCAAGCTGTGGGCGTTGGGTTTGCAACTACTTTACTAAAAGTTAGGTTTGTTTCTGCCATTTTATATCATTCCGGCTTAGATTAATTATCCAAGTCGAGTATTTGATAATAATCAGTTCTATAGAATGATTAGGGCAGCAACAAAAATTATTACACCTATTATAACATTAATTAGCGCAATTGAATTAAGTAATATTGAGCTGGCGCCATCATCGATTACTTTTTGCATTGCTCGTGCCTGTTTTAAAACAATTAAGAGAAAAATTATAGCAATTACGTTTAGGATTAAGAATCCTATTTTTAAAATAATTGCTAAGTTAATTGAGCTTATTAATAGTTCAAGCATGTTTTGTTTTTCCTATTAAATTATTTATTATATTTATCACTTTTTCTGGGTGGGGTACTGCTAAGAATTCAAAGTTAGAAGCTGGTCCTGCAGTGTGAAGATTTACATCACCATAATCAAAAATTGATCTGATTATTCCAATTTGTGAATATCCAACATCTTCAACTTGAGAAAGTTTTGTTGCTTCAACATTTTCATAAATTAGGCTTGAAAAATCTATATCGATTATTCTTTTATTAGTTACTAATGAAACGTTATAGAACCAGCTCAAGTATTTTATAAAAGCATAAGAGGCAACAATTAAAAAATAAAAAGCTCCAGAAAAAGTAAAAAAACTGGTAGAAATAAAACTTAAATCAACAAGGCCAAATCTATATGCATACATAACTATGAAGGGGATGATAATAAGGCCAATGGTATTAAAAATCCAAGGAATATTCGTAACAAAATGTCTTCTAAGGTACAAAAGAATTTCTTCTCCTTCGATTTTATCTGCCACTTTAACTGCATTTGGATTATCGCAATAAGCAGAAAATAAATGTGTATGATTGTGGGTTTTATGTGAGCTGTATGTGGGTTTTGTTTCCACTGAAGGAGCTTTTTCTTCATTTTTTACGCTTGTTTCCGTTGTGTTTCCAACAAAGATATCAGGCATATTTTAGGCGTAATACATTATATGCTACTTTTTTTCAATATTAAAGAATGCAAATCCTGATTGAGGGATTGAGAGGTGTCCCGGAGCTCTTAAATTAAATGCTTTTTTAAATTCATCTCCTGATAAAGAAATTCCGTTTATCGTTACGTTTGAGGTATTTCCATTTCCTTGGGTAACTGAAACACTCGTTGCCTGACTTATTCCTCCATTTCCTGCAACTAAATTTCGAAGTTCATCCATGCTGTATGGATTTCCTCCCCAGCAATCTGTAGTAACTGGGGTAATTCTACTTGTATCAATACCTCCTGTTTTAAGAGCGATTGCTGCATTAACAATGTCTGCCATCTCCGTAGGGGACAACCAAGGATTATTTCTTCCGCATTTCGCCGAAGATGGGCTGTATCCTTCTGTGTACCAAGCCTTATATAGCCAAGGAGATCCTCCGATCTTGTCGTATGCTTTGTCAATAAAACTTCCCCCACCTCCACCATCAGTCGTGTCCCAGCCCATTGTTGAGGTAAAGCCTCCATGAGTAGAGGCGTAATATGTAACAACATCCTCCAAAACTTGTCCGCGAGTGGACTGAACTGCTTGTCTCCACGCATCAGGTGGATTTGAGGCCTTGGAATCATTGTAAACTTGACAGGCTTCAGTAGTACAAATTTCTTTTCCTTCAGATTTATATCTGTATGCGTAAGTTCTTGCAGCAATCGCCTGAGCTTTTAATGCTTCAGGATGCCAAGTTGATGGCATTTCAGCAATTCCCATTAGATATCTATCTTCAAAGTTCATGCTTCCAAATCCTGCAACTTGAATATCTCCGCCTGTATCTTTTGAGACAGGATCTTTTCCGTAGTATGCTTTAAGGATTTGATTTGCTGATTGTCCACTTTGAGCTCTACCTCTTGCACCGTATTGGCTCATTCCCTTTCTGTGGGTATATGCTCCAAATGCAAAAGCTGCAAAATAACCAGACGGAGCAGCTTCTCTGAATCCTGTGATTGAAGCATTATAATCATCGGCCAAATTGCTATCACCTATAGTTGCCGTGAATCCTCCTGATCTTGAATTTATAATTTCCTGTTGTTTTGCGGTCAGGTTTGCAATTTTTCCACTAAGTTCTGACTGGTAATTTTTTGCTTCTCCTATGGCTTTGTCTAAATTAGATTTTAAAACTGCAAGTCTTCCTTTTTCATCTTCTAAAGTTGCTTTCTTTTCTTCCAGAGAGTTAATAGAGAGAGCTATGTTTGTAATTATCAATTTGTCTTGATCTGCAGCGGCTTTTTGATATGCAAGAACCTGAGTTATTTCGCTTGCATTTCCTGAAGAAAGAAATATAAGAAGAGGGGAATTGTAGTGACTTTTAATGTAATAGTTTCTTATTGCCATATTTAATTTATCAGTTTGTTTTTCCAGATTTTCATACCCTTTGTTGATATCATTTTCTTTTCTTACTAAGTCTCCTTCAATGAAAGAAATTCTTGATCGAATTCCTGAAACTTGTGTTTCAAGTGGGGTAGTTGCTGCCTTGGAATCATTCAAGGCTTTTGTAAGATCTGCAATTTGCTTGTTTAAATCATCTAACTCATCTGCCTTTGCATTTTTTACAAATAGAAATGAAAAGACTAAAAGAACAGAGAGAATTAAAAGTCGAAGTTTGGGCATTAGATTATTATATCAAATCAAATATTGATCCATAGATTTTGTTGTGATATATTATGGCAACGACCAATGGAAGAGATCTCGTACTCTGGATCAAGCATGCCCTCTAAAAAAAGAATTTCAAAAAGAGTTGCCCTATTTGGAATATTCTTTGTAATTATATTGCTTCTTTTAGGAAGTGTTGCGTATTTCGTAACAAGTAGCAAAGGAGAGAGTGAAGAAAATACTACAAATATTACACTTCCAGATGAGCCCGAATCAGAAATAATACAGGAGGAGACTCCTACTCCCGAGGAAACAGAAGCGCCAACACCTTCCATTACTAAATCTCCAACAAAGTCAGCAACAAAAGATGAGGACACTCCTGCGAGCGAGGGAAGCGTAGCTGTACAAAATGGAAGCGGCGAGTCAGGAGTTGCTGCAGCTGCTGCAGACATTATTAAAAATGCAGGGTTTTCTATTGCAACAACTGGAAATGCAGATAATTTTGATTACACCGATGTAACAATCAGAGTTAAAAGTTCAAAGAAAAGTATCTTATCTTCTTTGGAAGATGCTCTTTCAGCAAAATATACTGTTGGAGATACGTCAACAGATCTTCCGGAATCCACAAATTATGATGCGCTTGTTATAATAGGAAAGTAATGATAATTCCTACAATCCTCGAGAAGAACTGGGAAGAGATAGAAAAAAAGTTTGAGATTTATAAGAATTTTGCTAAAGTAGTCCATATAGATTTTTTGGATGGAAAATTTGAAGAGAATACTACTTTTTTAGACCCAAGTCCATTTTTAAAATACTCAAAATATTTTGATTTAGAAGCACACTTAATGGTAGATGAGCCAATTAATTATGTTGAAAAACTTTCAAATGCAGGTTTTAAAACTTTTCTGGGTCATATTGAAAAGATGAATGATCAAATAGAATTTGTTTCTAAATCTCAACAATTGGGCGAGGTGGGTCTTGCTCTTGATATTGATACGCAAGTTTCGGAAATTAAAGTTTCTCTTGAGGATCTTGACAGGATTCTTCTAATGGGAGTGCATTTAGGAGCATCCGGAAGGCCTTTTGATGAAAGAGTAATTGATAAAGTTAAAGAATTACGAGGAAAAGCATTTACGGATATTGAAGTCGATGGAGGAGTAAATAATGAAACATTGCCAGTTCTAAGACAAAGTGGTGCTAGTATGTTTTGCGTGAACAGTTTTTTATTTAAAGGGGATCCTAAAAAGCAGTTCAGATTACTTGAGTCGATTAGAGGTTAGCAGGTTTTTGTTCGTTTAGGCTAATAGGTTTGCATCCGCCATTATTCTCAGTTCCTTTAATAAAGTATTCATTTCTTCCTCCGCATGATTTAGAAACTATATTAGAAGGTTTTGGATAAATTTCATCTTTGGGATTTTTATTATTTAGTAAATTACTCATAATTTTATTCCATATGGGTGCCGCACCAGTTATCCCTGATGCCAGAATTGGATTCATAGGGCTATTGTCATTGTTTCCCACCCATACTGCTGTAAGAATATTTGGTGTGTATCCTATTGTCCAGTTATCTCTTTTATTATCAGTCGTTCCAGTCTTAACGGAAACAGTATGTTTGGGAATATTAAGAGGTGAATTAAGGCCGAACTCCAAGGCTCTTGCTCTGTTATCTGAGAGAATATTTGAAATAATAAAGGCGACTTCTTCAGGCATAGCTCTTTTTTCTTTAATATCTTTCTTTTCTTCTAACACAGCGCCTTGGTAGTTTGTAATTTTTAATATTGGATTAAGATCCACTTTCTTACCTTCATTCGCCAAGGTTCCGTACACTGTGGCCATATCGGTCATTTTGGCTTCAGCTGCTCCGAGGGTTACAGCAAGTCCATAATTTGCTGGATCTTCCCATGTGGTTACTCCCATTTTTTTTGCTAAGTTAACCATGGTTCCGATTCCAACTTTATTTAATGTTTTAACAGCTGGAATATTTATTGAATTTCCTAATGCATTTCTTAAGGTAACGTTTCCATGAAATCTTCCATCGTAATTGACCGGAGAGTAGGGAGGAGAGCCTTGGGAGGCAAATGATACGGGTGTGTCCTGGATTGTTGTTGCTGAAGTATAGCCATTCATTAATGCCGCAGAATAAGTAATAACTTTTACAGTAGAACCAGGTTGTCTCAAGGCTGTTGTGACATTATAATTTCCACCCTTTGGGTCGAAATAATCTTTTCCGCCAACCATGGCTAATATATCTCCGTTTTTAGGATTTGTTATAAGAGCACCAGCGTTTGTGAAATTTAGATAACTAGCTTTTTCTACTTCATTTGTAATAATTTGCTGAGCCATATCTTGAGTTTTTATATCCAGGCTTGTAATAACAGTGAGTCCACCTCTTTCTACAATAGGAAGTCCATATCTTTGGATAAGTAAATCTTTAACATACATTACAAAATGAGGAGCTTTTATATTGTTTTGATTTGGTTTAAATTCTAAATTCTTTTTTTCAGCAGTATTTGCTTGTTCTTTTGAAATAAATCCAAGATCAACCATTCTAGCCAAAACTTCTTTCTGCCTCCCTTTCCATAAGTCGGGCGTTTGGCTGTATGGAGAATAAACAGAAGGAGCTTGAGGAAGACCTGCTAAGAAAGCGCTTTCAGATAGGTCTAAATCTTTAACACTTTTGCCAAAATAGGTTTGAGATGCTGCTTCAGCGCCCCATGCAGTTCCTCCGTATGGAACCTGATTGAAGTACATTTCCAAAATCTCATCTTTAGAATATATTCTTTCCGCCCAGGTCGAAAGAATAATTTCCTTTACCTTTCTTTCTATTGTCCTGTCTGGAGATAGAAGTCTAGCTTTTACGAGTTGTTGGGTAATCGTAGAGCCTCCTTGTAGAGGTTTTCCGGATATATCCGCAAATGCGGATCTAATAATTGCTAAAACATCGAATCCTGGAGTAGTATAAAAATTTTTATCTTCGATTGCGATTGTGGCATTTTTTAAATTTACAGGAATTTGAGATAAAGACACATTGGTTCTATTCTGGTTAGCATAAATTTGATAAAGCAAAACCTTATTTCTGTCGTATATTTTAGTTGTTTGGGGAATTTCTTGTTCTGCTAGACCAGCAGGATTTGGAAGACTTTTTATAAACATGAAAGAAATGATAGGAAGAAAAACGAATAAAAATGAAAATGCTGTTCCAATAAATACATATTTAAATTTTGTTAAAAAAGGAAGTCGGGTAGAGAGCTTTGGTCTTCCTCTCTTGGCGTGATGTTTTTTAATATGTGGAAGACTGGGTTTTAAAATTGAAATTTTTGGTAAAGCAATGCCTGAAATTTTAATTTTTGGAATTTCTGGGACTTTGGAATTAAACAATTTTGGAAATTTTTCCGGAAACTCTACGTTAGGTAAAGCTGGAAAAGAAGCTCTAAAAAATTTGGGAAAATTGATATCTAAATTAAAATGTTTTTTAGTTACTTTTTTTAATTCTTTTTCAGTTTCAGAATTAAATATTTCCTTTATATTAGAAAATTTTATTTCTACTTTTTTAAATAGTTTATAAGGAAAAAGAATGACGAAGAGAGTGATATCGCCAATTAGAATTAAGATTTTCGCAACAAATACAATTAATAAAACTATAAATCCCATAAATTTTAATGAGCAGAAATAAATACAAAATTAGCCTCGTTTGATAAGCGAGTCTAGGCTGGATTATACAAAACTTATTTCTTACTTAAAAGAGGTACTTTATGGATTTGGAGTTGGAGATGGAGAGAGCTCAGGATGAGCACAGTCTACGCAGTACCTATCTCCGGTATCATCAGTTATTACATAATGTTCTTTTAGTTCCAAATTATCAGTCTGTTTTGGATCTTTAGGAATATCTTGGGTGCCTTTGTCAACGTAAACATTCTGCTTACCAGGATCTCTTCTTTTTGGAAATTTATTCCTAATAAAGTAGTCAGATCTTGTTTCGCACGAGCTTCCTTCAGTTGGGAAAAGCCCAGAATATCGACAAACGTTCATTTTTATTGCATCTTTCGGTGGTCTAAGGGGAGTTGTTTTTTTATCTTTTAATAAAAATTCCATAATTTCATGCCAGATGGGGGAGGCGCCTGTTACCCCTGATACTACAGCTCCCATAGGAGTATTATCATTATTTCCTACCCATGTTGTTACTACGTACTCCGGAGTATATCCAATTGTCCAATTGTCGCGGTAATCATTTGTAGTTCCTGTTTTTACAGAAACATATTGTCCGGGAAGATTAAGGACTGAATTAGTTCCAAATGCTAAAGCCCTAGCTCCGTTATCAGCTAAAATGTCAGAAATTATAAAAGTTACGCTTTCAGGGAGTACTCGTTTTCCAAAAATCATAGATTCGTTTTTCTTTTTTTCCAAAATTTTACCTCTATTGTCGGTTACTTCTAAGATTGGATTTAAGTCTACGCGATATCCTTTGTTTGCAAAAACACCAAATGATGTTGTCATGTCTAACATGGTTACTTCTCCTCCTCCTAAGGTAAGCGATAAGCCGTATCTTTGGGGGTCTGTAAATGTATTAATTCCCATTGCTGATGCAGTTGCCATCATTACTTCAACTGTATTAAGCTTTAGCATTTTTACAGCAGGAATATTTAAAGAAGACGCTAAGGATTCTCTCATAGTTACAGCGCCATGGAATTTCCCATCATAATTTTTGGGACAATATGCGGCACCTGCAGATTGAGGAAAACAAATTTCTTTATCTACAAATACTGTAGCTGCAGAGTAACCATTCAGAAGTCCAACAGCATAATTAATAGGCTTGATGGATGATCCTGGCTGTCTTAATGCGAGAGCTATGTTAACGTTTCCATCAATTGAGGAATCAAAATAATCTTTGCTTCCTACCATGGCTAATATATCTCCGTTTGCAGGATTTGTGACGACCGCCGCTCCATTTGAAACTCTCGCGAATCTTAGTTTTCCAACTTCAGTTGCTACAGCTAGTTCTGCAAATTCTTGGATGCTAGAATCTAGAGTAGTTTTTACTTTGAATCCTCCTTCATCTGTAAACTTTTTTCCATATTTTTTTTCCATCAAATCTTTTATATATAGTACAAAGTGGGGTGCGAGGATATTGTTGGATACGTTTTTATAAACTAGCTTTTCTTTTTTAGCATTTTCCTCTTCTTTTTGGCTTATATATCCTTGTTCTCTCATTTGGGAAAGAACAAGTTCTTGTCTTTCTTTTGCATACTCTGGGTGAGATCCAAATGGGGAGTAAAGAGTAGGGCTTTGGGGAAGACCTGCTAAGAGCGCAGCCTCAGCTAGTGTAAGGTCTTTTGCACTTTTGCCAAAAAAAGTTTTAGCTGCAGCTTCGATTCCATATGCGGTTCCTCCATATGGAATTTGGTTAAGGTACATTTCTAAAATCTGTGATTTGGAATAGAGAATTTCTGTAATGAATGCTAGTACAACTTCTTTAACTTTTCTTTTTACGGATCTTTCGGGGGTTAAAAGGCTACTTTTGATAAGTTGTTGAGTTAAAGTTGAGCCTCCTTGTATAGGTTTTCCTGAGATATTTGAAACAAGAGCTCTTGTTATTCCTCTGACATCAATTGCGCCGTGTTTGTAAAAATCTTTATCTTCTATTGCGATGGTGGCATCCTGTACGTTTTTTGGAATCTCTTTTAGTGGAATTTGAGTTCTATTTTTGTCTGAGTAGACCGTATATAGAAGTTTTCCGTTTCTGTCGAAAATTTGACTTGATTCTGGAATTGCGGTTGGATTATTAAGTCTAGTAGGGGACGGAAGATCTTTAAGTATATAATAGTAGGATAAAAATCCGACTAGAACTATCAAAAGCGCAACTAGAATTCCAAAATATCTCTTTTTTCTGAATTTTTTATATTGCTTTTCTATAAGCTGCATTAGAATTTAATCATACCATCCTGCTAGAGAAAGAAACAACAATTTACTATAATGATGATGTGATTTCTCTTGAGCAGATTCAAGCATTTCTTCAATTTCTTACAATTCCATTTGTAAATTTTAATTTTATAGATTTAGCAATCATTTTTATTGTGGCTTTTTATATCCTTGAAGGTTATTCAATTGGATTTATAAGAGGATTTGCGGATTTTACTAGTTTTGTAGCGTCTTTCTTATTTGGTCTTACATTTTATGATATATTTGGTAGCTTTTTAGTAAGTAGTCTTAATATTCCTAAGGGTTTTGGAAATGCACTGGGTTTTTTTCTAGCAGCTTTTTTGTGCGAAATTACGATCACAATTTTACTAAGAAGTTTTGTATTGCCTTACTTACTTAAAAGAGCATCTGGTTTGGATTATCCTAAGAAAATGGGAAAAATCGCCGGAATATTCCCAGGATTTTTTTCATCTTTGGTTCTTTTAGCTTTTGTTCTTACTATGGTAGTTGCGCTTCCTTTGTCCCCATTCCTTAAAAATGCAGTTGCGTCTTCTCGTCTTGGAGAGCCGCTTGTGTCAAATATTCAAGGATTTGATAAAGAATTAAATAATGTGTTTGGTGGGGCAGTAAACGATGCTTTAACTTTCTTAACAGTTGAACCGAAAAGTGAAGAAATATTAGAACTTAATTTTAAAGCAACAAATATAAAAATTGATTCAGCTTCCGAAGCAGAAATGCTCGATTTGCTAAATAAGGAGAGAGAGAAAGCAGGCTTAAGTTCGCTTGAAAGGGATCAGAGTCTAACAGAGGTTGGAAGAGCTCATTGTCGGGACATGCTTTTAAGAGGATATTTTTCGCACAATACTCCAGAAGGAAAGACGCCTTTTGATAGAATGACGGAAGCAGATATAGAATATCAATTTGCGGGAGAAAATCTAGCTCTTGCTCCAAGTACAAAGCTTGCAATGCAAGGGCTAATGAATAGTCCTGGACATCGAGCAAATATTCTTTCGCAGAATTTTGGAACCGTTGGGATTGGAGTGATTGATGGGGGAATCTACGGAGAAATGTTTTGCCAGGAATTTACGGATTAATATGATTCATCTAGCGGGTTTAGATAAGGTAAATGTAAATAATAAAAGAGTAATCGTAAGGTGTGATTTTGATGTTCCTCTGGACGAGGATAAAAAAATTCTCGATGATACACGTTTGGTTTCTTCAGTCTCTACGATAGAGTTTTTAATTGAAAATGGTGCAACTGTAATTTTGGTTGGGCATTTAGGAAGGCCTAAGGGAAATGATTCTAATTTTAGTTTGGAGCCTGTTACGAGATGGTTTGAAGAGGAATTTCCTGGAATAGAAGTTAAAAAAACTCATTTAGGTGAGTTTGAGGGATGGAAGCTAAAAGAAAATCTTTTTCTGCTGGAAAATCTTAGGTTTTATGAAGAAGAGGAAAAAAATGATTCTTCTTTTTCTCATAAGCTTGCATACTTGGGAGATATATATGTTAATGAAGCTTTCGGTTCTTCGCACAGAGCACATGCATCAATAGTCGGAGTTGCAGGTCTTCTTCCTCATTTTGCTGGATTTCATTTTAGAAAAGAAGTTGCCATTCTTAGCAATTTAATCGACAATCCTAAAAGGCCTTTTACTTTTGTTGTAGGTGGAGCGAAAATTGAAACAAAACTTCCTTTAATTTCTAAGATGCATAAATTTGCAGATTATGTTTTAGTTGGAGGTCAGATTGCGGAGCAAGCAAAAGTTTTAATGGAAGAACAGCATAGAAAGGGTCCTAATGAGAAAGCTATGCTTTTCGTAGCAGATTCAACAATTGATAAAAATAACATTACTCAAAATAGTTTGGAAAACTTTATTCAGATAATTTCGAGATCAAATTGTATAGTTTGGAATGGGCCAATGGGTTTTATTGAAAATGGTTTTACGAATACAACAGAAGATTTAGCAAGTGCTATTCAAAAAACTAGTGCCTATAAAGTTATAGGAGGAGGAGACACGATCGGATTTTTAAATAAAAAGAATATGTTAGGAAAATTTGATTTTGTTTCTGTGGGTGGGGGAGCGATGTTAGAGTTTTTAGCTGGTGAATCTCTTCCTGGAATTATAGCTCTTCAGAATTCTTAGTGAGGTCTTGATCCGCCGTTTCCGTTATGAGAAGAATTTCCTCCATTTGATCCTTTTAGATTTTTTCTGTGAATAATATCTCTTTGATTACCTCCTTGTTTGTAAGGCATTCTTGCATCTTTTTTCTCATCCCGTCTTCCTTTGTGTGCTCTGCTTAGTTCCATAGAAGATATAAGGTTTCTATCGAAAACAACAATAGGCGCTATTGGAGCAATTGCTACGCTTTCGGCTAGTGGTGTTGCTAATTCTGAAAAACTCATAGCAAAAATTATAACATGGCCTGTCAAGCAATTCGACTTGATGAAAAAAGCATAAAGTTTTATAATCTTCAAATGACACCTGCTGATTTAGGAGACATAAGAAATATCACCGTTTCAGGGAGAATTGCTTCAGGCTCTACAACTCTCGCAAAAAATTTGTCTGAAATATTAGGTTGGAGACATATCGAGGGGGGGGACATTTTTTGGGAAAGAGTAAGAACTAGGCTTGGTTTGGGATCCAAGGACACAGATAAAAGACCTGATGATGAAGATAAAATTTTTGATGAGGAGTTAAAAAAAATGCTTTCTGATGAAAAGGATTTAATTCTCGAAACAAAATTAGCTGGTTTTAATGCTCAGGGAATTCCGGGATTGTTTAAGATTCTAGTGGTATGTGAAGATTCTGCTGGAGAAGATCACATGGATATCAGAATTGATAGGCTTATTAATCGTGAGCAACAGTCAATAGAATCAGCAAAGCAGGAAGTGATCCAGAGAGAAGTAAATGATATAGAAAAATGGAGAAGAATTTATGCAAACGGGGATGCAGATTGGGTTTATTGGGATAGAAAATATTATGATTTCGTGGTTAATACATATTCGCATAATGCGGAAGAAAGTCTTAAATTAGTGTTAGAAAAAATTGGCTACAAGAAAACTTGAATTTAAGAAGTTCTAGTGATAGAGTAGGCTTTTCCGCCCAAAAAAATATGAAGCGACTAATGACAATATTTTTGGGAACAGTATTTTTTATAATTCTAGTTTCCGCCCCTACTCAGGCTCAGGTCACTTCTACTCCTACAGAAAGTATCCCAATCCCAACAACAAGCTTAACGCCTAGTCCTACTCCAAAAACTGTTAACTACACTCTTCCATATCCTGGGATTCTTCCTGGAGGCCCACTTTATTCCTTAAAGATGGTAAGAGATAAGTTAATTGATTTATTTATGAGAGATTCTCTAAAGAAGGCAAATTTTTATCTTCTTCAGTCAGATAAGAGAATGGCGTCTGCTTTAATGCTTTATGAAAAAGGAGAAAATGATTTAGCAAATACTACTTTTTCTAAATCCCAAGTATATTTAGATAAGTCTTTAGGAAGGGCTAAGCAGGCAAAAAATAGTGGGGAAGACATAGGAGATATTTTTGCAAGAATAAAAAACTCTGCAATTAATCAAAAGCAGGTAATTGAAATTTTAAGTAAAAAATCAGGTAATAAGAGTGAATCTTTTAAAGTCTATTCGGAAAAAGCTGAATATATCGAAAAAACTGCAGACAGTCTTAAGCCTTAAGATCGTCCTTTATTTACATATCGCGCTATTTTTTTACTCAGGATTTGTAAAATTTTATATATTTTTTTACCCGATTTTTTTCTGATTTTTGACTAAATTATTACATCTTTAGAAAGTGAGGCTAAAAAAACGACTGATTCTTTTTGATCTATTTATTGTTAGTTGACACCCCAGTAATAGCGTCATATGATCGATCTTGGCACTAGATTTAGTGCCAGAACTTTGAGAATTTGCCCGAGGAAATTTAAACTATGAAATGTCCATATTGCGGTTCACGCGAAACTGAAGTAGTAGAAACTAGAGATAGCGAAGACTTAGAAACTATAAGAAGAAGACGACATTGCACAAAATGCGAGAAGAGATTTACTACATATGAAAGAGTTGAGAATGTTAATCTGGTTGTTATAAAAAAAGACGGAAAACGAGAGCAATTTAATAGAGATAAATTAAAGAACGGTATAAGTAGATCCTGCGAAAAAACTACAGTATCAGTAGAAGATATTGAAAGAATAGTTGTAGAGATAGAAAGAGAACTACGAAGTGCGGATTCGGTTGAGGTTGAGAGTAAGAGAATTGGTCAAATGGTAGCGGGCAAACTTAAAAAGCTAGATAAAATCGCATATATCCGTTTTTCTAGTGTATTTAAAAGATTCGTTGATATTGAAGACTTTGAAAAAGAAGTTAAAAAATTAATAAATTAAAATTATGAAACTTGATGGCGTAAGAGAAAAAGTATTTTTAGATAGGTATTCTTTAAAAGATAAAGAAGGTAATGCTTTGGAGAAAACTCCTGATGAAATGTGGAGAAGAGTAGCTAAAGGAATTGCAAAACAGGAGAAAAAAGCTAATCAAAAAACCTGGGAGAAAAAATTCTATGACGTAATGAGTGATTTTAAATTTGTCCCAGGTGGAAGAATTCTTTCAGGGGCAGGAACAGAGTTTCAGGTAACTTATTTCAATTGTTTTGTGATTCCATCTCCAAAAGACTCTAGGGAGGGAATAATTGATTCGTTAAAGCAGTTAGTAGAAATTCAGTCCAGGTCTGGAGGAGTAGGTTTAAATCTTTCTTCATTAAGACCTAGAGGAGCAAGAGTTAAGAAGGTTAATGGTTTTTCTTCAGGGCCTGTTACATGGGCTGGTCTTTTTTCATATGCAACTCATGATGTGGTGCAGCAGGGAGGATCTCGTCGTGGTGCAACTATGCTTATGCTTCATGATTGGCACCCAGATGTAGAGGAGTTTATAACTGTAAAAGAAGATCTTACAAAGATAAACGGCGCTAACTTATCAGTTTGTGTATCTGATGCTTTTATGGAAGCAGTAAAAGCAGATGCTGATTGGAATTTGGAGTATCCTGATCTTGATGATCCGCATTATGATAGCGAATGGGATGGGGACTTGATTGGCTGGAAAAAGAAAAAAAGGAAAACAAAGGTTTATAAAACTGTAAAAGCAAAATATCTCTGGGATTTGATTTGCACAGCTGCATGGAGAAGCGCAGAACCAGGACTTCATTTCTTAGAAAGATCAAACAAAAGATCGAATACATGGTATTTTGAGAAACTTATTGCTACAAATCCATGTGGAGAACAGCCGCTTGGAGCATGGGCAGTTTGCAACTTAGGCGCAATGAATCTCGCAGCATATGTAAAGAATGAGAAGTTTGATTATGAGAGTTTTTCAAAAGATGTAAAAGTAGCTATGAGATTTTTGGATAATGTAATTGATGATACCTATTACTTCTTCAAAGAAAATGAAAAAGTTGCAAAAGATATTCGTCGTACAGGTCTTGGAATTTTAGGATTAGCTGATGCTTTGATAAAGATGAAGCTTAGGTATGGAGCCCCCGAATCAGAAGAGACTATTAAAAAGATTTTTGAAACTCTTAGAAATAGCGCTTATGATGCTTCTTCTGATATTGCTAAGGAGAAGGGTGCATTTCCTAAATTTAATAAAGAAAAATATTTACAGGGTTGGCATATTCAACATCTTCCAAAAGATCTTCAGTCAAAAATTGCTAAAAACGGAATTAGAAATGCTGTGCTTCTTACGATTGCTCCTACGGGAACTACATCTCTCATATCAGGTGTTTCATCTGGAGTAGAGCCAGTATATGAATTTGAATTTATAAGACGTGATAGGTTAGGCGAGCACAAGATGTACCATCCTTTATTTGAAGAATGGAAGAAAGAAAATCCTGATAGCGAAAAACCTCATTATTTTGCTTCATCAAATGATTTAACACCAGAAGAGCACGTCATGGTTCAGGCTATTGCTCAGGAGTATATTGATTCTTCAATTTCAAAAACTGTTAATGCTCCAAATGCGCATACCGTAGATGATGTTAAAAATCTTTACATGATGGCATATGATCAAGGGCTTAAAGGAGTAACCTATTTTAGAGATGGTTCAAGACAGGGTGTGTTGTCTCATGTAGAGGAGAAGAAAGAGGAAGTAAAGGTTCCAGATGTTGCAAATCACTCAGTTAGAGCTCCTCGTGCAATGATGATGGAAGGAGTAACTTATAAAACTCAAACTCCAGTAGGCGACACATATATTACTCTTAATCATGACCAAAATAGAGATCCATTTGAAATGTTTATTACTATTGGAAAATCAGGATCTGATGTTGCAGCTATGGCTGAAGCATTGGGTAGAATGATTTCCTTGAATTTGAGTCTCGCAGGCAACCTGCCGCCGCGCGAGAGAATTCGCCAGGTTATTTCCCAGCTGTCTGGAATAGGAGGAGCTAGAAGTGTAGGATTTGGAGAAAATAGAGTAAGATCGCTTCCTGATGCAGTTGCTAAAATTCTTGCAAAACAATATGCATTCAAAGTAAATGGAGTAGTTGAAGACAAGCTTGCGCCAAATTCAAATGGGAATGGCCATAATGCTTCAGCAGTAGCTGTAAATGCAGATGCACCAGTTGAGCCAAAAATAGAAACTTCAGAGCAAATAACTGTTTTACAGCAGCTTCCTTTGGAAGAAGGAATTACGATCGACACAAAACCTAAGACAAATAACTTTGATATTTGTCCAGAGTGTGGAACATCAGCTTTTGTGTTTGAGGAAGGCTGCGGCAAATGTTATGCCTGCGGTCATTCCGAATGCTAAGCAAAATTAGTCACTAGTAATTAGTGACTTAATAGTTTATATTAATAAATCCAATAGGGATTGGGTAAGCGAGGTTAGATACCTTCACAGTGCCGCTACCGTAAAGTCGGAAAACCACCTTATTAGTTTCTCGAGCAAGATTTTTTGGCGACTTCTCGAGTACCCTTCGCAGGGCAAAGAGAAGTTTTTTTATGAAAAAAATTAATAATTTAAAAATTAGAGTTATAAAAAGTAAGGGATTTATATTTGTTTTTTCATTTGCCTTATTTTTATTTTGCACTTCTGTAATTGGGGTAGGTAGTATTCAGGGGAGTGACAAGAAAGAAGTCCTAGGTGAATCTTCGGTTAGTAAAATTACCCGAGAGGTAAAAGTAAGTCCTACTCCAAGTATCAGCATAACTCCCACCATTGCGCCTAGAATTAGTCAAGTAATCCAAAAGCAGAACGTTTCGCCAACCTTAACTCCAACTGCAGCTCCTGCTTCCGTAAACAATTCTTCTTCAAATAACTCGTCGTCTCCAACGCCTACTATGACTCCAAGTCTAACACCGGTTCCTTCCATAGTAAATGATACTGTAAAAATATTTGTTGATTATGGCGGCAAGAAAACTAGTGATTCGTATGAAGTAGCAATTGAACCTGGTCAAAAAGCTTGGGATGCAGTTATAAAAGCATTAGGTCTTGAGAATATTGAGTACACAGATTATGGGGGAGATATGGGTAAATTTATAACGTCTTTTAATGGAATTAAGGCAGATTCAAATCAGTATTTTGAATTTAGGGTAAATGGTGTATCATCAAGTCTCGGAGTTTCAAGCTATGTCTGCAATAATGCTGATAAGCTAGAGTTTGTTTTAGTTAATTTTTAATATGAAAAATTTTAAAGAAATAATATTTCCTATTTTTATAATCGCTATTGCAGTTTTGATAAGGCTTTTCCCTCATATTCCAAATTTTGCACCGATTGCAGCAATGGGACTGTTTGGAGGAGCTTATTTAAATAGAAAATACTCAGTTTTTATTGTTTTCGGAAGTCTTTTGCTTTCAGATTATTTGCTGCTGTATTTTCATCCATTTTCTTCGGAATTAGTTAATCTATCAAAGATTTATAGTCCTTTTGATCTCGTACATTCAACAACTCTTTATGTATATACTAGCTTTTTAATTATCAGCCTATTGGGAATTTGGCTTAAAAATAGAAAATCATTTAAAAATATTTTAACGGCCTCACTTTCTTCTTCAATTTTATTTTTTATAATTACAAATTTTGGAGTTTGGGCACAAGGTGCTTACGCGAGAGATATTAGCGGTCTTATTCAAAGTTATGTCATGGGTATTCCATTTTTTAGATATACGTTACTGGGTGATTTATTCTATGTAACTTTATTTTTTGGAAGTTTAGAATTAGTTAGAAATCTATCTAGAGAAAAAGTTTATGGCTATCTACACAAGAACAGGGGATAAGGGTAAGACTTCATTATTTGATGGAAAGAAAGTTTTAAAATCCGATAAAAAAGTTGAAACCTACGGAACAGTTGATGAGCTAAATTCTTCAATCGGTTTAGCTATAGCTTTCATAAAAGTATCTTCAATAAATAAAGAATTAAAGGAAATTCAGAATGATCTTTTAGAGATTGGATCTTCTCTTGCGGTTTCATATACGCTTCCTGTTGACCAGTTGGCGAAACGGCCGGAGCAATTTGAAATACTAATAGATAGACTTACGAATCAAATGCCTTCTTTAAATCAGTTTATACTCCCGGGGGGAGGAAAGGGCGGAGCGCAGTTGCATATTGCTAGAACAGTAGCCAGAAGGGCTGAGAGACGCATTGTAGATTTAGCGCAAAAAGAAGAAGTTGATCCGATTATTATCATTTATTTAAATCGTTTATCTGATCTTCTTTTTACAATGGCAAGATTTGTTAATTACAAAGAAAAACAAAAAGAAAATGTTTGGAAAAAGAAATAACCTCTAATTTGTCATATTTTTGTGAGAATTATTTCATGATAATTAGCCATAGTATGTTATCATAGTTATGTATGAATGAAGTGCAAAATTTACCAGCACAAGCTCCAGCGGTTCCTGTCCAAGAGCCTGAGGTAGCTGTTATTTCTCAAGGACCTGAAGTTAGCCCTGCGCATCCTCAATTTCAGGCTCCGCAAGGCTTAGAAGGAGTTATGCAGTCAAGTCCACAGCTGGATCATTCATCGGCAGTTGCTCATGGAGCAGTTGAACAATTCCCAAAAGTAAAAGATATAACTGGTAAAGGAGTTGTGATTAACTTTCCCGGAGGAATTGATGAGGTTAATGTTATTTCTCTAAGTCGTGGAAAAGCAACTGAGGGATTACCAGATGAAGCCAGAGTAGTAAATAGACAGTTAAAAAGAGCAGCTTAGATATGTTTAATTCAGGATTTAATCCATTTGCACTAATGTTTAACCTTATGTTAGCCACGTTGATTCTTGGTTTGTTAGGCGCTGGAATCGGACTTTTGAGTTATTTTTTAGCACTGAAATATAAATTTAGAAATCTGGAAAAAAATTCTCTTAACTCAACACTTCTTCAGGTAGCGCTTCCTCGAGATAACGAAATAAAGATTGACGCCGCAGAGCAGTTATTTGCGAGTTTTGCGTCCTTTCATAAAAGTGGTAAGCCGCAATGGTTCGTAGTGCAGCCTGTTCTTTCATTTGAAATCGTAGGAATGCCTGGAGATATTAGGTTTTATGTTTCAGTTCCGAATAAATACAAAGATTTTGTAGAAAAACAAATAAATGGAGCTTATCCTGATGCAGAAATTAAAGAAGTTAATGAAAAAAATTCCTTGAAAGAAGATTATGTAATAGGAAATGATTACAATATTTTTAGTGAAAATTCGAAGGTAGCATTTGCAGAGCTCACGCTTAAGAAGAATAATTACGAGCCAATAAAAGTATACAAAGAATTTGCGACTGATCCTATGTCTGCAATCACTTCTGTTTTAGCCAAAATGACAGATGGGGAAGGTGCAGCGATTCAGATACTCATTTCTCCAGCTGAATCAGAATGGAAAAAAATGGGAAAAGATCATGTTTCTCATACAAAAAAAGAAGAGGCGAATCCTGAAACAGCAAAATATTCAGTAGACGCAAAAGAGCTCGAAGCCATAGAAAATAAGGTTAGTAAACCAGGGTTTAATACGGTAGTAAGAGTTGTTGTTTCATCTTCTACTAAAGAAACTGCCGAGGCGCATTTGAATAACATTACGAATGCATTTAGTCAGTTTTCATCTCACAACTCATTTTCAAAGCACCATGTTAAAAAGCAAAAGGAATTTATGGATAGCTTTATTTATAGATATCAGCCAAAAAGAGGGCATCCTTCTGTTTTAACCTCAGAAGAGCTGGCAACTATTTTTCATTTCCCTAATAAAAGCGTAGCTACCCCTCATATTTTCTGGGTGACTTCAAAAAGAGCTCCTGTAGCAGCGCATGTTCCCACGACAGGTCTTTATTTAGGAAAAAGTGTATATAGAGGTTTGGCTCGTGATGTATTTATAGAAAGAGATGATAGAAGAAGACACATGTATATTATTGGAAAAACGGGAACGGGAAAAACAGAATTTTTGAAACAAATGATTATTCAGGATATTAGAAATGGAGAGGGAGTGGGGGTAGTCGATCCCCATGGAGATCTTATCGAGGATCTTCTTCAAGTGATTCCGCCTGAGCGCTCAGAAGATGTAGTTTTATTTGATCCTTCAGATACTACACGCCCAATGGGACTCAATATGCTTGAAGCCGATACTGAGGAGGAAAAACATTATGTAGTTTCTTCGATAGTCGGACTTATGTATAAACTTTATGATCCAAATAAGACTGGTATTATTGGTCCACGTTTCGAGCATGCAATTAGAAATGCCATGCTTACCGTTATGAGCAGAAAGGGAAGTACATTTATTGAAGTGGTGCGTGTTTTAACTGATGCTAATTTTGTCCAAGAGCTTCTCCCATATGTTCAGGACCCAATAGTCAGGAGGTATTGGACAGACCAGATTGCGCAAACTTCAGATTTCCATAAATCAGAAGTTTTGGATTATATCGTTTCAAAATTTGGCCGCTTCGTTACTAATAAAACTATGAGAAATATAATTGGACAAAGTGAGTCTGCGTTTAATTTCAGAGATGTTATGGACAATCAAAAAATACTCTTAGTTAATTTATCAAAAGGAAAAATCGGGGAAGAGAACTCTAGTTTCTTGGGTTTAATTTTGGTCCCAAAGCTTTTGGTTGCAGCCATGAGTAGGCAAAATATGCCAATGGAGCAGAGAAAAGACTTCTTCCTTTATGTTGATGAGTTCCAGAATTTCGCAACCCCTGATTTTGCCCAAATTCTCTCTGAGGCTAGGAAATATCGTTTGGATTTAATAGTTGCGAATCAGTTTATCGGGCAAATGGAAGAGGAAGTTAAAAATGCTATTTTTGGAAATGTAGGTACTCTGGCAGCATTTCGCGTAGGTGTAACTGATGCAAATTATCTTCAGCATGAATTCCAACCAACATTTTCTGAAGCAGATCTTATAAATATCGATCGATTTAATTGCTATATGAGAAGTGTCGTAAATGGCGAACCGGTTCCACCATTCTCTTTGGATACTACGAAAGATATGGAACAGGAAAAGGCAATGATGAATACGAGAGTTGCAGAGCTTATAAAAGAATTATCTCGATTGAAATATGGAAAAGATGTAAATGTAATAGAGCAGGTAATAGGTCAACGTGCTCAACTTTAAGTGGGCTAGCTTGGATTTGAACCAAGGACATCTACTTTATAAGAGTAGCGCTCTACCCCTGAGCTACTAGCCCATTCAGGATAAACCCGAATGGCAAATATTATAACATTTTGGGATTTAATTTACTTTTAAGAGTTTATAGCTCTGAGAGGATTTGAGATTCCGAAGCTCTTTCTGGAACGTATTCTAAGTATCTTTCTGTTGTAGATAATCTCTTGTGTCCTAAAATTTTTGATAGAAGAACAATTGAAGCTCCATGTTTTAAGTGATGAGCTACGAAAGTATGTCTTAAATCATTTACTTTTGCATTCTTGATCTCAGCGAGTCTAAAATATCTTTCAACCGAAGTTCTGATATTTCTAATTAAGAATGGTTTTCCAGACTTGGTTATGAATAAATGTTCATTTTCTGATTTAGGACGAATCTCTAGATACTTCTTTAAGGCTTCCTGAGCCCTTTTATTAAGAGGTACTATACGTTCTCCGTGCTTTTCCATTGGTGGAATGTGGAGTGAGTCTTTGTTGATATCTGAGAGCTTTAGAGCTGTTAATTCTCCAATTCTTATACCTGTTTGAAGTAAAAGTTCTATTATTGCGCTCATTCTAGCATCATTTCTAGCGGCGTCCCTAAGCGCTCTATATTCTGTAGGAGTTAGAATTCTAGGTGGAGCAAGTTGATATTTTGGATGTGCCACTAAAAGGGAAGGATCATCAGTTATATATTCATTTACTTTTAAAAATCTATAAAAAGTTCTTGTTGAATTGATTTTTCTTGAAATTGATTTTGGAGTATAGCCGTCTGTGTTCATCTTGGCTAAAAATGCTTCAATATCTTCCTTTGCGACTTCATCTACGTGTTGCTTTTCAAGTGAATTTAAGAAGTTAACAAGCTGCTCTATATCTTTTCCGTATGCTACAATTGTTGAGGTTGAGTGGCCTTTATCTTTTAAGAAATTTTTAAAGCCAGTACTCGCATCAGCTAATTTAATTTGATTCATAATGGCCTATAATATCACAGCTTTGAGCTCGTAGTCAACTATGAAAAAAGTATTTTTCATAATTTCAGTTATTGTTTGTTTGGTAATAATTAACGGTTTGGTGCGTTCAATTTATGATCTTTGGAAGAAGCAGGACCTTGTGGTTTCAACTCAAAAAGATTTAGATAAAGAAAAAAAGAAAAATGAGGCTTTAAAAAAGCAGCTTAGTCTTGTTCAGGGGGAAAGTTTTATAGAAAGTGAAGCAAGGAATAAGCTTTTTATGGTGCGTCCTGGTGAGAGTGGGGTAATTGTTCCGCAGGATTTGATTAAAAAGAAAGAAAAAAAGGAAACCGTGAATTTGCCTAATTGGAAAAAATGGGTAAATCTACTGATTAATGAGGATTAATTTTCTTTAATTTTAATTTCAGCTTCAACTTGAGGATTATCGAATAGGTTTTCTGCAGATCCACCCCGCAAGAATAGCTCCATAAATCGGTCAGTATGCCCGGATGATCCAGGAGCAAAAGCCAATTCTCCTTCATGAATATTAAACGTGCCATCCGTAAATGTCGCCACGTGTTTTTTCTTGTTAATCTCAACTGTTAACATCTGTCCTGGTTTATATTTAGCTTGCGAAGAAGTGATTGAGGTTTTTATGTTTCCATAGCCGTCGATTGAGGCTATTAGGTTTTTTGGCGCATCGGGAATAATATTTATGCCTTCCTCTTCTCCTATGAAAGATTTATCTTTTTTGATCATTTTAGCTACGGCTTGAGGGTATTTATCGCGAGATCGAAATTGTGAGCCTTCATTTTCCACAACTACGTGATGAAACTTATCAATAAAAGGTTTAATGAATGAGAAATTAAATCCAGCGTTAATTCCTACAATTTCAAAGCCATTTTTGAGTTTTGCATACATAAGAACTTCGCCTTTATTATTTTTTTGAGCATGTTTTTTATCTTTTCTTGGAGCAGTATTGGAGAAAATATATGTATTTTTTAGATTTGGAGTTAAAGCTACTTGATAGATCCAAAAGCCAGTATTAACAGTAGAGAAGGGAGGAGTAGATTGTGGATGAATATATACATCCGGGATCATATTTCTTAGCCTAATTATGACCTCCGTAAAGGCTGGATCGCCGATTCCATAATCTGATATTAATATAAGCGTTTTGTCCACGGCCGATAAATATATCAAAATTCCACCAAAAAAGGAAGCCTGGGCTTCCCTTGGATTTGGCAGGGAACTGTGTTGCGGGGCTAGGAGTTGCGCCTAGCCTGTGAGATTATGAGCCTCACGTGCACTGTACACTACCCCGCGCGTAAACATATTGTACCACTTTTGTTAGCCTCGGGTCAAACCTATAAAGTTTAAATTAGCCTTGATTTCTGGTATACTAAGGGGGATTTGGCTGCGTAGCTCAGTGGTAGAGCGGTGTCTTCATAAGGCAATGGTCGCAGGTTCGAACCCCGCCGCAGCCACAATCAATCTTCAATATGGATTTTTCTCAATTTAATAATAAAAAAATTGCTGTAATCGGAGATGGAATAGAAGGAAAATCTTCAAGAGATTTTCTGGAAAAATGTGGTGCAATAGTTACTATTTTAGATCAAAAACAAGGTAAAAATTATCTTGACGATCTGGAAAAATTTGATTTGGTAGTTAGATCTCCCGGCGTGAATCTTTCTGATCTTGAAGGAAAAGTAACTAAAGAAAAAATAACTTCCCAGACAAAACTTTTTATGGATCTTTGTCCAGCGCCTGTAATTGGAGTTACTGGTACAAAAGGAAAAGGGACAACTTCAAGTCTTATTTATGAGATGCTCAAGGCGGAAGAGCGCGATGTTTACTTGGGGGGCAATATAGGAGTACCGCCATTTGAGTTTTTGGAAAAACTAAATGGTGCAAGTTGGGTAATTCTAGAGATGAGTTCTTTTCAGCTTGCGGATTTAGATAAGAGTCCACATATAGGGGTTTTACTTATGGTTACCTCAGAGCATCTTGATTACCATAAGGATACTAAGGAGTATATAGAAGCTAAAAGAAATATTCTAAGGGGTCAGACAGAAAATGATTTCGCAATTATAAATAGGGATTATCCTGCAAGCAATGAATCTGATATTGAGACAAATGGAAAAGTTTACTTCGTTTCCCGCGAAAGGGAAGTAGAGGAGGGCTGTTTTGCTCTTGGAAATCAAATAATTTTAAGATCAAATGGCAATTCTATTCCTGTAATTGATACCAGAGAGCTGCTACTTCGAGGTGATCATAATCATGAAAATGTTTGTGCAGCTACTATGGCAGCATATTTGGCAGGAGTTAGAGTAGGAACAATTACGAAGGTTCTGCAGCACTTTAAAGGTCTTGAGCATAGGCTTGAGTTGGTAGGAAGAATAAATGGAGTTGAATACTATAATGATTCATTTTCAACTACCCCAGAAACAGCAATTGCTGCTATTGAATCTTTTAAAAATCCTGAAATTTTGATACTTGGAGGAAGTTCTAAAAATAGTGACTTTAGAGAATTGGGAGAATTAATATCCAAAAAAGAAAATATAAAGGCAATTATAGGTATTGGAGTAGAGTGGGAAAGAATAAAGGCAGAAATAAAAAATCCTAAATCACAATTTGCTCTTATAGAAGGCGCAAAAGACATGACTACGATCGTGACTGCAGCCTCAAAGATTGCTTCAGCTGGAGATGTGATTCTCCTAAGTCCTGCATGTGCTTCATTTGGAATGTTTGAAAACTATAAAGACCGCGGAAATCAGTTTAAAAACGAAGTCAAAAAATTAAAGAGTTAGTATATTGCCTAAAAAAATCAAGGAGAATAGAAATCCAAATAACACTGATATTACTGCTCCAAGTAATGCTAAATACCAAGCTGTTTTTCCCTTATATTCCTGCATTGAAAAAGGATTTAAGGAGAGGGTTTTTAAACCTTTATATCTAGTTAATTCAATATTTTTTCTATATTTGAATACTATTTTAGTCGATTTTACAAATACATAAATGCAAAATAGGAATGGTATAAATCTGAAAAGCATTTCGGCTGTCATTAATATATGGTAGCAAATTGCTTCACTTGATTCAAAAAGTTATAATTACGTGTTATGAAACCGAAGTTTGAAGTAGTAAATAAATCGGGAAAAGGCAGGGCTGGAGTAATAAAGACTTCGCATGGGGATATTTTGACTCCTGCTTTCTTCCCGGTAGGTACAAAAGGAACACTTAAAAGCTTAACTGGAGCTCAAATCCGAGAGATTGGTCCTCAGGCGGTTTTGGGAAATACATATCATCTTATGCTTCAGCCAGGCGAAGATTTAGTGGCTAAAATGGGGGGCTTGTCTCGTATGATGGATTGGAACGGCCCGACTTTTACAGATAGTGGTGGATTTCAGGTTTTTTCGCTTGGAGTAGGTCTTGAGAAGCCAGGAGTGAAATTCTTAAAACCTGAAACTACAGAAGTAGAAGAAATTAAGCCTCGCTTGAACAAAATTACCGAAGAGGGCGTAGAGTTTCAGTCACATATTGATGGATCCAGGCATAAACTTACTCCTGAATCTTCAATTGAGATTCAAGAGAAGCTAGGTGCGGACTTAATAGTAGCTTTTGATGATCTTGAATCACCGACTTATACTTATGAGAAAACGAAAAAAAGCCTGGAGCTTACAAAAAGGTGGGAGATTCGAAGCTTAAAGACGCATTTAGCCTCGCAAGGCCTGGCCTTGCAAGGCTGGGATCAGCTTCTTTATGGGGTAACGCATGGAGGTCAGTTTGAGGATTTGAGAAAAGAGTCTGCGAAATTTGTAAATGACAATTTCGACGCGATAGCTCTTGGCGGTGCTCACGCATCTAAGAAAAATCTTTATGAAGTTATAAATTGGACAGCCCAAGTTTTAGATGATGAAAAACCTAGACATTTGTTAGGGATTGGAGAAATTGATGATATTTTTGAGGGAGTCGAGCGGGGAATTGACACTTTTGACTGTGTTATTCAGACTCGTCTTGGGCGAATGGGCCATGTTTTTATTTCTCCTCCAACAGGAAGCGTAAAAAACAGGTTTAGATTTGATATTACTAAATCGAAATTTGCAGGAGATTTAAAGCCTGTTGATCCCAACTGTGATTGTTATGTTTGCAAAACCTATTCTAGGGCATACATAAATCATTTATTTAGAAGTCGGGAGCTTTTAGCTTATACTTTGGCTTCTTATCACAATGTTTATTTCACAGTTAATCTTACAAATAAAATTAGAGAAGCAATTATGGAAGGACGTTTTCAGGAGCTCAAGAAAGCCTGGATTTAGTGTATAATCTCCCCATATGGATAAAAAGAAAGTTTATAGTGGAATTAGAGCAACAGGCCGGCTTCATCTCGGTAACTATTTTGGTGCAGTAAAAGGCATGCTGGAGTTACAGGATAAATATGATTGTGTATTCTCAGTGGTAGATCTGCATGCAATAACTACTCCATATGACCCAAAGAATCTACAGCAAAATGTAAAAGATGTTGTTTTGGATTATCTTGCTGCTGGTTTGGATCCAGAAAAATGCTTAATAGAAATTCAGAGTAGAGTACCAGAGCATACGGAACTTGCCTATCTTTTAGGCACAATTTATCCCGTTAGTAGGCTTGAGGATCTTCCGACTTATAAAGATAAAAAGGCTCAAAATCCTACCTATGTAAATATGGGTCTTTTGTATTACCCGGTACTTATGGCTGCGGATATACTTCTTTACAAGGCTAATTTGGTGCCAGTAGGAAAAGATCAGGAGCCGCATTTAGAAGTAGCTCGGGAAATTGCTCGTAAATTTAATACAATGTTTGGTGTAACTTTTCCTGAACCTGAAACTTTTAGGACAAAAGGAGAATATGTTCCATCTCTTACAGGAGAGGGGAAGATGGGGAAAAGCGTTGAAGGAAGTTTTATAAATTTAACTGATGATTTAGAAACCATAAAAAAGAAATTGGCAGGAGTTCCAACTGACTCGGGAGAGTTAGGCGGAGAGGTGCCAACTAGTGGTGGAATTGCAACTCTATTTGCATTGCTAAAATTAGCTAATCGTGATGATTTATATACTAAATTTGCTCAAGATTATAAGGATAAAAATATCAGATATTCTGAGTTAAAACCTCAAGTTGCCGAAGCAATTTATGAAATTCTTAAGCCAATTCAAGAAAGAAGAGCTAGAATTGAATCCTCATTTGATTTAGATGAAATGCTTTCAAAGCACACGGAGATCTGTAGAGAAGTAGCAAGCGCAACACTTCTTGAAGCAAAACAAAAAATGGGTCTTATTTAGCTTTAAAAAGAGTAAGATCTATGTTATAATTTCCTCTCATTATGGCAAACGGCAGGAGAACAAAAAAACCGAAAATCCTCAAGGTTAAAAAAGTTAATAACTGGAAAAATATACTTTTGTATTCAGCTGTCTTTTTGTTTCTGGCCTTTCTTTTTGTAGCTGTAAATCAGCCATTAGAAAATCAAACTTCTATTCCTCTTTCTCAAGCTATTGAAGAAGTAAAAAGAGGAAATGTAAAAGAAATAGAGGTAAATGAAAATAAACTGGTTTTGAAACTTGATGATGATAAAAGTGTTCAGGCTTTTAAAGAATCAGGATCAAATGTTTATACTCTTTTTAAAGATGCGGGAGTTGAATTAAATAAAACAAAAGTTTCTATAAATGATAAAACAGCACTAAATAATTGGATTAATATTTTAGCTTCTTTTCTCCCAATACTTTTAATGGTAGGATTTTTCTACTTTATTTTTAGACAGGCTAGAGGAGCACAGGATAGTGTATTCTCGTTTGGTCAATCAAAAGCAAAGCTCTATAGCAAGGATAATCCTAAAATAACTTTTGCAGACGTTGCGGGAGTGGATGAAGCTAAAAAAGAGCTTGAGGAAATTGTAGACTTCCTTAAGAATCCAGGAAAGTATAAAAGCATTGGTGCTCGTACTCCGAAGGGAGTTTTGATGATAGGTCCTGCAGGAACAGGAAAAACACTTTTGGCGCGCGCTACAGCAGGAGAAGCAAATGTACCTTTTTTCTCGATCGCTGGAAGCGAATTCATGGAAATGTTAGTGGGAGTTGGTGCATCTCGTGTTCGCGATCTGTTTGGAACAGCAAAAAAATCTCAACCAGCGATTATTTTTATAGATGAAATTGATGCAATTGGAAGACAACGTAGCTCAGGATTTATGGGTGGTCATGATGAAAGAGAGCAGACCTTAAATCAGATTCTCGTTGAAATGGATGGTTTTTCACCAAATGAACAGCTTGTTGTAATGGCGGCTACAAATAGACCCGATATTTTGGATCCAGCCTTAGTGAGGCCAGGACGTTTTGACAGACGCGTAGCGCTCGAGCTTCCGGATGTAGAAGGAAGAAAGAATATCTTAGCAATTCATGCAAAAAACAAACCATTTGATGTTAAGGTGAACTGGGACAGGGTAGCAAAAAGAACAGTCGGTTTTTCAGGTGCTGATCTTGAAAATATGCTTAATGAGGCTGCTATCAGAGCTGCAAGATCAAACAGAAAGAAAATTGATATGGGAGACTTAGAGGAAGCTGCTACAAAAGTAAAACTTGGACCAGAAAAGAAAAGACTCCAAACAGATATGGATAGAAAAATGACAGCTTATCATGAGGCGGGACACGCACTTGTCGGATGGGAGATGCCTCATATTGAGCCGATCCATAGAATTTCAATCGTAAGTAGGGGAATGAGCTTGGGTCATACTATGACAGAATCAATCGACAGAGTGCACGAGACAAAGTCACATCTTCTTGAGGAAATTGCAATGATGCTTGGGGGTCAGGCTGCTGAGAGACTCGCCTTTGGAGATATTACGACAGGTGCTTCAAATGATATCGAAAGAGCAACAAGCATAGCTAGGGCTATGGTTATGAAATTTGGAATGAGTAGTCTTGGGCCTGTTACTTTAGAAGTTCAGAAAGAAACACCATATGATACAGATAGTTTATCTCCTGAGATGCAAGCAAAAGTTGATGTAGAGGTAAAAAAGATAATAGATAATGGACTTGAGGAAGCTTTGAAAATTCTAAAGAAATATAGGAAGAAGCTCGACTTATTGGCAGAAGAATTATTGAAAGTTGAGACGCTTGAAGCTGAGCAGTTTGAAGAGCTAATTGGTCCTAAAAAACTTCTTCCAGGATCTAAGCCTGCAATCCTTCCCATAGAAGCCTAACTCCTTATTGACAACTGAGTAAAAAAGTATAACAATTGCCTTGATGAAGCAATTCGATAAAATTGGTCTTATAAAGTCTTCCTGGGAGATCCTAAAAAAGAATACAAGATTAATAGCGATACTCATGGGAGCATTCGTAGTCTTTAATATTGTTCAGTCAGCATTTTCGAGCGCATTTAAAGAATCACCTCTTTCGGTTGTTGTATCTTTGGTATTTAGTGCATTATCTATCTTTTTCGAAATAGGATTTATAAAAATAGTTTTGAAACTTGTAGATGGCCATAAAGCTGAAATTCAAGAACTTTGGGCATATCCACAGTATTTTATAAATCTTCTAGTGTCTTCAATTCTTTATGGATTAATCGTTGGAGTAGGGTTCATTCTTCTTGTAGTGCCTGGAATTTATTTGGCTTTAAGGCTTCAATTTTATAGCTTTTATGTTGTTGATAAGAATGCAGGTATTACAGATTCTCTTAAAATGAGCTGGGAAGCAACAAAAGGGAATACATTAAATATTTTCTTATTTGTGCTCTTGTTGATTGCTTTAAATATTTTAGGAGCAATAGCGCTTCTGGTAGGACTTTTGGTTACAATTCCAGTTTCATTTATTGCAGTAGCTCTTCTTTACAGAAAACTCTCCGCTTAACCATCAAAGTTGATATAATCCTTTCATGAGCAAACTTGTTCTTGTTGATGGAAATGCTATAGTTCATCGTGCGTATCATGCGCTTCCTCCGCTTCATAAGACAGAAAATGGTGATCTTACAAATGCTGTTTATGGGTTTTTCTCTATGATTCTAAAAATAATAGGAGATTTAGAACCAGATCATCTAATCGTTACGTTTGATCGTCCAGCTCCCACTTTTAGAAAGCAGATGTATGCAGGATATCAGGCAACTAGGCCTAAGATGGATGATGGACTTTCTAATCAATTTAAAATTATTCATGAGGTTTTAGAAAAAATAAATGTAAAGATATTTGAGCTTGACGGATATGAAGCAGATGACCTTATAGGAACATTGGCTAGGCAGGCTTCTGAAGAATCTAAAGAAAATCAGGTGATAATTTTAACTGGAGATAGAGATTTGTTGCAGCTTGTGACTGATCAAACTTTAATTCTCGCTCCAATCACCGGAGTTACTAAGATGATTCTTTTTGACATCGACAAAGTAAAGGAAAAATATGGACTCGAGCCTCATCAGTTTATAGATTATAAGGCTTTGGTAGGGGATAATTCTGATAATTATCCGGGAGTAAATGGAATAGGTCCAAAGGGAGCAGCAAATCTTTTAAATAAGTTTCATACGCTTGAAGGAGTCTATACGAATCTAGGAGAAATAAGTCCTAATCTATCAGAAAAATTAGCAACCGATGCGGAGCAGGCTGCTATGGCCAAAAAACTTGCAACAATTGAAGTAAATGTGCCAATTCATTTAAAATTCTCTGAATGCGAGATTGGAAAAATCGATAAAGACGCTTTACTAAATGAATTTAAAAAACTATCATTCAATAGTTTGATTGATCGTTTTAAACTTGATCAAAAACCAAAGGTAGAAAAACCAAAGAAAAATAAAGTTTCAGAAGACCAATTGGGATTAATATGAAGGTTGCGATTGTTCATGATTACATAAAGGAATATGGTGGTGCAGAGAGGGTTTTGGAATCTCTACATGATATATTTCCAAATGCTCCAATTTATACCTCTGTTTATCTGCCAAAATATTTAGGGCCCCACCAAGATAGATTTGAAAAGTTTGATATTCACGCTTCCTGGGCTCAAAAATTACCATTTAAAGCAAAATTAATAAGTCCCCTTAGGCTTATTGCTCCTCTGATTTTTGATTCATTTGATTTTTCTAAATTCGACGCTGTAATTGTTTCGGCAACTGGAGCGTACAGTCCAAATTTTATAAACAAAAAAAATGCAAAGCTAATATGCTACTGTCATACACCGCCTAGATATCTATATGGTTACGCAACTGCAAGGAATTGGAAGGGGAATGCAGTTACTCGTTTCATATTAGATATTCTAATTCACTTTTTAAGAATAATTGACCATAGATCCAGTGAAAACGTTGATTATTTTATAGCCAATTCAAATACTACGAAAGCTAGAATAGAAAAGTTTTACAGAAAAGATGCAAAAGTTATTTATCCTCCAGTTGAAGTTAAGGTATCAAAGGGTTTAGAAAAAAAAGATTTTTATTTGACAGGTGGAAGAATTGCGCGCGCAAAACATCCTGATTTAGTTTTAAAAGCATTTTTGGAAAATGGTTTACCTCTTAAGGTTTTTGGAAAAACATTCGGTGGATATGAAAAAGAAATAAATGATCTTTTGAAAGATAGGGGATCAAATATAGAATATTTAGGGGAAATAACCGATGAGGATAAGGATAGGCTTATGGCAGAAGCAAAAGCGTTTATCTTTGCTTCGGAAGATGAGGATTTTGGAATAATTCCGGTGGAAGCGATGATGTCGGGTACTCCAGTTATTGCTCATAAGTCTGGTGGAGTTTTGGAAACAATAATTGATGGAAAAACAGGTTTATTTTTTGATGAATTTAGCATAGAAAGTTTAAATTCTGGAATTAAAAAGTTTGAAAAAATTAAATTTGATCATTCATTTATTTCAAAGCATGCTCAGAATTTCGGAAAGAAAAGGTTTGAAAAAGATATAAGAGAGTTTGTAGAGTCAAAGATAGGATAAAAGCGCTGGGTCACTAGTAAAATTTTCTTGAAACTCGCTTCGCTGCTTGCGTCGTTCCTGCGAAAATTTCACCAGTTTCCCGCGCAAAATGTGTATGCCGGAACTACCAGAAGTTGAAACAGTTAAATTAGGTCTTCAAAAATATTTAAAAGGTCACAAATTTCTTGATGTTGAAATTCTTTCAAAAGGAATTTTTGAAGGTGATCCAAAAGAGATAATTGGCGCAAGAGTAATTGAAATTCGTAGATTTGGGAAAGGCTTGGTAATTGATTTAGATAATAAAAAATCTCTCGCAATTCACATTAAGCTAACTGGGCAGATTATTTATCGGGATCCTAAGACTTTTAAGATTCCTGTCAGTCCACAAAAAGTAAAAACTCTTCCAAATAATGCCACAAGAATAATTTTTAAATTAGATAGAGATGCAATTTTATATTATAACGATCTTCGAAAATTTAGTTGGGTGAGGGTAGTGGATACGGAAAAAGTGATGGAAATGTCTTTTTTCAAAAGTCTTGGACCTGAGCCTTTTAAGGATTTAACAGAAGAAAAGTTTGTTAATATCTTAAGTAAATCAAGACTTGCGGTTAAACCTCTTATTATGGATCAAAAGAGAATTGGAGGAATTGGAAATATTTATGCAAATGACGCATTGTCTTTGGCAAAAATTAACCCCAAGAGACCTGCTAATAGTTTGAATCTGTCTGAAGCAAAAAAATTATATAAAGGAGTCTTAGCGGTCATGGAAAAAAGTATGAAATATGGGGGAGCAAGTGAGCTTAATTTTGTAAACGTGATGGGGCAAGAAGGGCAGTATCAAATGCACTCATTGGTTTACGGAAAAAAAGGAAAGAAATGTCCTAACTGTGGAGGTGAAATTAAAAAAATATTTTTAGGTGGCCGCGGAACATTTTTTTGTGAGAATTGTCAGAAATAAACTTGGGATATTGACTGTTTTAGGGGATTGGAATAGAATTAGTGCTATTGAAATACCCTTTGGGGTCTTTTTTTAAACTTATTTATGGGTTCGAATTACACAGATAAGGTCGTAATATCAGTCGGTGGATCATTAATTTACCCCGATGGAGGAATTGATACTAAGTTCCTTTCAAAGTTAAATAAGTTCATAAGAGAACAATTGGCGGCAAATCCTAACCGCCAATTTTTTTTGATTACGGGTGGAGGAACAATTGCGAGACAGTATAGAGATGCTGGAGCAGAAGTTATCGGACACGAGCTTACCCGCGATGATTTAGATTGGCTAGGAATCCACGCAACTAAAATGAACGCCCATTTAGTTAGAACTATTTTTAGAGATATTGCTCATCCATTTGTATTAAAGCACTATGAAATTATCAGAAAAGTTGAAGAGCCAGTAGTTGTCGCTTCAGGATGGAAGCCTGGTTGGTCAACTGATTTTTGTTCTGTAATGATTTGTGAAGACTACGGAATAAAAACCCTCATTAACCTCTCAAACATAGACCAAGTTTACAATGATGACCCCAGAAAGAATCCAGACGCAAAACCACTTGAGAAAATTTCTTGGACAGATTTTAGAAAGATGGTAGGCGACGAATGGATTCCGGGAATGAATAGCCCATTTGATCCAATAGCATCTAAAAAAGCTCATGAATTAGGAGTAAAAGTAGTAGTCTTAAATGGAAATAATATGGAAAATCTTGAAAATTATTTCAATGGAAAAGATTTCTTAGGTACAATTATTGAATAATGCACTGAGGTCGTAACTCACTTTTTTCACTTCATTCGTAGTTTAAAGCACACTTTTAATTTATTCTCCTTCTGCTGATTGCGTTCAGAATATTTGAATTACTCCCCGTGCTTTATGGTAAACTACAAAAATGTTAAGCCATCTAACGCTTCAAAATTTCCGCAATTATAAGAAAAAAACATTTGATTTTAAAAATAAATCTTTAATAATTATTGGTCCAAATACATCTGGCAAATCAAACCTTATCGAATCACTTTTTTTAAGTTCTACGGGAAAAAGTTTTAGGGCAGACAAGGATGCGCAAATGGTGCGAATTGGAAGTGAGATGGGAAAAATAAAGGTTAAAGTTTTGGATAATGATCTTGAGGTGGTGGTAACAGTAGGGGAAGTAGCTGGAGTCAGGACGCAATATAAAAAATTTTTGGTAAATGGAGTAGGAAAAAGACGAGCAGATTTCGTGGGTTTTTTCCCCTCAGTTCTTTTTTCACCTGAAGATTTGGAGATAATAGCAGGGAGTCCAGGGCTAAGACGAAATTTTTTAGATAATGTTTTAGAGCAAACAGATAGGGATTATAGAATTGCGTCTTTAGGTTACTCGAAAGCGCTGAAGCAAAGAAATGCTCTTTTAGATTTGGTAAAGAATGGAATGCAGAGAAAAGATACAGAGTTTATTTACTGGGATACTTTGGTAATAAGAAATGGAGCTGTTCTGACTCATAAAAGAGAAGAATTTATAAATTTTCTTAATGAATCTAAAAAAGAAATTTTTGATTTAAAAATTGAATATGATAAAAGTGTAATTTCTAAAGAAAGACTAGAGCAATATAGAGATGCAGAATCTAGCGTAGGAGTGACTTTAGTGGGTCCTCACAGAGATGATTTTAAGATATTTTTTGATCAAAATTTAGAACTAAAATCTTTTGGTTCCCGTGGTCAGCAGAGGCTTGGAGTTCTTCAATTGAAGCTTCTTGAATTGGAATATGTACATGAAAAACTTGATAATAAGCCAATATTACTTTTAGATGATGTTTTTTCAGAATTAGATGAAGGGCATATTAATTTAATTTTGACAATCATAAATAAGCAGCAAACAATAATTACTACTACTCATGAGGAGTTTATTCCCGCTAAAGTAAAAGGTACAATGGAGATAATAGAATTATCAAATGACGATTGACTATTTAATATGGAAAAGCAGATTGAATTTAAAGTAGGGAATGACGTATTAAGAGGATCATTATTTGTTCCTGAGGGAAACGGTCCGTTTCCCGGTGTAGTTTTTTACCATGGTCGAGGGTCATCGAGAAAAAGATATCTTGAGATTAGTGAAAGGCTTTCAGAAAAAGGAATTATGGCTTTGGCTTTTGATTTTCGAGGCTGTGGAGAGAGTGATGGAGTTTTCAAAAACCAAACCCAGAGAATGGGAATTGATGATGCCAGAGCAGGTCTCGACTTTCTTTTAAAACAAAATATTGATGAAAAAAGAATTGGAATTTTGGGAACAAGTTTTGGTGGATTTGTAGCTGCAATTTTAATGAATGACTTCGATGTTAAATCTCTTGTTCTGAGAGCTCCTGCAATTTTTCCTGAAGAAATAATGGATACGCACGTTGAGGATCTTAGAATTTATTCGTATGCTGATAAAAGAAAATGGCTAGATTCCATTGCCTATAAAGGAATGGAGAAATTTAAGGGAAATTTATTGGTTATTCAATCTGAAAATGATGAGGTTGTAAAAGATTGGATAGTAAAAAATTATTACGAAAAGGCTGTTAATTCTTCCAAGAGAGAATTTTATATTCAAAAAGGGGCAAGTCATTCTCTCCACGATTCTCCGAATACATTGAAAGAATTTCAAGACATTTCTTTTAACTGGTTATTGAATACTTTATGAAAAGTTTTGATTCATCAGTTTTAAAGAAGCTATATGTTCCAGCATCTAATTCCCATAAAGGGCAAAATGGGAAAGTTCTTCTGATTGGAGGATCCCACTTATTCCATTCCTCAGCATTTTGGGCACTTGAGATAGCCTCAAAAGTAGTAGATATGGTTTATTTTTCTTCAACTCCAGTAAATAACG